>JAKSOU010000004.1 GCA_024405435.1 Akkermansia sp. | reverse complement strand
TCAAAATCGCCATGCGCGACCTTGAAATCCGCGGCGCGGGCAACCTGCTGGGCACCCAGCAGAGCGGGCATATCGCCGCCATCGGGTTCGAGCTGTACTGCCAGCTGCTGCGGCAATCCATCGAGCGCCTGCAGGGCAAGGTGCCCACCGCCCGCGCGGATGCCGTGTTCAAGGCGGATTTCCTCTGCCTGAGCGAGGCCATGATGGCCACCCGCGAGGACGCACACGCGCTCATCGGCGCCTACCTGCCGTCCTCCTACATGGAGTCCACCAAGGCCCGCATGGACGCCTACACCCGCCTGGCGCGCGCCACCACGCTGGAGGACATCGACGACCTGGAGCGCGAGTGGCACGACCGCTTCGGCAAGCTGCCGCGCGAGGCCCGCCACCTGCTCGCCGTGCAGAAAATTCGCCTGCTCGCCTCCCGCCGCAACATCAGCATGGTGGAGGTCAGCGGGCAGAAGCTCATGCTCACCCGCAACAAGGACTACATCCTCATCGACAAGCGCTTCCCGCGCCTCACCAAGACCAAGCCCGCAGACAAGCTGGCGGAAACCCTGCGCCTCATGCAAACCATGTGATGCCGCTGCCCATCGAACAGATACACGACGACCTGCTGCGCGCGGTTTCGCACGCGGGAGCCACCGTGCTCATCAGCGCGCCCACGGGCAGCGGCAAGTCCACGCGCGTGCCGCTCATGCTGGAGGAGGCGGGGTATGGGGAGAAGGGGTGCATCCTGGTGGTGCAGCCGCGGCGGCTCGCGGCGCGCCTGCTGGCGGGCTTTGTGGCGCGGCAGTACCCCTGCCAGCTCGGGCGCGAGGTGGGCTACACCGTGCGCTTCGACTCCCGCCGCTCCGATTCCACGCGCATCCTCTTTGTGACCGACGGCATCCTGGAGCGCCGCCTCACCGACGACCCGCAGTTGCGCGGCGTGTCCGCCGTGGTGTTCGACGAGGTGCACGAGCGGCGTCTCTCCGGCGATTTGTGCCTGGCGCGCGTGCTGCAGCTGCAGCGCACGCAGCGCCCGGAGCTGGCCGTGGTGGTGATGTCCGCCACGCTGGAGCTGGACAAGCTGCAGGGCTACCTGCCACAGGCGCAGGTGCTGCGCGCGGAGGGCCGTCTCTTCCCCGTGGAGGTGGCCTACCGCCAGCCCGTGGCTGTGCGCGACCGCTTCGGCCACCTCGCCCCGCCCCCGGTGTGGGACCAGTGCGCCGCCGCGGTGAAGGATCTGCTGGCGCACGACGACTGCGGGGACATCCTGGTGTTCCTGCCGGGCGCGTATGAAATCCGCCGCACGGTGGAGCTGCTGGAGAATGTTTCCTGGATGAAGGGGCGCGATGTGTTCCCGCTGCACGGCGCGCTGCCGCCGGAGGCCCAGAACCGCGCCGTGGAGTGCGGCGAGCGCCCGCGCGTCATCGTTTCCACCAACATCGCGGAAACCTCGCTCACCATCGAGGGCGTCCGCTCCGTGGTGGATGCCGGAACCGTGCGCGAGGCCCGCTGGGAGCCCCACCGCGGGCTCTCCACCCTGCACATCGTCCCCATCTCCCAAGCCCAGGCGGATCAGCGCACCGGCCGCGCAGGGCGTCTGGGCCCCGGCCGCTGCATCCGCCTGTGGAGCGAGGCCGACCAGCGCCGCCGCGCGCCGTTCCCCTCGCCGGAGGTCCACCGCGCGGACATCTCCATGGCCTTCCTCAACCTGCTGGCCTGGGGCTGCAAATCGCTGGATGATATTAAAAAATTCCCTTGGCCGGACGCCCCCACGGAAACCGAGACCGAGCGCGCGTGGCAGTTGCTGCTGGACTTGGAGGCGGCGGATGAAAAAGGGCTCACGGAGCTGGGGCGGCGCATGCTGGCGCACCCGCTGCCGCCCGTGCTGGCGCGGCTGATGGTGGAGGGCGAGGATGCCCGCTTGGTGCCGGAGATGGCGGCGGTGGCGGCCCTGCTGCAGGGGGAATCCATTGCCCTTTCCAGCGGGCTGCATCCCAGTCTGCGCGAGCGCGGCGACTTCTGCGATTTCCAGGCGGAGTGGCGCGCCGTGCAGGCCGCCGCCCGCTGCAGCTTCGCACCGCAGGAATGCACCCGCCTTGGCATCCAGGCCCGCGCCGCACGCGAAATCGTCAAGGCCTGGCGACAGCTCGGCGGCAACGGCGAGCCGCAGGAGATTTTTATGGAAAACCTGGCGGACGTGTTGCCGCGCGCGCTGCTGCGCTGCTATCCCGCCAACCTCGCCGTGCGCAACGGCACCGCATCCAACACCGCGCGAATTTGCGGAGGCCGCGGCGGCAGCATCGATGCCGACTCCGTGGCCGCGCACGCCAACGGGAGTGTCTTCCTGCCCGCCGATATCACGGAAATCGGCGGCAAGCGTGTGGAGACCCGCCTCTCCCGCTGCACCGTCATCCCGCAGGATATCCTGCCCACGCGGCAGGACAACGTCCCCGTGTACGACCCCGCACGCAAGCGCGTGCTCAACATCCGCCGAACCCTCTACCGCGATTTGGTGCTCGCGGAAAAGGAAACGGGCGATGCCGACCCGCAGGCCGCTGCGCCCATCCTCGCAGACCAGGTGGTGCGCGGCAATTTGAAGCTGGAGCAGTGGGACGGCCACGTCCTGCAATGGATCCACCGCCTCGCATGCCTCCGCAACGCCATGCCGGAACTGGAGCTGCCGGAATTCGGCGAGGACGACCGCCTGGTGGCCATCACCATGATTTGCGAGGGCGCCGTGTGCTACAAGGACATCGCCACCCGCCCCGTGCTGCCCGTGCTCGCGGAGTGGCTCTCCCCCTGGCAGCGCGAATGCCTCAACAAGTACGCCCCCAAGGCCATCAAGCTCGCCAACGGGCGCGAGGTGAAGCTCCTCTACCGCGAGGACGGCACGCCCACCTTCGGCCTCAAGTGCCAGCTCCTTTTCGGCGTGCACGACACCCCGCGCATCGCCGACAACCGCGTGCCCTGCCTCGTGGAAATCCTGGCCCCCAACCAGCGCCCCTACCAAATCACCTCCGACCTCGCCTCCTTCTGGAAAAACGGCTACCCCCAGATGAAAAAGGACCTCGCCGGCCGCTACCCCCGCCACAACTGGCCATCAGAGGCACCGCTTTAGCCCATTTTCCCTCGAAAAATGTGCAGTTTTGGCAATTTTTCACTGGGAAAAGTGTGCAAAATTGGCAATAATTCGAGGGAAAGCGCTTGACAAGCACCTCCGACCTAGCCTCCTTCTGGAAAAACGGCTACCCCAAAATGAAAAAGCACCTCGACTCCCGCTACCCCCGCCACAACAGGCCCCCCGAAGCCCCGTAGTTGGCGTGTATCCTCCCCGCGCCGACAGGCGCCGTTATTCCCAAATCGTCAATCGTAAATTGTAAATTGTAAATCATCAAGCACCTTGTTTCTAAACAAGGTGCTTGATAATGTCTTCCCGGTCACCGGGAAGCATGTCGATGACGGGAATCTCAATCATGGTGTAGCAACCGGGCTGCTGCTTGAGGGAGGCGCGGGCCACGTTGACCAGGACCTGCGCCGTGAGGGCGGGGTTGTTGATCTTCATGTTGAACTCGAAAAGCTGGTTGTGCGTCTTGCCGCTCACGCCCTTGCGGGTCAGGTTCACGCCGTGGCCCACATCGTTGAGCGCATCCACGCTGTCCACCGCAAACACGTGCGTCTCGTCGGAAGCAAAGTAGGGATCCTCTTTAATGGCGGCCGTCACCTCGGCGAGGTCGGCCCCTTCCTCCAGCTCCACATACACCATGCGGCGGTGAATGCCTTCACCCACCGGAATCGTCATGGAAAGGGCATCCTTCACGCCCGCCTTGGATCGCACGCAGACGCTGTGGCCCATGGAACGGCCCGGCCCGAAATTGGTGTAGGAAAGCCCCTTGGGTGCCAGGCTCTCCATGAGGGTGCGCACCACGGAATCCGAGCCGGGGTCCCAACCGGCGGAAATGATGGCCACGGTGCCGTGCTCCTTGGCCACGGGCATGAGCGCGGCGCGGTAGTCGAGGATGGAGGTGTGGATATCGAAGGAATCCACCGTGTTGATGCCCATGGCCAGGCATTTCTCGGCGTGTTCCCTGCAGGAGCGCGTGGGCGTGGCGAGAATCGCCACATCCACCTTGCCCAGCTCGGCAATGTCGGTCACCACGGGGTAGGCGGCCAGCTCGGGATAGCCCTCCCTGGATGCCGTGCGGCGCACGATGCCCACGCATTCCATGTCGGGAGAAGCCTCAATGGCCTCCAGTGCGTACTTGCCGATATTTCCGTAACCAACGATAGCTGCTTTGATCTTGTTCATCATCTTGTATGTATGTGAAAGGGATAAACGACGGGTGCGAATATATCACCCCGCGGCGGCCTTGGCAAGGCAAACATACGCCAGAGGCTACAGCGCGAACTTTCCCAAATCGTCAATTGTAAATTGTAAATCGTCAATTCCTAGACTTTCTTCCTGGTCCACTTGAGGCCGGTGACGAGGCGGTAGAGGATGACGGACTGGATGGCCATATCCAGCACGAAGAGGCTCCAGATGCCCACGAGGGTGATGGACTCCGGGCAGTAGCGGTTCCAGAGGAAGAGCACCACGAAACGGAAGATGCCCATGCAGGTGTAGGTGACGTACATGACGCGGCGGGTGTCTCCAGCGCCGCGCAGGCTGGTCTTGAAGAGCATCATGGTGGCGTACACGGGCTCCGCGATGAGGAAGAGCTGCACGACGGGGCGGGCGGTGTCCACCAGGGCCTGGGAGCCGGCGGCGAACGGGTAGATGAAGAGTTCCGGGAAGGCGAAGAAGACCACGCCCATGAGGCCCATGAAGAGGAGGGCGTAGCCGGTGCATTTCCAGACGGTGGCCACGGCCATGCGGGGGTTGCGTGCGCCGAGGTACTGACCGACGAGGGTTGCGCTGGCGATGCCGACGGCGAAGCCGGGAAGGAAGCTGAGGGACTCGATGCGGATGGCGATGTTGTGGGCGCCCACGGCTGCATCCCCCAGGGAGGAGATGATGCGCATCACGTAGATTTGCACGAGCCAGACGCCGCAGACCTCCACGGCCTGCGGGAAGCCGATGCAAACGATGCGGTAGACCATGTCCCACTGCGGCACGAGGGAGTGGAGGCGCAGGAAGATGGGCGGCACGAAGGTGGCGCTCACCGAGCGCGCAAACTCGTCCAGGTCCGTGCAGGCGCCCATACTGCGCGTGATGCGCATGGTCCGCCGCACCAGCAGCCCCACCAGGAACGCCGCCGTGACCGCCATCGCCAGGATCATGCCCCACGCCAGGCCCTCGATATCCATGCCGAAACACTGGGTGAGGATGAGGCTGAACACCACCTGCAGGCCGTCCATGGACAGCATGACGAAGAAGGGCGTGCGCGTGTCGCCCGCGCCGCGCAGGGCCGCGTTCACGGCAAACGTCACGCCGGAGAAGATGGCGGCAAGGCAGCCGATGCGCATGAAGCGGATGGCCACCTCCTGCGCGTACCCCACGAGCCCGAGGAAATCCACGATGAGGTAGTCCGTGGCGAAGTACATCAGCAGTGCGGAGACGATACCGGCCATCAGGCCCATGGTGGCGGACTGGTTGGCGGCGTAGTTGGCCTCGCCGAAGCGGCGGGCGCCGGTCATGCGGCTGACGATGGCGGTGGCGCCCATGGCCACGGAGCCCTGCATGAGGAAGCCCATCCACATCACGTACGAGACCACGCCCATGCCGGCGGCGATCTGGGTGGTCTGCTCCGGCGTGGTGCCCAGGTTGTTGGAAAGGATCACGGTGTTGCAGGAGCAGATGAAGCTCATGACCTGCTCCAGCAGGGGCCACAGGGCGATGGTGACAATCTGGCGCGGCAGGCTGAGCCCGGCGAGGTTTCCGCCCAGTTCTCCCTTGAGTATAACGGAGCGTACCTTGCCGTCCCTGCCGTCTCCCGTGCTCACGCGCGAATTCAACCACAACCGCGCCCTTTTGTACAGTCTATTCCGCGTGAAATCATACAATCCGCGCGGCGGGCCGTTTAGTTGTCACTTCTTGCGGAAGCAGGCGCCGACGAGGAAGGTGACGGCGGTTCCGATGGTGACGCGCCAGGGGAAGGCGATGGGGGGGAGGATGCCGTTGCGGCCAAGGAGCTCCAGGGCGATGACGGCGGCGAATCCGGCGAGCATGGCGAGGACGTTGCCGAGGTCGTTGCCGCGTGATTTGGTGAGCATGCCGAGCAGGAAGATGCCGAGCAGGGAGCCGTATGTGTAGCCGAAGATGCCCAGCGCAATGGGCAGGATGCGCACGGTGGGATCCATCACGCTGTACCAGGCGGTGACCGCGCCCACGGCTATCAGCAGCACCGCGAACCCGACGGTGAGCAGGCGCACGGCGCGCAGCATCTGGGCGTCGGTGGCGTCGGGGTGGAAGACGTCGCGGTACCAGTCGCGCGTGGCAGTGGTGGCCAGTGCGTTGAGGGCGGTGGAGAGGGAGCCCATGGCGGTGGCGAGCAGGGCGGCCACCAGCAGGCCGCGCACGCCCGCGGGCAGGTAGTGGATGATGAAGTAGGGGAAAATCTCAATCTGCTTCTCCGGCGGGGCGATTCCGTTCACGGCGAAGTACACGAACAGCAGCATGCCGCAGGAGAGGAACACCAGCACAATCGGCATGTCCAGGATGCCGGAGAGGATGACCGCGCGCGTGCCGGTCTTGCTGTCGCGCGCAGCGAGCATGCGCTGCACCATGTCCTGGTCGGTTCCGTGGGTGGCCATGGTGAGGAAGGTGGCGCCGAGGAACGCGCTCCAGAGGGTGTACTCCGATCCGAGGATGTTCTTCACGTCGGCGATGAAGCCCTGCCCCGTCACGCCCCAGTCGAAGACCTTTCCGGGCTGCAGGTGCTCCACCTTGCAGGGGTTGTAGTCGGTGTTGCCGAGGGTGGCGCAGATGGTGTTCCAGGCGTCGCCCCAGGAGCCGCCGCCCTTGATGCTGAAGAGGAGGATGCCGATGGTGGTGAAGACGGCGATGAAGAGGATGGAGGCCTGGAGCACATCGGTCCACACCACGGCCTTGAGTCCGCCGAGGGTGGTGTACACGGCGGTGGCGACGGTGATGAGGGTGAGCGCGCCGATGTAGATGACCACGGTCTCTGTGGGCGTGGCGGACTCCCGCCCCACCAGGAACATGTACGCCAGCACCAGCAGGATGCCCGCGAAGAACAGGCGCGTGCCGCTCGCCAGCACGCGGCTGATGAGGAAGGTGACGCTCGCCCAGCGCCGCGTGGTCACGCCGAAACGCTTCTCCAGGTACTCGTAGATGGACACCACCTTGTACTGGTAGTACGGCTTGAGGAAGAGCTTGCCGACCACGATGCGGCCCAGCAGGGTGCCGATGCCGAGCTGCACGTAGGTGAAGTTGCGCAGGGCGAAGCCCTCGCCCGGTGTGCCGAGGAAGGTGGCGGCGCTGATCTCCGCGGCGATGATGGAGGCCAGGATGGCCCACCACGGCAGGCTGCGGTTGCCCAGCGCGTAGCTCTCCAGGCTGTCCTGCCGGCGCCCCACGTACAGCCCGATGCCGAAGATGGCGCAGAAGTACGCGGCTATGACAGCGATGTCCAGCATGGCGGGAACGCGGGCGGCGTGCGGGGGGCTGCGTTAGGACTGGCGGTGCTCCAGGGCGGCGGCCACCAGGCCGGAGAAGAGCGGGTGCGGGGTGTTCGGGCGGCTCTGGAACTCCGGGTGGTACTGGCAGGCGATGAAGAAGGGATGGCTCGGCAGCTCCACCACCTCCACCAGGCCGTGCTCGTCGTTCACGGCGGAGATGACCAGGCCGGCCTTCTCGCAGCGCTCGCGGTAGTCCGCGTTGAACTCGTAGCGGTGGCGGTGGCGTTCGGAGATGGTCTCTTGGCCGCCGTAGAGCTTGCTGCAGAGCGTGCCCTGCACAATGTGCGCGGGGTACGCGCCGAGGCGCATGGTGGCGCCCATGTCCTTGATGTGCTTCTGCTCCTCCTGCAGGCAGATGATGGGGTCGGGGGAATCCTTGTCGAACTCGGTGGAGTTGGCCTTCTTGAGCTTGAGGACATCGCGCGCGAACTCGATGGCGGCCACCTGCATGCCCAGGCAGATGCCCAGGAACGGGATGTTGTTTTCACGCGCGTACTTGACGGCCTTGATCTTGCCCTCGATGCCGCGGTCGCCGAAGCCGCCGGGCACCAGGATGCCGTCCACCTGGCCGATGAGCTCCTTGCAGGTGGACTTCTCCAGCGCCTCCGCATCCACGCGCACGATTTCCACGCGGCAGTCGTTGGCTGCGCCGGCGTGGGTGAAGCTCTCGTAGATGGACTTGTAGGCGTCCTGAAGGGAGATGTACTTGCCGACCACGGCGATGCGCACGCTGTGGGAGGGGTGGATGACGCGGCCCACGAAGTTCTGCCAGTCGTCCATCTTGGGCTTGGGCGTGGTGATGCCCAGGACCTCGTTGACGATGCGGTCGATGCGGTCGCGGCCGAGATCCACGGGGCATTCGTAGATGGTGTGCTTCACGTCGCAGAAGGCCACGACGTTGCGGGGCGGCACGTTGCAGAACATGCCGATCTTCTGCTTCTCGCCCTCGGTGAGGTTGTCCATCTCCGTGCGGCAGACGATGATGTCCGGCTGGATGCCGATTTCACGGAGCTTGGCGACGCTCTGCTGGGTGGGCTTGGTCTTGGTCTCGCCGGCGGCGCGGATGTACGGCAGCAGGGTGACGTGCACGAAGCAGCAGTTCTGGCGCCCCACCTCCAGCGCGAACTGGCGCAGCGCCTCCAGGAACAGGAAGCCCTCGATATCGCCCACCGTGCCGCCGATTTCCGTGATGATGACGTCGCACTCCTTGTTGGCCTCGGTCACATCGTAGAGGCGCTGCTTGATTTCATCGGTGACGTGCGGGATGTACTGCACGGTCTTGCCGAGGTAGTCGCCGCGGCGCTCCTTCTCCAGCACATGGGAGAACACCTTGCCGCTGGTGAGGTTGTTCAGGCGGGAGAGCTGGCAGTGCACGAAGCGCTCGTAGTGGCCCAGGTCCAGGTCCGTCTCCGCGCCGTCGTTCAGCACGTACACCTCGCCGTGCTGGTACGGGCTCATCGTTCCGGGGTCGATGTTCAGGTACGGGTCGAACTTCTGCATGGTCACGTCCAGCCCGCAATGCTCCAAGAGGGTGCCGATGGATGCCGCCGCAAGCCCCTTGCCGAGTGAGGATACAACGCCGCCTGTCACAAATATGTATTTCATGGTAAAGTTTGGTCGGTTTCTGCCACACTACCAGTTTCCGCGCCCCCTGTCTAGCTTTTCACGGTGGAAGCGTGCCGAATTTGGTGGATTTCAGCAGGAAATGCGCATTTTTAGGCATTGAGTCACAACAAATTGCAGAATTTCCTTGCCAGAGGTCGGAATGGCGGCTAGACTTTATTAACACTGTTTACTAAGTATGCCGAACGCCGAGGAAAGGATACGCCGTCTGCTGCGGGCCGGGGAGGCGGTGACACGCCCCGCACTGGCGCGCGCGGCGGGCGTGAGCGCGGTGCTGGCGGGGCGCATCGTGGCGCGTCTGGTGGCGCGCGGCGAGGTGGAGGAGGCGGGCCGCGTGCCGTCGGGCGGGGGACGCCCCGTGATGCAGTACCGCGTGGCGGCGGGGTACGGGCGGCTGGTGCATTTCCGCGTGGAGCGTGCGGGACACGTGCTGCGCGGCGGCGCGGTGGTCACGGACATGCGGGGCGAGCCGCTGCATCGCAGCCGGGAAATGAGTTTCGCCATGCTGCATGCGGAAAGCCTGGACGACTGGCTGGACGCGGACGCGCGGCGCGGGGGCTCGCCGCTGCGGGGCATCACGCTGAGCCTGCCGGAAACGCTGCCGCCGTGCGGGCTGGAGGAACACCTTGCGCACCGCTACGGCTGCCCGGTGCGGCGCATCAACGCCGCGCTCGCGCTCGCCATGCGGGAGACGCGTGACGACACGCTGGTGCTCTACCTGCCGCGGGGGGGCGTGCCGCAGGGGGCGCACAGGCGCCGCGGCGGCATCGTGCCGTGCGGCCAGCTGCACCTGCTGCCCGTGCAGGTGCCGTGGGAGGAGATGGACTACACGGACGCCACGCTGGTGGTGGAAACGGTGTCGCGCCTGGTGATGCTGCTCACGTGCACGCTGTCGCCGCGGCGCGTGGCGCTGTACGCGGATTTCTGGAGCGGCAAGCTCACCACGCGCATCCGATACAACTGCTCCGCCAAGCTGGAGCGCTGCCCCAACCCGCCCTCCCTGCACTTCCGCCCCCTGCCGGAGGAAGGCCTGGTAATTTACAATTGACGATTGACAATTGACGATTTGGGAAGTTAGCCGCGCCGTTCGGCGCGGGAGCGATGTCGCCACGCAATCACCGCGTTCCCGAAAAACTGGCTTGATGGGCGGGGGGCGGTGTGGTAGAATACGGGCGCTTAGATATGGCTACGCAGCTCGACCAACTGAAACAGTACACCACCGTGGTGGCGGATACGGGGGATTTCCGCCAGATGGAGGAATTCTCCCCGCAGGACGCCACCACCAACCCATCCCTCATCCTGGCCGCCGCCGGCAAGCCGGAGTACCGCCCCATCATTGAAAGCGTGGTGGCGGAGTTCAAGGCCAAAGCGGTGGACAAGGGCGACATCGGCGCGCTCATGGACCGCGTGATCGTGGCGTTCGGCCTGGAAATCCTGAAGCGCGTGCCGGGCCGCGTGTCCAGCGAGGTGGACGCGCGCCTGTCGTTCGACACGGAGGCCACCGTGCAGAAAGCGCGTGAAATCATGGCGCTGTACGAGGCTGCGGGCATCCCGCGCGAGCGCGTACTCATCAAGATAGCCTCCACGTGGGAGGGCATCCGCGCCGCGGAAATCCTGGAGCGGGAGGGCATCCACTGCAACCTGACGCTGCTGTTCAGCCTGGTGCAGGCGGTGGCGTGCGCGGAGGCGGGCGTGCGGCTGATTTCCCCGTTCGTGGGGCGCATCCTGGACTGGTACAAGAAGGCCACCGGCGAGGAATACACCGCGGAGACCGACCCCGGCGTGCTCTCCGTGCGCAGCATCTACAACTACTACAAGAAATTCGGCTATCCCGTGCAAATCATGGGCGCATCCTTCCGCAACAAGGGGGAGGTGCTGGCGCTCGCGGGGTGCGACCTGCTGACCATCTCCCCCGGCCTGCTGGCGGAGCTGGCCGCAAGCGAGGAGCCGGTGGCGCCCGCGCTGAGCGTGGAGGCCGCCAAGGCGGCGGACATCCGGCGCATCCCGGCGGACGAGAAGAGCTTCCGCTTCCTCTTCAACGAGGACGCCATGGCCACGGAGAAGACCGCGGAGGGCATCCGCCGGTTCTCCGCGGATATCCGCAAGCTGGAGGCCCTGCTCTCCGGCATGATGTGATGTAAAAACACTTCCAACAATACAATACTACTACGAAAATGAAAGTACTCGTAACAGGCGGAGCCGGCTATATCGGCTCGCACACTGTGCGCCAGCTCGTCAAGGCCGGCGCTGACGTCACCGTGCTGGACAGCATGGTCTACGGCCACCCCGGCGCCATCGTCGACAAGGAGGTCAAGCTCGTCAAGGGCGATTTGGGCGACCCCACCGTGGTCTACCCCCTGCTGCTCAACGGCAAGTTCGACGCCGTGGTGCACTTCGCCGCGTTCATCCAAGTGGGCGAGTCCGTGACCGACCCGCTGAAGTACTATGAGAACAACATCGCCAAGCCGCTCACGCTGCTGAAGGCCATGATGCTGGCCGGCACCAAGAGGTTCGTGTTCTCCTCCACCTGCGCCACCTACGGCGTGCCCACCCAGGTCCCCATCCCCGAAACCGAGAAGCAGGACCCCATCAACCCCTACGGCGGCTCCAAGTTCATGCTGGAGAAGGTTTGCAAGGACTGCGACCGCGCCTACGGACTCAAGAGCGTCTTCCTCCGCTACTTCAACGCCTCCGGCTGCGCGCCCGACGGCCTCATCGGCGAGGACCACGAGCCAGAATCCCACCTCATCCCCGTCATCCTGCAGGCCATCAAGGGCGAGCGCCCCGGCATCACCGTCTTCGGCACCGACTACGACACCCCCGACGGCACATGCATCCGCGACTACATCCACGTGGACGACCTGGCGGACGCGCACCTGCGCGCGCTGGACTACCTGATGAAGGGCGGCGAGACCAACTGGTTCAACCTGGGCACCGGCAAGGGCCTTTCCGTCAAGGAAATCATCGATGCCGCGGAAAAGGTGACCGGCAAGAAGGCGCCCGTGACCTACGGCGACCGCCGCGAGGGCGACCCGCCCCGCCTGATTGCCGACGCCCGCAAGGCCAAGGAAATCCTGGGCTGGGTGCCCAAGTACCAGGACGCGCACGACATCGTGGCCACGGCCTGGAAGTGGATGACCGGCCCCCACGGCGGCCATTATTGATGCGTGCCGCTAACACGTGATTTTCCTCCGCGCCCCGCCGTCTCGGCGGGGCGCTTTTTTGGGGTGCCACGCACCTACAAGGCATCCTCATTGCAAAAAAAATCATTTTTTTTCATTTTTCGTTCAGCATTTTCGTGCTTGCGCGCTTAAAGGGGTGTAGAGTACAATCCATACCATCATGAAAATCCAAGCAGAAAACAAGACGCACACACCGTGCTACCCCGTGATTGCGGCGGTGGCGGCAGCCATGCTGGCCCTGCCCGCCTGCGAGGCGCCGCAGACCCTCACGGGCAAGGTCAAGCCCAAGGTGGAATCCAAGGAAGTCGGGAAGGATCAGCGGTCACAGCAACCGGTGATGGGAAAACGGCCCCCGCAGGGAGTGGTCGGCAAAAAGCCCAAGGTGGAATCCAAGGAAGTCGGGAAGGATCAGCGGTCACAGCAACCGGTGATGGGAAGCGTGGTGCCCCCCACCAAGCCCGTGCGGCCCCCGCAGAGAGTGTGCGGCAGAAAGAAGGTGGCACCGCCCAAGCAATGAACACTAGCGCGGTGTGATTTAGGATTGAGGATTTTAAGATTTGGGATTGGGGATGTGTTGATACAGCCTCTAGAGCTGACCCTGTGTCTCACGCACAACTGCAACCTGCGCTGCCGGTACTGCTACGCGGGGCGCAAGCATGCGGCTTGCATGAGCTGGGAGACGGCGCGTGCCGCGATGGATTTGTGCGTGGCGGAGGCCAAGCGCCTGGAGCTGCCGCTCGATGTGTCGTTTTTCGGCGGGGAACCGCTGCTGGAGTGGGAGCTGCTGCAGCGCTGCCACGCGTACATGGAGGAGCGGCGCGGCGAGATGTGCATGCCGCCGCGCTACGGCATCACCACCAACTGCACCCTGCTCACGCCGGAGAAGCTGGCATGGATGGCGGAGCGGGATTTCCTGGTGGGCGTATCGGTCGACGGGTCGCCCGCCATGCACGACATCAACCGCCGCTTTGCGGACGGCACGGGCAGCCACGCCGCCCTGCAGCCCGCGCTGCAGGAAATCCGCAAGTACCCGAACCTGCGCAGCAAGGCGGTGTGCGTGGTGAACGCCGCCAACTGCCACCTGCTGGCGGAGGGCGTGGCCTGGCTGCATGAACACTACGACCACGGCTTCGGCCTGAACCTGGACTACTGGCACGAGTGGACGGATGAGCAGTTCGATGTCTTCTGCGCGCAGCTGGAGCGGGTGAAAGAGATGGTGCTGGAATCCTACCGCGGCGGGGTGCGGCCCGTGAAGCTGGAGAATTTCGAGGACAAGATCCGCACGCACCTAAACGGCGACACCTGCGCGCAATGCCGCATCGGCGAACGCGAAATCGCCGTGAGCGCGGAGGGCAACTTCTTCCCCTGCTCCCGCCTGGTGGGCGAGGGCAACTCCGACTTTTTCAACTTCGGCAACGTGCGCGAGGGCATCAACCGCGCCCGCCAGAACTACCTTATTGCCACTCGCGGCAACTCCACGCCGGAATGCAAGGTCTGCGCCCTGCGCTCCCGCTGCATGAACGGCTGCGGCTGCTCCAACTACGCCGCCAGCGGGCATATCGACCGCGTGTCGCCTTTCCTCTGCTCCGCGGAGCGGGTGTTCATCCGCCTGGCGGACGAGCTGGCGGAGGCGCTGTACGCGGAAAGGAACGCGCTGTTCATGCGGGAGTTCTACGGCGGGAATCAGGATTAGGATTAGGAAAACCGCACGCGGCGTGCGGTGATTTTTCTTGCGTGCGCGCGCGTGGTTGTGGTAGAATGACCGCGCGATATGAGTATGGTGACAGCGCAGCACTTGCACAAGAGTTTCGGCCGCTTTGTGGCGGTACGGGACGCGGACTTCTCCATCGACAAGGGCGAGATTGTGGGATTTTTGGGTCCGAACGGGGCCGGGAAGACCACGACGATGAAGATGCTCACGGGCTACCTGCCGCCCAGCAGCGGAACGGCCAGCATTGCCGGATACGATATCCTGGACCACCCGCTGGAGGCACGCCGCCACCTGGGCTACATGCCGGAGAACGTGCCGCTGTATGAGGACATGCGGGTGTACGACTACCTGGAGTACCGCGCCAAGCTCAAGGGCATCTGCGGGTCCAGCGTGCGCCAGCAGGTGGGCTGGGCCATCGACCGCTGCGGCCTGGAGCCCAAGCGCAAGAACATGATCAGCACGCTCTCCAAGGGATACCGCCAGCGCACGGGCCTGGCAGACGCGCTGCTGGGCAACCCGGACCTGCTGATCCTGGACGAGCCGACGAACGGGCTGGACCCGAACCAGATCCGCCAGATACGCGAGCTGATACGCTCGCTGGCGGAGGAGCACACCGTCATCCTCTCCACCCACATTCTCAGCGAGGTGGAGATGATCTGCAACAAGGTTATCATCATCGACCAGGGCAACATCAAGGCCGCGGACACCCCCGCCAGGCTCACCGCCGGGCTGCGCGCCGCCGGCCGCGTCTCCCTGGAGTTCAAGGGCGAGCTTGACCCCGTGGTGCAGGAGCTGGAGGCGTTCGAGCCCATCATGAAGGTGATGGTGGAGGACGACCGCGGCGACGGCTGGCACCGGCTGGTGCTGCGCGCGGAGCCGGGCACGGACACGCGGGAGAAGGCGGCGGCTGTGGTGGCGGCGCACAGCGGCGTGCTGCGGCACCTGTACCGCCACATCCCGAGCCTGGAGGACGTGTTCGTGGAAATGACCCGCCGAGACTAACGCATATTCACCCCTTCCCCTTCCGTCATGGCAGAAACCACACCATCCACCGACATCAAGCGATCGCGCAGCAGCCTGCGCTCGTTCCTCACCATCTTCTTCAAGGAGCTGCGCTCCTACCTGTGCACGCCGTTCGGCTGGGTCATCCTGGGATGCACCATGGCACTGCAGGGCTTCTGGCTGCAGGCTGTGCTGCAAACCATGACGAAGGCCACGGGGGAGAGCGTGATGTACTACATGCTGGGCAACGTGAACTTCTGGTTCTACTTCATCTTCATCTTCCCGCTCATCACCATGCGCACGTTCGCGGACGAGGAGCGGCAGGGCACGCTGGAGGGCCTGCTGACCGCGCCCGTGACCACCGGGCAGATCGTGCTGGGCAAGTATTTCGCGGCGTACGTGTTCTACCTGCTGCTGTGGCTGCCGATGTACCTGTATCCGTGGATGAGCGAGATCGGCAACTGGTACACGAGCGTGCGCTACGGCATCACGCCGGAGGGCTGCATCACCTACACGCTGGCGGACTGGGTGGGCCCGTACTGCATCCTGGCGCTGGCGGGCGCGTTCTTCATTGCGCTGGGCGTGCTGTGCTCCGCGCTCACGCGCAGCCAGATCATCGCGGGTATCATCACCACCTGCTTCATGATCATGTTCTACTTCCTGGGCCGCGTGACGGAGCTGTGGGGCGAGTTCCCCGCCGCGCCCGCGTTCCACTACCTCTCCTGCACGGAGCAGGTGGACGCGTTCTCGCGCGGTCTGCTGGACACGCGCCCCGTGGTGCTGTACCTCACCCTGACCGTGTTCACGCTGGCGCTCACCAAGCGCATTGTGGACTACCGCCGCTGGCACCGATAAACGCATAACCCCTTTTCCTCATTTTTCCATGAGCAAGAACGACTACACGGGGCATCCGGATGCCCGCAGACCCAAGGGCAACCCGCTCGCCTGGCTCAACCTCCTCCTGCTGGCTGTGATTGTGCTGGCCTGCAACTACATCGGCTGCCACGAGTACGGCCGCAAGGACCTGACGGGCGAGGAGCAGCGCTTCTCCATCTCCGAGCGCACGCGCAACGTGCTGCAGAGCGAGCGCATCCAGCAGCGCGAGACGCCCGTGCGCATCATCTTCGCCTTCAAGCGCTCCACGCCCAACTACGCCCGCATGCGCTACCTGCTGGAGGAGTACGTGCGCTACGGCAACGGCAAGGTGGAGGTGGAGTATTTCGACCCCATGCGCCAGCCCAACCGCGCACGCGAGATTTCCCAAATCTACGGCATCGACTTCAACCAGAACCTCTGCGTGGTGGACGCCCGCAAGGACTGCACCGTGCCCATCAAGACCTTCGAGGAGCAGCAGGGCGACCGCCAGCACGTGCGCATGTGCCCCGGCACCGCGTTCGTGAAGTACGAGACCCTGCCGGACGAGACGCGGCGCGCGGTGGCGCTGGTGATGGACGAGGTGGTGTGCGGCGCGCTCACCGAGGCCGTGGAGGGGCAGATGCGCCACATGTACGCCGTGGAGGGCAAGGGCGGCGTTTCGCGCGACGACCAGAAGCTGCTGGAGCTCATCGGCGACATCACGACCTCCCTGAACATCCAGCTCTCCTGGGTGGACGTGGCGAACGCGGAGAAGCTGCCGGAGGATGCGGAGGGCCTGCTGATTGTCTCCCCCACAACGGATTTCACGGAGAAGGAGATGGACGTGGTGCGCGAGTTCTGGGAGCGCGAGGGCCGCAACTCCGTGTTCGTGGCGCTCAACCCCGCCAACCCGGACAAGCTGCCGTACCTGTACCGCTTCCTGCGCGAGCAGGGCGTGCGCCCCAACGCGGACCGCGTGCTGCTGCGCGACCGCAGCCGCGCGTACTTCGACATCTCCGCCGTCTTCCCCCGCGGGCTCAACTGCACCAAATCCTTCTGGAACGGCACCACCCACGTGGAGGGCCAGTGCATGTCCCTCACTCTGGAGCACGTGGACGAGAGCGATGCGAGCATGCGCAAGCTGACGGTGTTCCCGCTGCTGACGACCACGGACGAGTACTACGGGGAGACGCGGCTTGAGCTGAACCCCACGTTCACGCCGCACGAGGACCGCGAGGGCCCGCTCTGCCTGGCCGCCGCCGTAACCCGCGGCAACCCGAAATACCCGAACGACATGTCCACCCTGATGGTGCTGGGCAGCACGGATATCCTGCTGCGCGAGAACTCCCGCGCCGAGCAGCGCGACTACCTGTACTCCCTGTGGTCGTGGATGTGCGCGCGCCCGGAGTACGCCGGCAAGAGCGCCAACCACGACATGACGGTGAAGATCGACCTGAACCGGCACTCGCGCAGCATGCTGGAGACGCTCACCCTGCTGGTGATGCCGCTGCTGGCCCTGCTGGTGGCCCTTCTCATCTGGAACGCCCGCCGCCACTAAACCGAGAAAATCCCTATGCGCTGCAGCCTCACAACATCCATCCTGACCGCCCTGGCCGCGTTCTGCGTTGCCCTGGTGGTGGAAGAGGTGCGCTACGGCAACTTGTCGAGCATCACGGGCTGGCACCGTTTCGAGCCTGGGGAGCCCCTGCTCACCAAGGCCGGCCTGGCGCAACTGGACGATGTGGACTGGATACGCATCCGCGACCTGCACGATGAAATCGTGTGCCAGAAGGATGCGGGCGGGGTGTGGTGGATAGAGAAGCCGTTCCGGGACCGCATGTCCACCGGCGCGGTGGAGGCCATCCTGGCGTTCGCCGGCAACACGCGCCTGGTGGATTCCCTGCCGCTCAACAACACCACCCGCCTGAACATGCGCGAGTACGGCGTGGAGACCTCCCCCCACAGCATCACGCTGAAAGCACCCTCCCACTCGAAGGGCAAGCGCCACACCGTGGCGCGCTTCACCCTGGGCAACACCTCACCCTGGATGGCGGATGCCGGCAACGGGAAGGACATCATCCCCACCGTCTACCTGAGAACCGACTTCTACGGGCGAGACAAGCGCATCCACGTGGTCACCTGCAACATCCTGCCCATCTTCCAGCAGGGGCTGGAGGGGCTGCGGGACCCGCACCCCCTGCTCTTCGACCCGGACAGCATCCTGGGCTTCACCCTGCGGCGGGAGGGGCAGCCAGAGGTGCGCCTCTCGCGCGCGAGCGCGGAATCCGCCTGGGCGGTGACCGCGCCGTTCCTGGCGGCGGGAGACGGCGAGAAGGCGGACGCCTTCCTGGTGGATCTGCTGCGGCTGCGCGCGCGGCACGTGCTCAACCCGGCGGATGCCAAGCTGGCGGAGAAGCCTGAAATGCGGGTGGAGCTGCACGGCAGCTGGGGCCCGCAGCCCATCATGCTTGACCTGTACCCGGAATTCGAGGATGGGCAGGACAAGCGCACGTACCGCTACGCGAAGGTTCCGGACCGCGATTCCGTGTTCCTGCTGCAGGCGGCGCCGGATGTGGAGCGCGGCGGCAGCTACGCCACGCTGATGGGCGGCATCCTGGAGCTGCCCCTGCTGCCGGAGAAGGTGCTGGGGCAGATCAAATCCGGCAACCGCCCGGCGTACACGCGCAACCTGGAGCTCACCGCGGACCAGCTGCGCTCCCACCAGTTCTCCGACCTGGCGGCCAACGACGTGGCGCGCATCTCCATCCGCTCCATGCGCTCCGCAGATGCCATCCGCCTGGTCAAGATACCCGGCAACACGGAGGGCGGCATCAACGACGAGTGGATGTACTCCGAGGGAGACCAGCCCTACAGGCCCGCCGACACCAACGCGGCGGTGAGCCTGCTGCACGGCATGAGGGACATCCCGGTGGACGAGGTGGCGGCGGATGCCGCGCCCGGCGAGGACACGCGCGCCATGGCCGCCAAGTACGGGCTTGACGCACCCAACTACGTGCTCTCCGTGCTGCCCAACCCGTGCAACGTGCGCGCCGTCATCTTCGGCTGCGACCTGCCGCTGGTGAAGGACCGCGAGGCGCGCACCTTCCTCATCGGCCGCCACGCGGACCCCAAGTCCGGCAAGCAGGCCTGGTTCGGCATGGAGCTGGGCGGCTCCTCCGTCTTCCGCCTCAACACCAAGTTCACCCGCCTAATCTCCCTGCGCGCCGCCAAGTGGAAATCCAAGAACGTCACGCCGATTCCCCTCGCCGCCGTCCGCAGACTCACCCTCGGATACAGGCAGGCACCCCTCGTGCTGGACTACGACCACATCGGCGAATCCTGGACCGGCAAACTGGGAGAGAAGGACGTGACGGCCAACATCAACATTCACCGCGCGGAATACTACCTGCGCAGCCTCCAGAAGCTCAAGGCCTCCCAGTGGCTGGACAGCACGGACGAGGACGCGCTCAAGGCGCTGGAGAAGCCCGTGTTCACCGTGACGGTGGAGCTGGAGCTGCCGGACGCGCCGGAGACGGCGCAGGCCGTGGCGGCCAGCGCACAGCAGGAGGCCGAGACCGCGGAGGCCACGCCGGAGGAGCTGCTCTCCGCCGCGCAGGAGGACCCGCTGCACGCCGCCGAGGGCAGGCAAAAGACTCACCGGGAAACCCGGACGATTGAAATCGTGCCGGGGGACAACACATCAGACACCCCCTTCTTCTACGGCAGGCTCAAGGAGACGGGCGAACTCTTCATCCTGCGCTACGAAGACGCGCAGGGGCTTGCCGGAGACATGCTAGACTTATGAAAACGCAACACATCATCACCTCCCTGCTGGCGCTGGCTTCCACCGCCGGGGCCGCCAGTCCCCCCGCACCCTGCGGTGCCGTCCCCACGGAACAGCAAATCCAGTGGCAGCGCATGGAATGGTACGCCTTCGTTCACTTCGGCCTCAACACCTTCACCAACAAGGAATGGGGCTACGGCGACGAGGACCCCGCCATGTTCAACCCCACACAGTTCGACGCGGACAAGATTGTCTCCACCTTCAAGCAGGCGGGCATGAAGGGCATGATCTACACCGCCAAGCACCACGACGGCTTCTGCCTGTGGCAGACCAAGGCCACCAAGCACAACATCTCACAATCCCCGTGGAAGAAGGGCAAGGGCGATGTGGCGCGCGAGTTCTCCACCGCCTGCAAGAACCACGGCATGCGCTTCGGCGTGTACCTCTCCCCGTGGGACCGCAACTGCGCGGAGTACGGCAAGCCCGGCTACCTCAAGGTCTACTACAAGCAGATTGAGGAACTGCTCACCAAGTACGGCAACATCTTCGAGATTTGGTTCGACGGCGCCAACGGCGGCGATGGCTTCTACGGCGGCGCCAGGGAGAAGCGCAACATCGGCAAGGCGGACGACTACTACAACTTCACCAACGTGGTGAAGCTCATCCGCAAGCTGCAGCCCAACTGCATCATCTGGGGCGCCGCCGGCCGCGGCGACGCCTCCTGGGGCGGCTCCGAGCAAGGCTTCGTGAAGTACCCCTACTGGAACGTCATCAACACCGCCAACGCCGCCAACGAGCGACATCCCAGAACCCTGGCCGACATGCCGGACAAGACCGAGAAGTGGCTCGCGCTGGAGGCTGACACCACCATCAACGGCTCCGGCTGGTTCTGGCACCCCAACCAGGAGGGCCGCGTGAAGAGCCCGCAGAAGCTCATGGACGACGTGTACATGAAGAGCGTGGGCTACGGCGCCAACCTCATCCTGAACGTGGCGGCCAACCGCGACGGCCAGCTGGACCCGGCGGACGTGGATGCGCTGCTGCGCTTCGGCGAGGCACGCCGCCAGCTGCTGGCCAACGACTTTGCGAAGGGAGCCAAGGCCAAGGCTAGCAACGTGCGCGGCGGGGACACCAAGAACTTCGGCCCGGAGAAGCTGACGGACGGCGACATCGAGTCCTACTGGTGCACGGACGACAAGGAGACCACGGGCGAGGTGGAGCTGCAGCTCAAGAAGCCCGCCACGTTCGACGTGGTGCGCGTGCGCGAGCAAATCCGCCTGGGCCAGCGCGTGCAGAACTTCGCCATCGACGCCTGGGTGGACGGACAGTGGCAGACCATCGACGCTGAGGACGCCGCCGGCAAGAGCATCGGCAACCAGGTGATGCGCCGAGTGCAACCCACCACCACGGACAAGGTGCGCCTGCGCATCACCAAGAGCCGCGCCTGCCCCTGCATCAGCGAGCTCTCCCTGCTGAAGATGCCGGACATCTCGTCCGTGACCGCGCCCGCGGTGCAGGACACCGGGCTGGCCAAGGGCTCCTGGACGAGCAAGAAGGGCGCCGCCGCCATCGACGGCAAGGAGGACACCCTCTGGCATTCCGACAAGTGCCCGGCATCCATCACGGTGGACATGGGGCAGAGGCAAAAGATTGCCGCGTTCTCCTACACGCCGCGCCAGGACGGCTCCGTGCAGGACATGACGGACCGCTACACCTTCGAGGTGAGCAAGGACGGCAAGGCGTGGCAGAAGGTGGGCGAGGGCGAGTTCGGCAACCTGCGCGCCAACCCCATCGAGCAGCGCGTGGACTTCTCCCCCGTGGATGCCCGCTTCTTCCGCTTCACCGCCACCCGCTCCATCGAGGGCTCCGGTTCCTCCGCCGCGGAAATCAACATCTATCCCGCCAAGTAGAATCCACCATGTGGAAGTGGCACAAGAGCGCACCCGCCGCACAGGAGGAGCTTTGGCAGCAACGCCTCAGCCCCTTCCCCGGCGCCGTGGTGTCCGCCGGCTTCCAGGCCCGCACGCTGTCGCTGGACGTGTATGCGGACAGCGTGGATGAGCTTCTGGTGCTGCAGGCCTGCCACGGCGGCTCCGTGGAGCGCATGGAGGACGTGGACTGGGTGGCGGCCACCGCGCCGGAGAACACGCCGCCGCTCATCATACGCGACCGCCTGGTGATTTCCGCATCGGACAATCCGAAGGTGCTGGCGCGGCTGCAAGGGAAATACCCCGGCCGCATCCTGCTCACGTTCCCGGCGGAGCAGGCGTTCGGCACGGGCAACCACGCCACCACCTCCACCTGCCTGCGCATGCTGTGCGACTGCGCGCGCCAACTGCGCGGCAAGGAGTGGACCCTGGCGGACATAGGCTGCGGCACGGGCGTGCTGGCGCTGGCGGGGCTGCGCCTGGGCGCGGCGCGCGCCGTGGCGTTCGATTTCGACCCCAAGGCCGTGGAGGTGGCGCAGCGCAACATCAAGCGCAACGGCGGCGCGCCGGACCTGAGCCTCTTCCAGGCGGATGTGTTCAAGTGGAAGCCCGCGAAGGCGGAGGTGGCGGACGTGGTGCTGGCCAACCTGTTCTCCGCGGTGCTGCAAAAGGCATTTCCCAAACTGCTGCGAGCCATGAAGCCGCAGGGTGCGCTCATCGTCTCCGGCATCCTGAACACCCAGTGGCAGGAAACCCTGCAAGCCGCGCAGGCCGCCGGGCTGAAACTGCAGAAGAAAGTCTCCCGCGGCAAGTGGACCACCGCCCTGCTCTCCCGCCCATGAACCTCCTCGCCATAGAAACCTCCGTTGCGGACGCCACCCTCTGCCTCTACACGGGCGGCGGGTTCGCCGCGGAGTCCGCGTGGCACGCGGAGCGCAACCACGATGCCTACCTTTTCCCCGCCCTGCAGCGCGCGCTGGATGCGCTGGGCGATTCCCCGCTGGATGCGGTGCTGGTGGGCGCGGGCCCCGGCAGCTACGGCGGCGTGCGCGTGGCCCTGGCCGCGGGCGTGGGCGTCTCCATGGTGCGCGGCGCCAAGCTGGTGGCCGTGCCTTCCTGGAACCAGCTGGCGGCGGAAGGCGCCTACATCATTTCCAACGCACGCCGCGGCGGCTGGACCCTGCGCAAGCCCGACGGGACAATTGACGTCATCAACTACAACGAGCTGGGGCGCATGACCGCCGAAGGCGCGCCCATCTACAGTGTGGAAGATGCAGAATACATGCGCGGCACCCACATTCCCGCGGAACGCTGCGGGCTGCGCCCCACGGCACAGGGTTTGGTGGAAACGTGGCTGGGCATGGATGACGCCGCGCGCGCCGCGCTGGCCGCCAAGCCCGCGGAACCCATCTACGTGCGCCCGCCGCACATCACGGACGCCCGGCACAAACCCTGGGAATTCCCACACTGACACCTTTACGATGACCACCCCTCTGACCCAGCCCCACACCTGCCAACGCTGCGGCGCATGCTGCCGCTGGGAGGGCAACGTGTGCCTGACGGAGGGTGACATCACCGCCATTGCCGCCTTCCTGCACCTGGACGAACAGGAATTCATCAACCAATACTGCCGCCTGCAGAGCAACCGCCGCGGACTCTCCCTCACGGAGGCCGCGGACGGCGCGTGCATCATGCTCAACGCGGACAACACCTGCCGCATCCAATCCGTGAAGCCGCAGCAGTGCCGCGATTTCCCGCAGAAATGGAACTTCCCCGGCTGGGAGCTGCGCTGCCCGGGATACGGAAAGGAGAGCCGCCCATGAAGATGCAGGACATCCGAGACGCCCTCACCAGGGCCGTGGCTTTCCTCTCCTCTGCACGGGCGGCGGCCTGGGACGCCCTGCAGCGCGGCCACCGCGCGGTACTGCATGCGTACACCGATGTGGTGGCCTTTGCCGCGGACGCCCCGCGCCGCTTCATCCCGAAGGCCGAGAGCGACCGCGCCCACGCCGGCATCATAGCGGACCTCTTCGCCTCCATCCTGGGAATGCTGGACAACCCGGCGCCGGAGGTGCTGTACGCGGCCATGGACATCCTGCGCTACGATTTCCCGAACGTGGAGCACATCTGGCTGGCGGAGCGCTTCCGCAAATCGTACGAGGCGCACTACCCGCTGCAATCCACCCTCACGCTTGCAGCGGCCAAGCGCACCGCGGAGGAGCGCATTGCCCTGGCGCTGGAGGTGTACACCCTGCTGCACCGCATCCAGGGCCGCGAAGGCACCCCGGAGCTTTTCGAGGAGGTGGCAAACGGCCTCAACCTCCCCGGTGCCGCGGGCATCATCGACAAATTGGTCAACACCCCCGGCAAGATTGCCACGCGCCCCATCGAGAGCCTCTCCTTCTCCACAGACATCACCTTCGGCAACGTGCAGCTGCCGGAGAGCGAGGACGCCGTGCGCTTCCGCGTGCTGCGCTGCGTGAACGTGCTGCTGGTGGTGAACGACGGCATGAAGCCCATCTCCGTGCGCGGCCGCTACCTGCAGAAGGGGGACATTCTGCCGCTCTCCCAGGGGCAGCGCGTGGAGCTGGGAAGCTGTCACTTCCGCTACGGCACCATCCGCCGCCTGCTGCAGGCGCAGTACTCCGGCATGATGCTGGTGTACTACCTGGAAATGGAGGACGACATGGTGTCCATCACCCGCCAGCGCCCGCTCAACTGCATCGCCCGCCTGAAGTTCGGCGTGCACGTGGAGATTGAAATCATGCGGCACGATGCGCAGTTTGTGCTGGACGGCAGGCTGCTGCACTACGGGGACGCCGTGGGCGCCTCCTACTACACGCCGTTCACCGTGCAGGGCCAGGGGCCCTTCAACTTTGCGGAACTGGCGGACAAAGATTCCACCGGCCACAGTTTCCAGCTGGATCCCGGCAAGCGCCGCATCCTGGTGAGCAACATGCCCTACATGAACCGCCCCGGCGCGCTCATGCTCACCCCCGGCCTGGCACCCGGAACCGTCTTCGAGGTCACCTACTCCCGCAACACCAACACCGGCATGCTCCGCGTGCTGGAGGGAGACGCCCACAGCATCACCGTGGGCGACCAGCCGGTGCGCGGCGACACCAAGCTCATAGACGGCGACCTGATAGCGCTGAGCGCGGTGCAATACCTGCGCTGCCGGTTCTCCGCAGGAGTGCTGGAGGAGGAATCCAGCGCGGTGACCTCGCTGCGCGTGCGCGGCCTCACGCGCGATTTCATGCGCGCCGGGCGCGTGGTGAACAACATCGACTTCTCCTTGAAGCGCGGGGAGATGGCGTGCATCCTGGGGCCCAGCGGCTCCGGCAAGAGCACCCTGCTCTCCATGCTCGCCGGGCACCTGGCGCCTTCCTTCGGCAGCATCCACTACAACAGCGAGGAGCTCACCCCGGATTCCGACAACCTGCGCCGCTACATCGCCTTCATCCCGCGGGAGGACATCCTGGACGAGGCCATGACCGTGGAGGAGCACGTGTACCAGGCCTCCATTGCGCGCCGCCCGCTGCTCAGCCCGGTGGACCGCATGCGCAGAACCCTCTCCGTGCTCAGCTTTGTGGGCATCTCCCACCTGGCCAAGCGCAACGTGGGCCGCGCCGGCGAACGCACCCTCTCCGACGGCGAACGCACCCGCCTGAACCTGGGGCTGGACCTCACCGGCACGGCGGAGGTCTACCTTATCGACGAGCCGATCAGCGGCCTCTCCTCCGGCGATGCGGAGCGCGTGATCCAGACCCTGGAGAACATGACCTACGGGCGCATGCTCATCTGCACCCTGCACCGCCCGGCGCAGGTGCTGCTCAACCGGTTCAACAAGGTGATGGTGCTGGACCCGCACGGCAAGATGGCCTTCTGGGGCACGCCGCAGGAGATGGTTGACTACTTCCGCGCCGCGGCGGAGGAGCTGGGGCTGCACGTCACCAAGGAGGCCATAGCGGCCGGCGGTGCGGACTACGTGTTCGAGGTGCTGGACGCCCCCTTCCGCGCCATCGAGAACCGCACGGACGTCTCCCCGGACCTGTGGCAGGAGCGCTATGAGCGGTACGCCTACCGCAACGCCGCGGAGAGCGCTCCCGCAGAGCCCTCCGCGGAGCAGGCGAAACCCATCCCCAACATGCCGCGCCGCCGCCCCATGGAGCTGTGGCGCCTGTTCACGCTGTGGGTGTCGCGCACGTTCCTGTCGCGCCTGCGCAGCAGAATGGGCCTGTACGCGCTGCTGCTGGAGGGACCTGTGCTGGCGCTGCTGATAGCGGGCACGCTGCGTGCGGCCACGGATGCGCCGTACACGTTCTACAAATCCCTTCACATCACGGAGTACCTGTTCCTCTCCCTGGTGCTGGCCATGTTCTTCGGGCTCACGGACTCCGCGTGCGAAATCCTGCGGGACCGCCCCATCCTGCGGCGCGAGAGCAACTACAAGCTCTTCACGAGCGGCTACCTGCTGGCCAAAACGCTGGTGCTCACCGGCATTGCCGGGCTGCAGTGCGCGCTCTACCTGTGGGTGGGCAACGCCGTGCTGGAAATCCACGGCATGTTCTGGGAGCACTTCCTGGTGATGCTGCTCACGGCCTTTGTGGGCATTTCCCTCTCGCTTTGCGTCTCCGCCTTTGTGCGCTCGGAGCGCACGGCGCTCAACATCGTGCCGCTGCTGCTGGTGCCGCAAATCCTGCTGGCGGGCGCCCTGGTGCGGTTCGAGGAAATGAACGAGTTCAGCCCCCACATACCGGACGGCGTGCTCCCCGCCGCCATCGACCACAAGCTCTCCACCCTGCGCCACCGCGTGGCGTACCAGGACGAAACCACCCACAACATCAGCTCCAAGCCCGTGCCCCTCATCGCGGAATTCTGCCCCCTGCGCTACGCTTTCGAGATGATGTTCGTTATGCAGACCTCCGACAACCTGTGGGACCTGGAGAACGACCGCGTGAAAGAATTCCGCGACGAGCTCAAGGAGCACGGCACAGAGGAGGACCTGCGCTTCATCCAGCGCGCCGCACTGGCCTTCAACGGCATGGCCGCGGACGACGAGGAGGCGAGCGACCTGCTGCGCCGCGTGCGCAAGGCCGCCCTCTCCATGGATGAGAAATACCTGGACGAGCTCTCCGCGGAGCAGGACAACCGCGCGCGGCAGGCCACGGACCACCCGGCGGAATTCTACTTCTCCAACCGCAAGCTCGCATCCGTGCGAGAGGGCGTGAAAACCGCCCGCAAGGACGACCGCCAGGAGGAGGACCGCGGCTTCTTCCTGGCCCCGCGCCAGCCCGCGCCCTTCGGCAGTTTCGACCAGGACACGGACTCCGGCTCCGTCTCCACCGTCAAGCGGGACAGCATTTACCTCTTCCTCATGGGCCTGGTTCCCATCCTCATAGCCTCCCGCCGCCTGCGCGCCATCTGCCGCGGAAAGTGACCGTGACACAACTTTACTTTGATTTTTGATAAACCAAGGCGTACAATCAGCCCGTGCGCGCGATGCGCGCTTGAGATAGAAAATGAAAATAGTACTGGCATATTCGGGAGGCCTTGACACATCTGTTCTGCTGGTGTGGCTCAAGGAGAAGTACAATGCGGAGATTATCGCCTACTGCGCGGACGTGGGACAGGCGGAGGAGCTGGACGGGTTGGAGGAGAAGGCGCTCAAGACCGGGGCCAGCAAGTGCATCATCGGAGATTTGAAGGCGGATTTCGCCGCCAACTACATCTACCCCATGTTCCAGGCGAACGCCGTGTACGAGGGGCGCTACCTGTTGGGCACGTCCATTGCGCGCCCCTGCATCTCCAAGGCCATGGTGGACGTGGCGCTGGCGGAGGGCGCGGACGCCATTGCGCACGGCGCCACCGGCAAGGGCAACGACCAGGTGCGCTTCGAGCTTTCCATCAACGCGCTGGCCCCGCAGCTGAAGGTGATAGCCCCGTGGCGCATGAAGGAGTGGCGCGACCAGTTCCCCGGCCGCACAGAGCTTATCCAGTACGCGGAGAGCCACGGCATCCCCATCCGCCAGAGCGTGAAGAAGCCGTACTCCATGGACCGCAACCTGCTGCACATCTCCTATGAGGCGGGCATCCTGGAGGACACGTGGTACGACGCCACCAAGAAGGATGACCGCAAGATGTACCTGCTCTCCAACGCCCCGGAGGACGCGCCGGACAAGCCGCAGTACCTGCAGTGCCTGTTCGAGAAGGGCAACATCATCGGCCTGCAGACGGAGGGGCTGGCAGACATCATGGCCAAAGTGGGCACCGCCGCCAAGGGTGAGAGGAACGGCTACACGCTACTGGACCCGCTGGGGGTGATGCTTGTGCTCAACCACCTGGGCGGGCTGCACGGCATAGGCCGCGTGGACATTGTGGAAAACCGATTTGTGGGCATGAAGAGCCGCGGCATCTACGAGACGCCCGGCGGCACCATCCTGCTGGCCGCACACCGCGATATCGAGACCATCACCATGGACCGCGAGGCCCAGAAGGTGCGCGACTCCCTCATCCCGGACTACGCAGCCATGGTGTACAACGGCTTCTGGTTCGCACCGGAGAGGGAGGCCATCCAGGCACTCGTCGCCAAGACCCAGGAAACCGTGAACGGAGAGGTGCGCCTGAAGCTCTACAAGGGCAACGTGATGTACGCCGGCCGCAAGAGCCCCAATTCCCTGTACAGCTACGCCATCGCCACCATGGAGGGCGACTACACGGACGAAGACTACAACCAGGACGACGCCTCCGGCTTCATCCACCTCAACGGTCTGCGCCTCAAGCAGTTCTCCCGCGCCAACAACAAGTAATCCCCCATACAAGACATGCCGCAGCTCCCCAAACTCTCATACGTCCTGCTCTCCCACAACCGGGAAAAATACATCCGCGCCGCCATAGAAAGCGCCTTTGCGCAGGACTATGAGGGGGAGCTGGAGTATATCTTTTCCGACGACTGCTCCACGGACCGCACCTTCGAGATCATCAAAGAGTGCGTGGCCGCCTACAAGGGCAACCGCCGCGTGGTGGTCACGCAGCCGCCCACCAACCTGAGGACCGCCGGCAACTTCAACCACGCCCTCAGCTTTGTGCAAAGCGATTGGATTGTCCGCGCGGACGATGACGACCTTTCCGTGGTGGACCGCTGCACCGTCATAGGCAAAGTTATCAATGCCGTTCCCGGCTGCACCTACATAGCCACGGAAGCCAGCAAATACTTTACGGATAACGAGGAACAGGCAGCTGTAGCAGAAAGCCGGACCCCTTGTGGCACCTTCATGCACCCCAGAGTGGTAGACATACGCGAGGCATCCCCGGACGAATGCGCCTACCATGCGAAGACATATTCCTACAAGGCATGGAGCATGGAAGCCTACCGCGCATTCGGGGAACTGCCCTTGGATGCATACTGGGCGGACGACTACATCTTCTACTTCAGGACTGCCGTGCTGGGCAAGGGCGTGCTTGTGGACAATGCCGTTGCCGTTCTCATTCGCAACGGCAGCGGCAACCAAAGCCGTGGAGACGATGACAACGCCCGTGACTACCGTGCCATTATCCGCCTGGAGCAGTTCAACGACAAATACTACAACCTGACATACGCCCCCATGCTCGCCACGTACAACCAGCTCAAAGACTATGTGGAGGAGCATTTTTCCGCGCAGGAAAAAGAGGCTGCAGCCCCGTTCATGGCGGATTTCGCCATCAACATGGAACACCGCGACCACCTGCGCTCGTACTGGCGCAAAGGCACGCTCAACCGATTGAAAATTTGCAGGGAGATGGGTTATCCCGCCGCTTTCACCATGCTGTACTGCCTGCCCATGCCCATATACGCCGGGCTGCTGTCCATCATCAGAAAGCTGAAAGGGAAATCCTAACATGCCGCCCCTGCCCAAGCTCTCCTACGTGCTGCTCTCCCACAACCGGGAGAAGTACGTGCGGGCGGCGGTGGAGAGCGCTTTGGCGCAGGACTATGAGGGCGAGATGGAGTACATCTTCTCCGACGACTGCTCCACGGACCGCACCTTCGAAATCATCAAGGAATGCGTGGCCGCCTACAAGGGAACCCGCCGCGTGGTGGTCACCCAGCCGCCTACCAACCTGAAAACGGCGGGCAATTTCAACCACGCCGTTTCCCTTGCCCAGGGTGATTGGATTATCCGCGCGGACGATGACGACATTTCCGCCATTGACAGGTGCTCCGTAATCGGGAAGGTTGTCTCCTCAATTCCGGGCTGCACATACGTAGCCACGGAATCGAGCTATTATTTCCAGGATGAAGAAGAGGCAGCGGCAGTGGAGACAAGCCGCATTCCCTGCGCGCAGGGAATGAGCACAAGGGAGATTGACATCCGCACCATGAGTCCGGGCCAATGCGCATTTCTCTCGAAAGAATACTCATACAAGGCATGGAACATGGCCTGCTTCCGGACCTTTGGGGATATTCCGGCGGCGGCGCACCTTGCAGACGACTACATCCTGTACTTCCGGGCTTCCGTACTGGGCAAGGGCGTGCTCGTGGACAATGCCAACGCCGTGCTGGTGCGCAACAACAGCATGCACCAAAGCATAGGGTCCGACAACAGGAACGAAGGCTACCGTGACATCATGCGCCGCGAGCGTCTCTTTGACGAATACCAGAACAGCACGGCGGCCCCTATGCGCCAAACATACGAGGACCTGCTGGATTTCGCGCGCCGCATGCCGCAGGATGAACAACCGGGCGTGCTGGCGTTCCTTGCAGACATGCAGGAAAAGATTTGCGTAACAGAAACCTTGCGTTCCTACTGGAGAAAGGGTACAATCAACCGCGTGCGCATGGCGCGGGAACTGGGTATGACAAGGCCGTATGATATGCTGCGCTGCCTGCCTATGCCCGTTTTCGCAGCGCTATTGGCCCTTATCAGAAAAATCAAATCCTGACACAATTATGATGGAAGTATTCATGCACCCCTGCACGTTTTGGAGCGACCGCGTCAGCGGTTTCGCCCGCTACCATTGCGAACTCGCGGCGCATTTGATGCAGCTTGGTGTCAACGTTCACATTCCCATCAGGGAAACACCCAACGAGAACCTCAAGACGGCCCCCTTTTTCCCGCAAACCTCGGCGGAGGCGCCCGGGATACCGTTGGCCGCCCGCGCCATAAGGCTCATGCTTTCCCATACCCCGTACGCAGGGAAGGCCAACCGCCACGCCTTGCGTGAGGAAATCCGCAAGTACATGCGCGCCGGCCACCGTTTCGATGTCATCCACCCCACCCACACCAACGCATACGACCTGATTCCCTTCATAGGCAAAACGCCGTTGGTGCTGACGGTGCATGACATGACGCATGAAATCTACCCGCACCTGTTCAAAAACGACCCCACGGCTCAGCGCAAGCTGGATTACGCGCGGCGGGCCGACCGTATCATCGCCATCTCAGAATGCACCAAAAGGGATTTGGTGGCCATTTGCGGGATTGAGCAGGAAAAGATTGACGTAATCCACCACGGCAACTCCCTGGTTCTGCCGGCAGATGCGGCCACACGCCCCATGGAGCTTCCGGAGCGCTACGTGTTCTTTGTGGGCAAGCGCAGCGGCTACAAGAATTTCGACATCTTCCTGAAGGCCTTTGGCGAACTGGCGGATGCCGACCGCGAGCTGCAACTTGTCTGCGCCGGCGGCGGCGCATTCACCCCGGAAGAGCTTTCGCTGATAAACGGCCTTCATCTCACAGGGCGCGTACACCAGCGGTGGGTTACGGATGAGGAGCTGGCCATCATGTACAACCGCTGCCAGACATTCGTGTACCCCTCTGCGTACGAGGGATTCGGGCTTCCCCTGCTGGAAGCCTTCTCCTGCGGCGCCCCGGTGCTGTGCGCCAAGGCCAGCTGCTTCCCGGAAATCGCCGGGGATGGCGCAGACTATTTCCCTGCGGACGATGCGGCCGCCATGGCCGCCGCCATGCAGCGAGTGCTGGAAAGCCAAGACTACGCCAACGAGCTGCGCGCGCGCGGTGCGGAACGCCTCTCCCGCTTCTCATGGGAAAAATGTGCAGAAGAAACCAAAGCAACCTATCAGAAAGCCATTGACCAAAAGAAGCCATGAACCCGCCATCCCCACTCTTTTCCGTTGTCATCCCTGCCTACAACGCACGGAAATTCATTCGCCTGACCATTGAGAGCATCCTGCGGCAAACGGTGCAGGATTTCGAGATAGTAGTGGTGAACGACGGTTCCACGGACGACACTCTGGAGGTGTTGCAAGGCATATCAGACCCGCGCCTACGCGTCATCACCCGCGAAAACGGCGGAGAGTGCGCGGCACGTAACCAAGGCTTCCGTGAAGCGCGCGGCAAGTATGTCTCCTTTATAGACAGCGATGACGTGTGGCTGGAAAACCACTTGGAACAGGCGCAGAAGTTCATGGACGCACACCCGGACTGCAAATGGTTTGCATCCACCTACACGCGGGTGGAGGACATACGGGAGGAAGACATACACGCAGCCGATTTGACCGGGGACACCACCATGTTGACAAACTGGTACTTGGAGGGGCATGCGCTGCACCTTCCCTCGTCCACCACGATGCGGCGCGAGGCTCTAGATGCGTTCCCTCACCTGTTTGCAGAGGGCTACAAAATGTTCGGCGACAACCTGGGTTGGTGCAAGTTTGCCAAGGTGCACCCCATGATGGGCGTGGCGGAAACCTCCACCGTGCTATACCGTTTCTGGCAGGGCAATGCATGCACCACCTACAACGTGTGCCGCCACGGCGAGCGCACGGAGCAGGTGAAAAAGGCCCTGGCCAAACACGCGGAATTCTACAGGGAGCCGGATTGCCCGCCAGAAGCCAAACTGTATTTCCGCCATTTTGCCCTGGGTGACTGGTGGAGCTGCATCTCCTCCGCGATGATGCCGGGGGAATGGCGCACGGATTTTGCCGCACGCAAGGAACTGGTTGGCGCGCCAGCCACCTGTTGGATGCTCATGTGGAGCAAACTGGCGGATGTGGCGCTCCATTTCATGCGCTGGGGGGTGCGGCGCTGCATGCTTGCCGTTGAGCGCAAGATGAAAAAGCAGGCTGACAAGGTCCGCAAGCAATACTAGCCGCGGCACAGGGGCTCCTACCCCTGCCGCAAATGCTCCGGCAGCAAGCTGTATTGGGCGGGGTTGCCGAAGGCGATATGACCGCCGGGCACATCCTTGTTGATGACGGTGCCGGCGGCAATCACGCAGTCGTCGCCAATGGTGACGCCCTTGAGGATGATGCAGTTCATGCCGATGAAGCAGCGCTTGCCGATGATGATGGGCTTTCCTGTGCGCTGGGAGCGGCAAAGCCAGCCGGTTTCCGGTGAGTACTGGTGCTCCTTGGCATCATAGATGACGGTTCCCGGGCCCACTATGGTGTATTCGCCGATGGAGATTCGGGAGGCGGCCTCGATCTTGCAGCCGCTGACACCGCAGTGGGAGTGCAGCTCAATGCACGCGCCGGGCTCCAGCGTGACGAGGGAGGCGGGGAGGCGGAGGAGGGGGTTGCAGCGCTCGCTGGAATGCACGGCCACCTCATCGCCCAAGACAATCTGCGAGCCCTTGCACATGCGCACCCGTGCGCGGCCTCCGATGTAGCACGAGCGCCCCATTTGCACGCCCTTCAGGCGCAAGCGGAGGGCGTGCACGGCAAACAGCCCCTTGACAACTATCATTTTGATTTTTCCCAGCATGGCGGTGATTTATCCTATGATGATTCTGCGGGCTTCCTCCCGCGCTGCGGCGTCGTCCTCCAGGATGATGGAGAGCTGGCCGTGGTAGGGGCGCGGGGAGAGGTTGGAGAGGGCCTTCTCCACGGTCTGCCAGATGCCGGGGAAGGAGATGCGGCCGTCTATGAAGGCCTGCACGGCCACCTCGTTGGCGGCGTTGAACATGGCGGGCATGGTGCCGCCGGTGAGCCCGGCCCGGCGGGCCAGGTTGAGCGCGGGGAAATCGTTCCACCGCGGGGCCTCGAACTTCAGGCTGGCCAGCGCCGCCAGGTCCAGGTGCGGCAGGGAGTTCTCGATCCTGTCCGGCCAGGTGACGGCGTACTGGATGGGGAAGCACATATCGCTGCTGCTCAGCTGGGCCAGGATGGAGCCGTCTCGGTACTCCACCAGGGAGTGGACGATGCTCTGGGGGTGCACGATGACATCCACGCGCTCCATGGGAATGTTGAAGAGCCAGCGGGCCTCGATCATCTCCAGGCCCTTGTTGAAGAGGGTGGCGCAGTCTATGGTGATTTTGCGTCCCATCTTCCAGGTGGGGTGTGCCAGGGCCTGCTCCAGCGTGACCCCGGAAAGCTTCTCCGCGGGCCAGGTGCGGAAGGGCCCGCCGCTGGCGGTGAGGATGAGGCGGTTCACCGCCCCCGCCCCGCCATGGTTGCCCTGCAGGCACTGGAAGATGGCGTTGTGCTCGCTGTCCACCGGCAGCACGCTGATGCCCTTCTCCGCCGCGCGCTGCATCACCACCTCCCCCGCCATCACCAGGATTTCCTTGGAGGCGATGGCCAGGTCCTTCCCGGCGTCGATGGCCTCCAGCGTGGGCTTGAGCCCCGCCGTGCCGATGATGGACACCAGCACCATGTCCGCCCCCTCCAGGCGCGCCAGCTCGCACAGGCCGTCAAGCCCGGTGTACACCGCCGCGCCCGGCAACATTTTCTCCAGCTCGGCGGCCTTGGTCTCGTTGAAGATGCAAACGTGTTTCACGCCGAACTCGCGCGCCTGCTCCGCCAGCTTTTGGATGTTGGAATGGGCGGCCAGGCCCACCACCTCCATGCGCTCCGGGATATCCCGCGCCACCTTCAGGGCGCTGGTGCCGATACTGCCTGTGGAGCCGAGGATGACAACGCGACGCTTCTTCATGAACGCGCCTATTATACGCCCGCGCCGCGCGCAATGCAAGAAATAAGCCTTGCATTGGCGGGCGCGGCGGTGTAGTCTTGGCGTGCCGTTCGGGTTCGGGCGGCCGCTGCCCTGAAACACGGGTAGAGGAAAGTCCGGACATCACAAGGCAGCGCGTCCCGTGAAAGCGGGAGACGCCCGGAGACAATGCCGGGTGGACGGAAAGTGCCACAGAAAACAAACCGCCCGCAAGGGTAAGGGTGAAAAGGTGGGGTAAGGGCCCACCGCTCCGGAGGTAACGATGGAGGCTCGGTAAACCCCGCGCGATGCAAGACAAACAGGAGGAGGGACGCCTTGCCCGACCAAGTCCTCCGGGTATTAGTTGCACCCCGCTATAAACGCGGGGCACGGCCTCACCGCCGTGAGAAAAATGGCCGCACAACCCCGCAAGGGGCGGACAGAATCCGGCTTACAGAACCCGAACGGCCCCCCTTCTTGGGGTGATTCACACTCCTTCGCGGAGATGGGCTTGGAGGAATTCGGCGGAGGTTTGGCCGGGGGCGGCGGGGGAGTTGCCCAGGTAGCCGTAGACGAGGCGGGAGCCTTGGCGGGCGTAAAGGAGGCGGCTTTGTGCGGCTTGGGGGCCCATGCCCATGACGGCGACGGGGCCGGTGGCGCGGGACAGGAGGTCCAGGCCCACCTGCATGTCCTGTTCCGAATTGAGGCGGAAGGCGAATTTGGCGATATCAGCGCCGAGCTCGCGGGCGCGGCGCTCCTTGGCCAGCAGGTCGTCCAGCGCGGGGGTGGCGTTGAAATCATGGAAGGAGGCCACCAGCTGCACGCCGGCGGCATGCACCAGCTGGGCCATGGCGGGGGCCTTTTCCAGGTTGGCCAGCTCCCAGTCCAGCATCGCGGCCACGGGCAGGAGCTTGAGCGCCCACGCGCTGCGCAGGACGTACGGCATCTCACGCACGCCGCCCTCCGCGGCATCTCGCACGGTCACCAAAAGCGGCTTGGGGCTCGGACGCGCCAGCACATCCTCCGCGGTCACCTCCGGCGGCAGGGCGTCCACGCGCAGTTCAATCACATCGCAGGGCAGCGGCAGCGTGCCGTCCACGGCCTGCTGCCAGAGCTGCCAATCGGTGATGCAGCCGACGATTCTGGTATCGCTAGCAGGCACGGCTGAGGAAGGCGTCCAGCTCCGCGAGGGCGCGGCGCTGTGTGGGGCATGCGCGGCGGCGGCAGCCGAGCAGCAGGCTGCAGCGCTTCTTGCCGGAGAAGCGGTAGGTGGTGAGGCCCATGCGGCGCAGGTCCTTCAACTGGGAATCCAGCTGGGTGTAGAAGAAGAGCGGCAGGGGGGATTCCCCGGCGAGGGAATCGAGGGGGATGTCCACGGGCGGGGTCTGGCAGCGCAGGTGCTGCGCGATGAGCGGCAGGCCGGCCTTTTCCAGCATGGCGCGGATGCGCTTGAAGAGGTAGTCCAGCGGCACGGCGTGCAGCGGGCACTCCTTTTCCAGGTAGAGCATGACGGCCTGGGCCACCTCCCGGCTGCAGGGCAGCGTGGTTCCGGCCTCCTGCGCGGCTTCCAGCAGCACGTGCTCCATCCAGTCCACATCGTAGTCGGAGATGACGCAGTGGCCGGTTTGCAGGAAGGGTCTGTTGTTCTTGAAGGCGATCATCATTTGAGGGGGAGTTTGCGTTGAAGGGCGTCTTGTGCGGTCTTGCGTTCGGATTTGCGCAGCAGCTCGATGAATTCCTCCACGGTCTGGAACTGGCGGCACACGGAGACGAAGCGGATGTAGGCCACGGAATCGATGTTCTGCAGCTTTTCGATAACCTTCATGCCGATGACGGAGGAGGGCACCTCGCGCTGGTGGTCGGCATGCAGGGCGGCCACGATTTCGTCCACCGCCAAATCCAGCTGGTCCATGCTGACGGGGCGCTTCTCGCAGGCCTTCATCATGCCCTGCAGGATCTTGTCGCGGCTCAGGGCCTCGTGCATGCCGTCGCGCTTGACCACGCGCAGGTCCATGCGCTCGATCTGCTCGTAGGTGGTGTACCGGTAGCCGCAGCGCAGGCACTCGCGGCGCCGGCGTATGCACAACCCGTCCTTGGATGTGCGGGAGTCGATGACCTTGTCATCCATGTATCCGCATTGAACGCATTTCATGCCGCCATGCTACCACAAGACCTGGGGGCGTCAAGCCGGAAACCGCACATTATTTTGCGGTGCGGGCAAATTCCGCGCCAATGCGCGCAAACGCGGGTTCCGGCGCGGATGCGGGCGGTGCGAAAATGCTTAACCAACCTGAAACGATTGACAAATGTCAGCGGACGAGCTGGAAGACGCCGAGGGCGATGAGGAGGCCCCCGGCGAAGCATTCCAGCCACTTGACGGGGAGGTGCTGGAGGGCGCGCGCGGCGTGGAACGCGGCCAGGGAGCAGGCGAAGGTGACCGCGCCGATGACGGCCACGTCCAGCAGGAGGCCGGGGATGCCGGGTCTGCCGCCGCCGATGCCGCCGAGGGACATGCAGACGCCGACGGCGAGGGCATCGATACTGGTGGCCACGCCGACGAGGAGGAGGGTCCATGGGCCGAGGGGGGATTCGGAAGCGCGGGAGGGTGAATCCTCCCCGCCGCGCAGGTTTTGGAGAATCACGCTGCCGCCGAGCAGCAGGAACACCGCGAACACAATCCACGGCGCCCAGGCCTCCACCAGCCCGCGCACGGCCTCACCCCCGGCGTAGCCCAGCAGCGGCATGGCCGCCTGGAACCCGCCCACGCACAGTGCCAGCCACAGGGACGACACCACGCGCTGCACGCGCAGCACCAGCCCGTAGGAGAAGGAGTACACCGTGGCGTCCACCGCCAGGGCCAGTGCAATGAGAAAGACCTCCAACACGGCTGGCAGCGGGGTGAATCAGGCGTCGGCCACCATGAACTTGAGCTCGGCCTCGCAGGCCACCTCGTCGCCCACCAGGCAGCGCCCGCATGCCACGCCGATGGGGCCGCGCATCTTGGTGAGCTCCATCTCGATGGTGAGGACATCTCCGGGGACCACGGGGCGGCGCCACTTCACCTTGTCGCAGCTCATGAAGTAGCCGATCTTGCCGGCGTTCTCCGGGATGCGGAGCATGAGGATGGATGCCACCTGGGCCATGGCCTCGATCTGCAGCACGCCGGGCATGACCGGGCGGTTGGGGAAATGGCCATGGAAGTAGGGTTCGTTGATGGAAACGTTCTTCTGGCCGATGCACTTGTGCTCACCCTCAAAGCCGATGACGCGATCCACCAGCAGGAAGGGGTAGCGGTGCGGCAGCATGTTGAGCACGTCCGTGATGTCCATCACGGCGTCCCCGGTGGGGATTTCCACGGCCTTGGGGCGCATGGCCACCATGCCCGCGTACTTCTTCTGCAGGGCGGCGGCCATCTGGGTGTTCACGCCGTGGCCGGGCATGATGGCCACCACGTGCCCCAGGATGCGGCAGCCGTTGAGGATGAGATCGCCGATCATGTCCATGGCCTTGTGGCGCGCGCACTCGTTGGGGAAGCGCAGGCCGCCGGCGCACACGAACTCGTCGCCCTTGATGACGATGGCGTTCTCCAGCGTTCCGCCCTGGATGAGGCCCTTCTCCAGCAGGGGCTGGATATCCTCGTAGAAGCAGAAGGTGCGCGCGGTGGAGAGCTCCTTCTCGTAGGTTTCCGGGGTGATGACGGAATCGAAGTACTGTGTGACGCGGCCGTTGGGGCCCACGGAGGTCACGGACACGCGGAACTCGTTGGCGGGCAGGATGACGATGAGGGAGCCGCCCTTGGTCTCCACCTTGATGGGCTCGCGAATCTGCCACTGGGTGCAGACGGCGTCCTGCTCCACCACGCCGGCCTTCTTGATGAGCTTCACGTAGGGGGCTGCGGAGCCGTCGCCGATGGGGGGCTCGTTGGCATCCATCTCGATAACGGCGTTGTCCACGCCCATGCCGGTGAGGGCGGAGAGGATGTGCTCCACGGTGTGCACCTTCACAGAGCCCTCCGCCAGCGTGGTGGCGCGCTCCACGGTCTGCACGCGGTCCGCGGAGGCGGGGATGAAGGGCTTGTCCGCCAGGTCGATGCGTCGGAAGCGCAGTCCCGTGTTGGGCTCGGCGGGCTTGATGGTGAGCTTGACGGGCTTGCCTGTGTGGAGGGAGGTGCCTGCAATGGAGGCGCTTTTTGCGAGAGTCCTTTGCTTGAGAGTTGCCATACTCGTGGTATTCTACACCCGCGGGGCGCGCAAGGGAAGCAGAAATTGATTTCGCTTGAAAGTTGCGCGGAGTGCGGTATAATCTGCGCGCTATGAGCGAAAATGAACCTGTACAGACAGCGCCGGGCTCTTCAGAGGAGGAGCTGATTGCCGTGCGCCGCGAGAAGGTGGGCAAGATCCGCGAGCTGGGGGTGAACCCCTACGGCGGGCGGTTCGACGTGACCACGAACGCGGCGGAAATCAAGGCTCATTTCGAGGAGGGCAAACAGGTGCGCTTCCTGGGCCGCATCACCGGGCTGCGCGATATGGGCAAGACCCAGTTCTTCACCGTGGCGGACGTGCGCGGCTCCATCCAGTGCATGCTCACCAAGAAGGCCGTGAGCGAGGAGGCCTGGGCGCTCTGGAAGCTGCTGGAGCGCGGCGACTGGGTGGGCATCGACGGCGAGACCTTCGTCACCCGCACGGGCGAGCCTTCCGTCCGCGTGGCGGAATTCAAGGTGCTCTCCAAGGCCCTGCGCCCCATGCCGGACAAGTTCCACGGGCTGGCGGACCAGGACCTGCGCTACCGCCGCCGCCACCTGGACCTCATGAGCAACGCAGACAGCGCGCAGCGTTTCGTGCAGCGCTCGCTCATCGTCCAGGAAATCCGCAATTTCCTGCAGGAGCGCGGGTTCCTGGAGGTGGAGACGCCCATGCTGCAGGACGTGGCGGGCGGCGCGGCGGCCAAGCCGTTCGAGTCGTACTACAACGCGCTGAAGAAGCCCGTGACGCTGCGCATTGCGCCGGAGCTGTACCTGAAGCGCCTGATGGTGGGCGGCTTCCCGAAGGTCTTTGAATTGAACCGCAACTTCCGCAACGAGGGCGTGGACCGCCGCCACAACCCGGAGTTCACCGTGCTGGAGGTGTATGAAGCCGGCGGCGACTACGAGACCATGGCCGATCTGGTAGAGGACATGGTGACCACCGTGGCGCAGAAGGTTTTCGGCAAGCTGCAGTTCGACCAGTACGACGACGAGGGCAACTTGCGCTGGACCATCGACCTGACGCGTCCGTGGCGGCGCGCGGACTACGTGGACCTGGTGAAGGAGGTGGCCGGGGCGGACTGGTTCGACCTCACGCCGGAGCAGCGCCGCGCCAAGGCGGAGAACGAGCTGGGCGTGCAGATCGGCGAGGACCTCGACGACGTGGGCGTGACCCAGCAGGTGTACGAGAAGCTCGTCGAAGAGAAGCAGGCGAACCCGCTGTTCGTGTGCCACGTGGCGCGCGATTTGGTGCCGCTGGCCAAAGCCAACCCGGAGAACCCGGAGGTGGTGGACGTGTTCGAGATGGTGATGAACGGCCAGGAGCTCTGCCCCGGCTATTCCGAGCAGAACGACCCCATTGAACAGCTGGAGCGCCTCAAGCACCAGGCCGGCGAGGAAACGCAGAAAATCGACTACGACTTCGTGGAGTCCCTGGAGTCCGGCATGCCCAGCGCGGGCGGCATCGGCATCGGCATCGACCGCCTGTGCATGCTCCTGACCGGGGCCTGCTCCATCCGCGACATCATCCTCTTCCCGCAGCTCAAGAACCGCGGGTAACAGCATTCCCCAGCCATGAAAAACGCAGCCATTCTCCTGACCATGCTGGCATGCGGCCTCTGTGCCGCCCAGGAGGCGACACCCTCCCCTGCCCCGCAACCCGCGCCGCAGGCGCAGCCGAGCGAAAGCGGCATGTACCGCGACGCCCGCACGCGCCAGGTGCTCACCCACGTCACCATCGATGGAGTGAAGGCGCTGATGATGCTGGACACCGGGGCGTCCCACACCGTGCTCAGCAAGCGGTTCGTGGACACCAAGCTGCCCAACGCGCAGAAGATAGACACCAGCGGCATGCAGTTCAACAGCCAGGGCTCCCGCCAGCGCCCGGACCTCTATTTCGTGAAGCTGGACACCGGAGCCAAGGCCGGTGAGAAAACCGTCTTCGAGCAGCCCGTGCTCTGCCTGCAGCTGGACGGCGTGCAGGGCAGCATGGCCACGCCCATCGACGGTATCCTCGGCATGGACATCCTCGGCTGGCTGCCCTTCACCTTCGACCTGCGCAACGGCGACAACTGCCACTGGGGCCTGCCGGAGGACGTGGACACCATGGTGCCCATGGAGCCCCTGCAGGTGGACCAGATGCAGCGCCCGCACATGCAGGTGGACACCGGCACGCCGGAGAAGCCGCATCCCGCGGTGCTGCTGCTGGACACGGGCAGCTCCGTGACCTACATGCCCGCGCAGGCGTGGGGCATGGGCGCGTTGGACGCGAAGGCCACGGTGGGCGTGTCCGACGTGAACGGCGGGCGCTACATGAACGTGGGGCTGGGCAAGCCGAAGGCCCTCGCGCTCGGCAAGGGCGTGCAGACCCTCCCGCTCACGCCGCAGCTCCAGCCGGGGCCGAACGGCGTCATCGGCATGGATGCCCTCAAGGGCCTGCGCTTCGTGCACAACCCGCAGAAGAAAGACCCCGCCCGCTTCTTCCTCATCTCCAAGTAGGGGCACGTACGCCATGAAGCTCGCCCTCTCCATCCTCCTGCTCGTCGCCAGCAACACCTTCATGACCTTCGCGTGGTACGGGTTCCTGCGGGACCCCGGGCAGACGCCGGATGCGCCGTGGTGGAAGCTGGTGCTGATGAGCTGGGGCGTGGCGTTCCTGGAGTACTGCTTCATGGTTCCGGCCAACCACATCGGCCGCGAGTACGGGCTCTCCCTGGCCCAGCTGAAAATCATGCAGGAGGCCATCACCCTGGTCGTCTTCGTGCCCTTCATGATTTATTTCATGGGGGAGCACTGGAAGTGGGACTACCTGTGGGCGTTCCTCTGCGTGATGGGCGCCGTGTTCTTCGTGAACCGCGAGGGCCTCATGACCCCATAAGGGAAGACGGAACAGCACGTCCACCACGCGCACGTATACATACGCGCGCGTTTTTTGTTGCGCTGTGGCGGTTGGTGTGGTAGAGTGGCGGTCGGTATGAAGGTTATCACGATATACGGTAGCAAGAGCGACCTGCCCTTTATGGAGCCGGCGCGGGTGTATTTTGCAGAACACGGAGTGGAGCATGAGGAGGTGGTGTATTCCGCGCACCGCGATTTGCCGGGGCTCATCGAGTACCTGAAGGGCCTGGAGGCCGCCAAGACGAAGGCGGTTCTGCTGTGCGTGGCGGGTCTTTCCGCGGCGCTGCCGGGCGTGGTGGTGATGAACACGTCGCTGCCTGTAATTGGCGTGCCGGTTCCGTGCGGCCCGCTCAACGGGATTGACGCCCTGCTGGCCATCTCGCAGCTGCCGGGCGGCGTGCCCGCGCTGACGGTGGGGCTGCACAAGAAGACACCGCTCAACGCGGCTATGGCCGCTCACAGGATTATTCAGCTCGCTGAATAATCCTGTGTGAGCGAATTAGGATTAAGATTAGGATTAGGAAATTTTCTGCGTATGGGCTGCATTGGAGCAAAGGAGATTGAGAGCGCCATCTCTGCTTGGGTGGAGAGGATTGCCGCAGAGGGCGCGGAACGGCTGGCGGTCATCGGGCTGATGAGCCACGGCGATTTGCTCGCCAAGCGCCTGGTGGCCGGGCTCAAGGAGCGCGGAATCGATGCCCTGTACGGCGCCATCGATATTTCACTCTACCGCGACGACCTGGACATGCGGGCGGAGAAGCTGCCGCTTCGGTCGTCGTACCTGCCGTTCTCCACGGATGGGCTGCATGTGATCCTGGTGGACGATGTGCTGTACACGGGGCGCACCATCCGCGCGGCGCTGAACGCGCTGTTCGAGTATGGGCGCCCGGCGCGGGTGGAGCTGCAGACGCTGGCGTACCGCGAGGGGCGGGAGGTGCCCATCTGCGCGGATTATACATGTTTCCACCTGGAACCGGAGGCGGGGAAGGAGGTGCAGGTGCGGCTCCATGAAGTGGATGGCGAGGATAAAATCGAATTTTAATTAGGATTAGGATTAAGATTAGGAGTTTTACTTATGAAGCCGAGAAAGGATTTAATCACCATCGGGTCTCTGAGCGACGAGGAGATCAACACGATCCTGGATTCCGCCACGGCGATGAAGGACATCTTCACCAAGAGCGTGAAGAAGGTTCCGGCGCTCAAGGGCAAGTCCGTGTTGACCCTCTTCTACGAGCCGAGCACGCGCACGAGGTCGTCCTTCGAGGTGGCGGCGCACCGCCTCTCCGCGGATGTCACCACGTTCACCGTGGGCACCTCCAGCGTGGTCAAGGGCGAGAGCGTGCACGACACCATCGACACGCTCATGAGCATGAAGATGGACTACATCATCGTGCGCCACAAGAACAGCGGCATCCCGGACGTCATCGCCCGCCACTGCAAGGCCGCCGTCATCAACGCCGGCGACGGCGCACACGCGCACCCCAGCCAGGCCTTCCTGGACGCCTTCACCATCCGCGAGAAGTACGGCACGGTGGCCGGCAAGCGCGTGGTCATCATCGGCGATATCCTGCACTCGCGCGTGGCGCGATCCACCAGCACCATCCTGCAGCGCCTGGGCGCGCAGGTGGCGTACATGGGCCCCGGCCCGCTGGTGCCGCTGCAGGCGCACACGGGCATCCCGCGCTTCACGAACTGGGACGAGGTGTTCGACTGGAAGCCGGATGTCATCTACCTGCTGCGCGTGCAGAACGAGCGCATCGACACGCCGTTCTTCCCCGCGGGGGACTACCACCAAGCGTTCGGCGTGACCGAGGAGCGCCTGAAAATCATCGACGACCTGGACCTCGGCATCATGCACCCCGGCCCCGTCAACCGCGGCGTGGAGCTGTGCGACGCCGCCATGGAGTACCGCAACTGCCTGGTGTGCAACCAGGTGGAGAACGGCATCGCCGCACGCATGAGCATCCTTTACCACCTCACACCCCAGACCCAGAACAATGACTGACACCATCATCAAAAACGCCACCTGGGCCATCTCCGGGGAAAAGTACGATTTGTCCCTCACCACCTGCGAGGACGGCAAACACCCGCAGCTGGACGGCATCACGCTCACGGGCGTGGAGCGCTGCGAGCCCGCGGGCAAGCTGCCCGTGCCGCAGGGCGCGCAGGTGATTGACGCGGCGGGCAAGCTGCTGCTGCCCGCCCTGTTCGACATGCACGCCAAGGTGGAAATCAGCGGGCGCAGCAAGCGCGAGTCCGTGAACCGCACGGGCCAGGCCGCCACCAACGGCGGCGTGTGGGCCATGTTGGTGATGCCCAACCGCGGCTTCTGCTTCGACAGCGCGCCGAACCTCGACAGCTTCCGCGACGCCGTGGAGCAGCGCTCCTCCGCGGAGATGTACGCGGCCGGATGCATCACGCTCGGCATGGGCGGCGAGCAGCAGGCCCCGTACAACACCCTCGCCGCCCGCGGCGTGCGCATCCTCAGTGATGCCGAGCACGTGCCCGCCAACCTGCTCACACTCCACCGCGTGATGAAGTACGTGGCGGAGCTGGACATGGTGCTCGCCATCCGCGGCGATGTTCCGGAGCTCACCCGCAACACGTACATGCACCCCGGCGCCACCTCGTACCGCCTCGGCCTGCACGGCACCCCCGCCTGCGCCGAGGAAATCGGCATCGAGACCCTCCTGCGCCTCGCCGCGGACGCCGGCGCGCGCATCCACATCCAAACCGTCAGCACAGCCGAGGGCGTGGATATCATCCGCCGCGCCAAGGCCGCCGGGCAGAAGGTGACCGCGGAGGTGGCCCTCCACCACCTCCTGTTCACGCACGAGGACGTGGGCAACTACAACACCAACTACAAGGTGCTGCCCCCGCTGCGCGAGCGCCGCGACTGCGAGGCCCTGATTGCCGGCGTGAAGGACGGCACCATCGACTGCATCGTGAGCGACCACACGCCCTGCATCCCCTTCGCCAAGAAGCAGGACTTCATCACCGCGCCCCACGGCATGGCCGTGCTGGACCACTTCCTGCCCGCGCTCTACACGCACCTGGTGAAGCCGAGCCTGCTCACGTGGGCGGAGCTGGTGCGCGCGTGCTCCACGGCGCCCTGCGGCATCGTGAAGCCGGTGGACGAGTACGACGAGCCGCGCGTGGCGCCGCTCATGCTGTTCGATCCGTCGGCGTGCGGCACGGTGCAGGCGGCGCAGCTGGCGTGCGGCACGCAGAACTCACCGTTCATCGGCGGCGAGCTCTGCGGCAGCGTCATCCTTCCCCTGCAATAACCGCGGGATATGGTCATCTACATCATCAGCGACGGCAAGAAGGGCCACCTCTCGCAGACGCGCGGGCTGGCGGGCGCGCTGGTGGCCCGCGCGCAGAAGCTGCGGCCGGATACGGCGCACAGCGTGCACGAGGTGGACATCACCGGCAAGGGGTATTTCGCCAAGATGTTCTACAAGGGGAAGGACCTGGCGGATTTGCCGAAGCCGGACCTGGTGCTGTGCGCGGGGCACGGCACGCACCTGGCGGCGCTGAGCCTGGCGCGCCGCATGAAGAGCCTGTGCATGGTGTGCATGCGGCCCAGCCTGCCGCTACGCATGTTCGACCTGTGCATCATGCCCCGCCACGATGTGCCGGAGAACCGCGAGCCGGGAAAAAACACCTTCTGCACCAACGGCGCCATCAACTGCATCCACCCGCGGCCCGACATTCCCAAGACGGAAACCCTCATTCTGGTGGGCGGCCCCAGCAAAAGCTACGCATGGGACGCCGAGCTCCTGCTCACCCAGCTTGCCAACATCGTGCACCACAACTCCACGCCCATGGTGCTCACCACCTCGCGCCGCACACCGCAGGACTTCATCCACGACCTCCAGGCCGCGTGCCCCAGCATCCACGCCGTGCCCGTGGAGGAAACCTCCGCGGATTGGGTGCCCGTGCACCTCTCCCGCGCCCGTGAGGTCTGGGTCACCCAGGACAGCGTGTCCATGGTGTACGAGGCCCTTTCCAGCGGCGCACCCGTGGGCATCCTGGAGATGCAGGAGGCCCCGCAGCGCGGCAAGAAGGGTGACAAGAAAAAGCTGCCGCGCGTGGCCCGCGGGCTACAGATGCTGGTGAAGGACGGCATGGTGCACACGTTCACCGAGTGGGCCAAGTCCTCCCACTCCCTGCCCACGCAGGCCACCGTCATCAACGAGGCGGCACGCACCGCCGACTACATTTTGGAACGCTTCCCCCGCCTGCTGCCATGAAGGTGATGCATCTCCTGCCGTCCCTGTCCTCCGGCGGGGTGGAACAAGTCGTTGTGGAGCTCTGCCAAGGGCTCTGCGCGCGCGGCGTGGAGACCATCGTGGTGTCGGAGGGCGGCCCGCTGGTTGCGGCGGTGGAGGCCGCAGGCGCGCGGCACGTCACGCTGCCCATCGGCCGCAAGAGCCTGCGCACCTTCCTGATGGTGCCGCGCGTGGCGGAATTGGTACGCGAGGAGCGGCCGGACGTGCTGCACCTGCACTCGCGCGTGCCCGCGTGGGTGGGATGGCTCGCCGCACGCCGCGTGGAGAGAGCGCTGCGCCCGCTGGTGGTGACAAGCTTCCACGGCTTCCACTCCGTGAACTTCTACTCCGCCATCATGGCCAAAGGCGACCGCGTGATTGCCGTTTCGGAATGCATGAAGCGGCACATCCTGGAGAATTATCCCGCCACGCCGGAGGAGAGAATCACCGTCGTGCCCAACTCCGTGGACACCTCGCTCAACTTCCCCGAATACCGCCCGTCCGACGACTGGCTGCGCCAGTGGAGGCACGACTACCCCGAGCTGGAGGGCAAGTTCACCCTCTGCCTGCCCGGCCGCATCACCCGCATCAAGGGCGCCGCCCACCTGGTGCCCCTGCTCACCACCCTGCGCGGGCGCGGCATCCCCGCGCACGCCGTCATCGTGGGCGAGACCAAGAGGGGCAAGGAGGCCCTGCGCCGCGAGCTGGAGGACGCCTTCGCCATCGCCGGACTGCAGGATTGCGTCACCTGGACCGGCTACCGCAGCGACCTGCGCGATGTGCTGTGCGCGTGCGATGTGACGCTCTCGCTCACCACCATCCCGGAATCCTTCGGCAAGACCGTGCTGGATGCCCTGGCGCTGGGCCGCCCGGTGGCGGGCTACGAGCACGGCGGCGTGGGCGAGCTGCTGGATGTCTTCCTGCCGCAAGGCAAAATCCCTGTGGGCGACACCGCCGCCATGGCGGACCTCCTCGCCTCCTGGTACAACAACGCCCCCACCCCCAAGACACCCGTGCCTCCCCCCTTCCGCAGGGAGGACATGATGGAGGGGCATCTGCGCGTATACAACAAGTAAACGCGTGGAATTTACAATCTACAATTTACGATTTACAATTTGTAGAGTTCGTCGCGCACGCGCGTGGAGATTTAAATCATCCTAATTGGGATGATTTAATTCAGGCGGTGGTGAGCTGCACCAGGACGGATTGGGCGCGGGAATCCACGTGGTGGCGCAGCTTGGCGGCCACCGCGGGCGGCGTTCCGGCTGTCAGGGCGGATTCCTCTGCGCGCGGCGTGGCGGCCAGGATGGCGTTCGCCATGGCGGCAACGCCTTTCAGCACGGTGGCGGGCGGCAGGGTGGCATCCCCCGCAAAGCGTTCCCAGCGGTTGCGGGAAACAAAGTACGATTTGGCGCTGCCGCCGATTCTCATGGCGAGCTTCCGGGGCAGGCGGTGCCCGTAGAAGGTGGTGCTGATGAGGTCGTAGAACGGCGCGAGCATGAGCTTGGAGCCGTTGCGGAGCATGGAGATGTTCTTGGCGTGCGCATCGTTGTTGCCGATGCAGAGGTTGAACGCCGCCCACTGCATGAGCCGCAGCAAATCGCGCCCCGCCTGCATGGAGTGGCGGCGGATGAGCGCGGCGCAATCCGCAAAGCCCGGCCCTCCGTCGCTTTCATACTTCAGCTCGGAGCTCACGCCCGCGAGCTGGCAGAAATCCTCCTGCGCCAGCCTATGCGGGTGGAAGCCCGCGCCCTCGCGGTCGTAGCGCCCCACCACCAGCACATCCATGCCCGGAAGGTGATGGATTCTTGCGGGCGCAGCGGGCAACCCCGCCTCGCGCGCCAGATGCATGCAGAAGTGCTCGTTGTCCACGGAGTGCGGAAAATCGCGCAGGGGGAGCTTCACGATGCAGTTGCTGGCCGCGCCGTACACCGGCAGGTAGAACGCCCCCTCCCTGACCAGGAGCGGCAGCTTGTCCTGCGCCCCCGCAAGGGAGAGGCTGGTGCCGCGCTGGCGCGTGGCCATGGGGTTGGCGGGCAGGCTCTCCAGCAGCTCCTTGAGCTTGGCGGGGGATACGGGCCTGTAGTCGCCCTCCCGCTGCGGCTCGCCCAGCGAGAACGCCCCCGCGCAATCCCGCCCGATGCGCGCCAGCAGACCGAACACGTTTTGCCGGCTCACCCCATACCGCCGCGCCAGGGCCTCGCGGATGGCCCCCTCCGGCAGCATGTTCTCAAAGAAAATGCGCACCGCATCCCCCGCATGGCGCTTCTGCGTGCGCGGCAGGTTCACTGAGACATCGAAGCCGTCGCGGATCCAGACGTCCTCGTACGTCAACGCATACACGCCCGCGCTGTCCTGCTCCAGCGCGGCGACCAGACGTTTCCCGCAATAGACCGGTAGTGTTTTCATGGCTCGGTATTATTTCTCCTCGCTGCCGCGGATGTCCATCACCAGGCCCAGCATCTGCATCAGCTGGAACGTCACCGCAATGCTCACGCCGCGCCGTCCGCGCTCCAGCTCGCTGAGCAGGCGGGGGCTGCACGGTATCACGGATGCCAGCTCCGTGATCGTCATCCCGATTTTCTTGCGCCGCGCGCGTATCGCAAGCCCAAGCTCTGTCTCGTCATTGATATTCATCTTCCGAATTGGGATGATTTTACAACATTCCAGAAAGGACGCAAGCAAAATATCCGAATTGGGATGATTTTGAGATTTGCCGGATTATGGTCGGTGCAGGAAGCGTTGGCCGGGAATTGGCGCCGACGCTTCCTTTTGAGTTGCGCGGGCATGGGATTTGTGGTAGTGTTTGTGGTGCTATGGAAAAGACGTTGTTCCAGAAAATAGCAGACAAGGAGATACCGTCCGACATGGTGTACGAGGACGAGATGTGCGTGGCGTTCCGGGATATATCGCCGAGCGCGCCCGTGCATATCCTGCTGGTTCCGCGCAAGCCGTTGCGGGACATATCGTGCGCCACGGCGGAGGATGCGGCGCTGCTTTCCCACCTGATGCTGAAGGTGGGGGATATCGCGCGCGCGGAAGGAATCGCGGAGGGCGGGTTCCGCACGGTGCTCAACACCGGCGAGGACGGCGGGCAGACCGTGCCGCACCTGCATATCCACATCATCGGCGGGCGCTCCATGCAGTGGCCTCCCGGTTAGGATTTTTTGTCTCGTTTCCCTGGCTTCCATGCCCATGAACAGGCAGAAGGTGGAGCGCACGGTGTGGGTTTCCCAACACACGCTGGAGGTGGTGATGTCGCACAGCAGGCTGCGGCTTTCCTTTCTGGAGGACGGCCTGGTGCGCTGCCGCTACGTGACGAGCCCGGTGTTCGAGAACATACCGAGCTACGGCGTGGCGCCGGAGTACCGCGCGGCGCCGCCGCAGCTGCAGGCGGAGGACCGCGGGGAGTTCCTGCAGGTGCGCACAGGGCGGCTTTGCCTGCATATCCGCAAGGCGGACGGCGGGCTGGAGTTCTATGACGCGCAGGGGGTGTGCCTGTGCGCGGATGCGGACGGGTTCGGGCACCGTCTCAACGAGCGCACGGGGGACGACTTTGTGTGGGTGCGCAAGCAGATGCCGCCGGAGGCGCATTTCTTTGCGCTGGGGGACAAGCCTGGCAAGCTGAACCTGCGCGGGCGGCGCCTGGAGATGTGGGGCGCGGACCACTACAAGTTCACGCCGCAAAGCGACCCGCTCTACAAGAGCATCCCGTTCTTCCTGTGCCTGAACGAGGGGCACCAGTACGGCATCTTTTTCGACAACACGATGCGCTCCTACTTCGATTTCGGCAGGGAGCGCGACGACAGCCTGCTGTTCGGGGCGGACGGCGGGGTGATGGACTACTACTTCATCCTGGGGGCTACGGCGCTGGAGACGGTGAGCCTGTACACGCGGCTCACGGGGCTGCCGCCCATGCCGCCGCTCTGGACCCTGGGCTACCACCAGAGCAAGTGGAGCTACTACCCGGAACAGGTGGTCACCGATTTGGCCGCCGAGTTCCGCAAGCGCCGCATCCCGTGCGACGCCATCCACCTGGATATCCACCACATGAAGCGCTACCAGGCCCTCACCTGGGACCGCACGCATTTCCCGGACCCGCCCGGCATGATCCGCCGCCTGGACGAGCAGGGATTCAAGGTGGTCTGCATCGTGGACCCCGGCATCAAGATCAACCCCAACAACTACGTCTGGAAAAGCGGGTTCGAGAGGAACCTGTTCTGCCGGCGTCACGACGGCGCGCTGCTGCGCGGCACGGTGTGGCCGGGCGAGTGCAACTTCCCTGACTTCACCTCGGAGGACACGCGTCAATGGTGGGCGGGGCTGTTCCACCGCCAGGTGGCGGAGTACGGCGTGCGCGGCATCTGGACGGACATGAACGAGCCGGTGATGTTCCCGGACAAGACGTTCCCGGACGACACGCGGCACGCGTTCGACGGCTTCTCCTGCTCGCACCTGAAGGCGCACAACGTGTACGGCCAGTGCATGGCCAAGGCCACGCGGCAGGGCATGGAGCAGGCTGCGCCGCAGCGCAGGCCCTTCGTGCTGTCGCGCTCCGGGTTTGCGGGGCTGCAGCGCTGGGCCGCCACGTGGACGGGCGACAACGATTCCGACTGGGAGAACCTGCAGATGGCCAACCTCATGATCCAGCGGCTGAGCGCCAGCGGCGTGTCGTTCTGCGGGGCGGACACGGGCGGTTTCCTGGGGCACCCCACGCCGGAGCTGTTCTGCCGGTGGATGCAAATGGCGGCGTTCCACGTGTTCTTCCGCAACCACAACAACGGCGAGTTCGGCGGCCAGGAGCCCTGGTGCTTCGGCGCGGAGGTGGAGGGGCTGGTGCGCGAGGCCATCGAGGCGCGCTACCGCCTACTCCCCTACCTCTACACCCAGTTCCACCGCTACCACGCCGACGGCACGCCCGTCATACGCTCCCTCGCGCTCATGCTCCATGAAAACACGGACATGTACTGGCGCAGCACGGAATTCTTCCTGGGCGACGCCCTGTACATCGTCCCTGTGCACTACAAGGGCCAGGCGGAGCAGAAGCTCTTTGTGCCGCCCGGCACGTGGTACTGCTACCACACGGACAACCGCGTGCCGGTGAGCAACGCGGAATTCGTCACCCCGGTGGTGCGCGCGCACATTCCCGTGCTGGTGAAGGGCGGCTGTGTCGTCCCGCGCTGGCCGGTGCAGCAGTACGTGGGGGAAATCCCCGTGCCGCCCTGCACGCTGGATTTGTGGTGGGCGCCCGACACGGAGGAAACGAGCAGCCTGTACGAGGATGCGGGCGACGGCCCGGACGCCGAGAGGTTCGGTGCGTACCGTCTGCACACATTCCGCTACCGCGCGGAGGCGCGCAGCCTGCGACTCACCGCGGAGCGCACCGGCAGCCTGGAGAACGGACGCACGGAGTTTGCGTTCGCGCTGCACGGCCTGCCGCGGGATGCCGCGCCGCACGCCGTTTGCGACGGCAAGGAGCTTGCGTGCGATTTCGATACGGAGACGCACCTGCTGCGCGCCACCCTGCCCGCCAACTTCGCCACGCTGGAAATCACTTTCTGAACCCGCCATGAAAAAGGACACGCTGGACAAGATTGTGGCACGCCTGGACAGCCTGGGCACGGAGGAGTTGCGCCGCATCTTCCTGCGCATGGCTTCCGACAAAGGGCTGCTGCAAGACGTGTTCGACGCCCTGCGCGACGGGCTCATCCTCTTCGATGCGGAAGGGCATGCGCGGCTCGCCAACCGCGCCGCGGCCAAGATCTACGCCAGCCCGCTGCACGAGCTGCTCGCCCAGCCGTTCGAGACCCTGGTGGGCAACACCTGCAGCTGGAAGGATATTCAGGGCAGCGGCGTGGCCGTCACCCGCGACCTCCAGGTGAACTACCCGGAACCGCGCCACTACAACTTCCTCATCACCCCCGTGGGCGATGGCGCGGAGTACCTGCTGCTCATCCGCGACGACACGGAAACCCGCATGCAGGGCGAGGAGGACGCGGAGGCGGAGCAAATGAACCTGCTCACCTACCTCTCCAGCGCCGTGGCGCACGAAATCGGCAACCCGCTCAATTCCCTCGGCCTGAACCTGCAGCTGCTGGAGCGCAAGCTCAAGAAGCTGCCGCCGCAGGAATGGGAGAGCGTGGCCCCGCTGCTGGAGGGCGCGCTGGGCGAAACGCGGCGGCTGGACACCCTGCTGCACCAGTTCCTGCAGTCCATGCGCCCCACGCGCCCGCAGCGCCAACCCGTGGACCTGGCGGACATCATCAACCGCGTCATCTCCACCCTCACCCCGGAGATTGCGCCGCGCGGCATCGCCGTCCACACCGAGCTGGACGCGCAGCAGCCGGAGCTCTCCGCCGACCCCGACCAACTCTTCCAGGCCCTCTACAACCTCATCCGCAACGCCTACCAGTCCATCCCCGGAAGCGACGGCGGCATCTACATCGCCACCGCCCACACGGACTCCGATGTGCGCATCAACATCAGCGACACCGGAACGGGCATCTCGCACGAGGTTATGGGCTCCATGTACGAGCCGTTCCGCACCACCAAGAAGAAGGGAAACGGCCTCGGTCTCCTGATTGTGCGCCGCATCATCAAGGACCACGGAGGCTCGCTCGCCTTCGCCTCCAAGGAGGGTACCGGCACCAGCGTCACCATCACCCTGCCCCGCGCGGACAAGGTGGTGCGCCTGCTCCCGGCGTGAGGGGGATTTACGATTGACAATTTACGATTGACGATTTTGAAAGTTAGGCGCGCTCCGCGCGCGTTTTTTGTGGGGCGCGGGTTGAATTCCCTTGCAATCGTGCGGTGTTTGCGCTAGGATGGCGGGTAATCGCACTGCCATGTCAGAGACCTCCCTTCCCCACCACCGATTCGATGATTGCCTGTGGATACGCTGCGCCAACCGCGGCAGCTTCATCAACAGCCCCACCCTCAAGAGCCTGACGGAAAGCTACCTCGAAACAGGCGGCACCTGCGTGGTGGTGGACCTGGAGGTGTGCCCGGGCGTGGATTCCACGTTCATGGGCACGCTGGCGGCGCTGGCGCGCAAGCTGCAGGCCGTGGGCGGCAAGGCCCTGGTGGCATCCCCCACGCAGCGCGCACGCGCCGCCATGGAAAACCTGGGGCTGGACATGCTCATGGAAATCGACCCGCCGCACCCGTTCTGGGAGAATGACGTGCAGGCGCGACGCGAACAGCTGCAGGAGGTGGACGCCCAGGCCGGGGAGACGGAGACCGCGCCGCTCGGCGACACGGAGCGCACGCGCCACGTGCTGGAGGCGCACCAGACCCTGCGCTCCATGAACGAGAAGAACAACGAGACCTTCGGCTACGTTTGCGAGACCCTGCAGGAGGGCCTGGACCGCAAAGAGGACAAGTAAGCTGCACGCCATGCCCGCGGACCGACAGAGGGCTGCAGCCGCCTACGGCGATTTGCTGCGCAGCGTGTTTCCCGCCATGGCGGCCGGGGAGGACGTGGAGCCTGCGGCGAAGGTGCCGGAGATGGAGCTTCAGGCGCTGTGGAGCGCGGGCATGCTGGGCACGGGCGGGGAGACGCGCGGGCACGGCACCGTGCGCATACTGGATTTCGGCGAGTGGAACCGCTGCGCCGGCCCGGATTTCCTGAACGCGGAGATGGAGCTGGACGGCGTGCGCCACCGCGGCGACATTGAGCTGGACCCCACCGCGCAGGACTGGGAACACCACGGCCACGGCGCCAATCCCGGGTTCAACAGGGTGATGCTGCACGTGGTGTTCAAGGAGCCGCCCGCCGGCTGGTACACACGCAACTCCCTGCACCGGGAGGTGCCCGTCCTCACCGTGCCGCAGGAGGTGTGGCAGCGCGCCGCAGGACTGCCGCGCAAGGCGAACGACTTTGAGACGGAGCGCTGCCGCGAGCCGCTGCGCACCATGGACGCGGCAGAGATTGCGGGCCTGCTGCAGGCGGCGGCCGCGCACCGCCTGGAGAACAAGCGGCACCTCTTCCGCGCCAAGGCGGAGCACCTGGGGCTGCGCCAGGCTTGGTTCGAGGCCTGGGCGGAAACGCTGGGCTATTCCGCCAACAAGGTGGCTATGCAGATGCTGGCGCGGCGCGCGCCGCTGGCGCAGCTGGGAAAACAGGCGGAATCCATCCTGTTCGGCACGGCGGGATTCCTGGTGCCGGTGCTTCCGGCGCGCTGCTCGGCGGATGCGCGGGCGTACCACCGCCGCGTGTGGGATTCCTGGTGGGAACTGCGGGAGCGGTTCGAGCTTGCGGACCCGCACAACCTGCCGTGGGTGCTCTCTCCCGTGCGCCCGCTCAACCACCCGCAGCGCCGCGTGGCCGCGCTGGCGGAAAGCGCCATGCGCTGGACGCAGATAGAGCCCAACCTGAACGCCGCGCGCGCCAAGCTGCTGGCCAAGGCCCTGGGCGGCATCTCCCACCCGTACTGGGATACCCACTGCTCCCTGCCCTCCGCCCCCATGCCCCGCAAATCCGCATTGGTGGGCCGGCAGCGCATCACGGATTTCCTCATCAACCACGTCTACGCGCAGGATGATTCCCCCGCCGCGTGGCAAACCTACCTGGCGCTGCCCGGCGGCGCCCCGGCATCACGCATCGCGCGCACCGCGCAGCGCCTTTTCGGCGAGCGCGCGGACCTTGCCTCCCTGCTCTCCCTGAGCTACGCCCACCAGGCGCTGCTGCAGATAGACGCGGATTTCTGCGCCGCGCAACCCTGCGCGGAATGCCTTTTCCCGCGCCAGCTCTGCCAGTGGCGCACGCGATAGGCGCCGGGCGGGCGGGTCACCGGCGCTTGGAGTGTTTGGCGGTGTAGGCGCGGATGCGGGTCTGCACGTTGCGGCGGTGGTTCTCGTAGAAGAAGCAGGGATCCATCCCGTGGTAGGAGCCGCCGTGCAGGTGGGGCGGGGCGGGATGCTCCGCGGTGAAGACGGGGTTCACCGTTCCGCGCTTGGGGTTGATGACCGCGCCGCAGTAGTGCGGCTGCAGCTTGCCGCGCGGCCCGAGGTCCATGCGCGCGCCCTCGTTCAGCTCCGGCGGCGCGGGCGTGGCATCCGTCTTCCAGTTCAGCGGGTTGATGCACAGGGAGAGCGTGTCGGGGGGAACCAGCATGGAACCCTTCGTGTCCGCGGATTCCGTGTTCCAAGAGACGAACACCCCGGTGTCGCTCTCCCCCTGCGCGGGCTTGAGCTGCGGATGCCCGGCGGTCTCCCTTTCCGTGACGCTCAGGCCGATGAGGTACGCCGCCACCATGCGCCCGGCGATCTTGGGGTCCGACAGCACGTCCTGGATGAGGAACATGGCCTGCTGGCTGCCCTGGCTGAAGCCCGCAATGATGAACGGGCGGCCCTGGTTGTCGTGCTCCAGATAGTGCAGGAACGCGGCCTTCACGTCGGAGTACGTCACCTCCTGGGCCTTGGGGTCCAGGCGCTGGGGCATGGATTTCATGCGGTAGTAGGGGGAGAAGAAGCGCGCGGCATCGGCATAGATGCCCTTCTCTGCATCCACGGCGCGCTTGGTGTTGGCGCGGGATGCGGGATCCTTCACATCCAGGTTCACCACGTTCCCCATGCCCACGGTGGGGCTGAGGAAAAACACGTCCACCGGCTTGTCGGGCGCGGGTGTTCCGTTTTCGCGGTACACCCACATCTCGTTGTCGGAATAGTCCAGCCCCCGCGCCGTTCCCAGCGCCAGGAGGCATGCCAGCAATATGCCAAATGCCTTTTTCATGATTTCTTGGAGTGATTGGAAGTGTAGGCGTGGATGCGGGTCTGCACGTTCTCGCGCAGGTTCTCATAGAAGAAGAAGGGATCGTACGCGTGGTAGACGCCGCGGCCCATGATGCCCGCACCGCTCGGGGCGGAGGTGCCCTTCGGGAAGACGGGGTTCACGGTGCCGCGCTTGGTGTTGATGACGGCGCCGCAGTAGTGCGGCTTGCTCTTGCCGCCGCCCAGCATGCTGTCCACCTGGGCGCCCTTGTTGAGCTCGGCGGGCGCGGGCGTGGCGTCCGTCTTCCAGTTGAGCGGGTTGATGCACAGCGAGCGCGCGCCGCGCGGCACCAGGGCGGACGCCGTCACGTCCGGCGCCTCCGTGTTCCAGGAGACGAACACGCCGGTGTCCTTCTCCCCCTGGGCGGGCTTGAGCTGCGGGGCTGCGGCGGTGTCGCGCTCCGTGATGCACCAGCCGATGAGGTACGCGGCCACCATGCGCTTGGCTATCTTGGGATCCGCCAGCACATCCTTGATGAGGTGCAGCGCGTGCTCGCTGCCCTGGCTGAAGCCCGCGATGATGAACGGGCGTCCCTGGCTCTCATGCTCCAGGAAGTACAGGAAGGCGTCCCTGGCGTCGCCGTAGGCCACCTCCTGCGCCTTGGGGTCCATGTAGTGCGCCATGGTCTTCTGGCGGTAGTAGGGGGCGAAGAAGCGCGCGGCATCGGAATAGATACCCTTCTGCCCGCTCACGCTGCGCTTGAAGATGAAGCGGGAGGCGGTGCTCTTCACATCCATGTTCTGCTCGCTCCCCATGGACACCGTGGGGCAGAGGAAGAACACGTCCACCGGCTTCTCCGCCGTGGGCTTTTCATTCTCGCGGAACACCCACAGCTCATCCGCGGAGTAGTCCAGCCCGAACGCCGTGGCCAGCGTCACCAGGCACGCCAGCAAAACAAATAATGCCTTGTGCATATTCTCCTCTTATCACAAGACCGCCCATCTGGCGAGTGTTTTTTCCAACCGTTCACTGCACATCCACGGGGGTGCCGTTGGGGATGTTGTTGTAGAGGGGCACGCAGGCGTTGCGCGGGATGCGGATGCAGCCGTGGGAGAGGGGTTCGCGGCCGACATAGCCGACGTGCATGCCGATGCCGTCATTGGAGAGGCGCATGAAGTAGGGCATGGAGACGCCGTAGAGGTTGGAGACGTGGTGGACCTGCTTTTCCAGCACGGTGTAGGAGCCGCGGGGCGTGCCGTCCTCCTTTCCGGAGCAGACGGGGAAATCCATGGCGATTTCATCGTTCACGTAGAGGAAGCCGCGCTGGAGCTGCAAATCGATGAGGACGCGGCGGGGGCCGGCGGCCTTCATGAGGGCGGAACTTTTCCAGACCTTGTAGGTGAGGGGGTAGATGGAGACGCGCTTGAATTCGTCGTAGTCGTCCGGCACGCGGGGATCCTCATACCGCAGCTTGAATTCCGGGCTGTTGTAGTAGGCGGCCACGGCCTGCGCGTTTTGGCCGGAGAGCTGGGGCGGGGTGTTGAGGGTGACCTTGGCGTGGCCGTCCACGCCCGTGCAAGCCGCCAGCATGAGGGCGGCATGCAGGGCAAGGGCTGTGGAAAGGGCGCGCATGGTTCAGCGGGTGAGCTGGCGGCAGGCCTTCACCGTGTTGGCCATGAGCATGGCGATGGTCATGGGGCCCACGCCGCCGGGCACGGGGGTGATGTAGGAGCAGCGGTCCTTCACGGCCGCGAAGTCCACATCGCCCACGATGCGGTACCCGCGCGGGCGCGTGGCGTCCGGGATGCGGTTGATGCCCACATCAAGGACCACGGCGCCCTCCTTCACGAAATCGGCCTTGATCATCTCCGGGCGTCCGACGGCGGCCACGATGATGTCCGCGGTGCGGCAGAGGCCCGGCAAATCCTTGGTGCGGGAATGGGCGATGGTGACGGTGGCGTTCGCCTTCTTGGCCACCAGTAGGTTGGCCATGGGCTTGCCCACAATCATGCTGCGGCCCACCACCACGGCGTGCTTGCCGGCGGTCTCTATGCCGTACGCCTTGAGCAGCTCCATGCAGCCCAGCGGCGTGCAGGGAACAAAGCCCTCCTCGTCCTCCAGCACCAGCTTGGCCACGTTCGCGGGGTGAAAGCCGTCCACATCCTTGCGGGGGTCGATGTTGAGGATGACGGCCTCCTCGTCGATATGCGGCGGGGGCGGGCTCTGCACCAGGATGCCGTGGATGCGGTCGTCCGCGTTGAGCTTGTGAATGAGCTCCACGAGCTCCTGCTGGGTGGTTTCCGTGGGGAGCGCCCACTTCTGGGAGTAGAGGCCGAGCTCTGCGCAGGCCTTGACCTTGGAGCCCACGTAGACCTGCGAGGCGGGGTCCTCCCCCACCAGCACCACGGCCAGCCCCGGGGTGTGCCCGGCGGCGGTGAGCTCTGCAATCTCGGCTTTCAGGCCCTCGCGCACGCGGTTGGCCACTTCCTTTCCGTCAATCAGTGTCGGTGTCATGTCTTTGTTGTTGGATAAAATCATCAATGGGTTCAAAGTCCGGGAGGCCGTGGCTCATGGCGGCGTCCAGGCGCTGCGCGTATTCCGCCAGCACCTCGTCGGAGGCATCGGCGGGCACGGTGATGCGGTCGCCCCAGAAGAGGGTCACCTTGGAGAACGGCAGGGGCACGGCGAACTTGTCCCACGCCTTCCTGGCGCGCCAGCAGCACGGCATATCCACGCTCACGGGCACAATGGGCAGCCCGGTGAGGGAGGCCAGCTTCACCACGCCCGGGTGGGATTTGTAGACGGGCCCCTTGGGGCCGTCCGTGGTGATGCTGACGCTGCATCCCTCGCGCGCGGCGCGGAGCAGGCCCTTGAAGGCGGCAATGCCGCGGCGGCGGCTTGAGCCGCGCACCACGCGGATGCCGTAGTGGTCGACGAAAGTTTCCATCATGGCGCCATCCTTACTGGCGCTGCTGAGCAGGCACATGGGCACGCGCTGCCTGATCACGTAGCGGTGGAAATGCGCCGTTACAAAGATGCGGTTGTGCCAAAAGGCCGCAATCACGGGTTCCGTGCCGGGGGTCCGCGCACGCTCCGCCTCCGATGCCACAAAGCGCTTGCGCAGGCTCATGCACCAGGGTATCGCCACAAGCCAGAGGAGATGCCCCGCCAGGCGCGACCACCACGCGCTGCGCAGTTCTGTATCCCGATTGTCCATCTACGGGGCCGGCGGCTATGCCTTAGAACGGAGAGACCTCGTTGTTGAAAATGTCACTCGCGGAATCGTCTATGGTCGGGGCCTTCTGCTTCTCATCCGCCCCGGACCCAAAGGGGTTGTCGCGGTTGCGCTTGTCCAGGTCAAAATCCTTGTTGTTCTCCGGCTGCGGGCGCACGTCGCGCTCCTCTGTGGCCTGGCGCATCCTCTCGGCCAGGCGGTCCACGTCGATACGCTCGAAGGGAATCCGTTCGGGGCGGCTCTTGCGGGCCTCCGCCGCGCGGGCCTCCAGGATGTCGCTGTCATCCTGCGGGTGGTTGGCGGGGCCGCTCACCTGGGCGGTGAGCCACGCCATACCGTCCGTCTCCTGCAGGATGGGGTCCGCCATGCCGTCCGGATACTCCGCATGGGTGAGCACCGCCGGCAGGCCGAAGGACATGGTGCCCTTGAGCTGGTTGACATCATCCACGCTGAGGTCGCAGCGGATTTCAATGGTGTCGCGCTCCACGGCCTGGCCTTCCTCGATGCGGGCGATGATGGAATCGTCCACGTGGTCCAGCTGAATCAGGGCCTCGTGAATGGTGGGCGGGGTGTAGGTCTTGCGGCGCACCGGCTCGATATGCTCAATGAGCTTGAAGACGGCGGGGATTTCCATGATGCTGAGCTGCTTGACGGGGAAATCGCCGCGGAACTGGGGTTTGTTGTGGTTGAAAGGCAGCGTGACAAGAGCCTTGGACTTCTCCTTGGCCTGCGGAACGGAGCGCGTCTTGGCCGCCATGAAGAACTGGAAACGGCCATCGGTGAACTCCGTCAGCGGCATGTTGTCGGAATCAAAGGTGTACGGGCCCGCCAGGGGAGCCTGGTCCAGGATGCTGCCGTAGATGGCGAGCCTGGTGACGGCAGATTCCATGGTGTTGCCGGCGCCCACGGCGTCCGTGGTGCCCTCCAGCGCGAAATCCTCGATAGCCACCTTGGAAACGTTGAACTTGCCGTTGGTGATATGGATTTTCTTCCAGCCGGACATCTTGACCACGCCGTCCTTCAGGCAGAACACGCACTCGTCGCGGTAGGCGTTGTCGGGGTAGTACATGTAGGCGTAGCTGTGCTCAATGGAAACGGGGGAGTTCTCCCCTTCCCCGAAGCAGAGGTTGAAATCGGCGCACTCCACGCGGCGGAAGAACCACAGGTCGTCCCCGTGGCGGAGGGGGAAGGAAAGGTTCTTGGCACCCTCGCGCATGCGGATGAATATCCGCTTGGCGCGGATGAGGTCGCCTGTGAGGTGGCCGGAGAAGAAGGTGGAGGAATCCAGCTCCGCCTCAATGCCGTTGATTTCCACGCGCTCCACCATGGAGGATTCCGGGAAGGTGACCACCAGGGAATCCAGGTGGAAGCCGTTTCCGCTCACGCCGCTGCCCACCACGCGCATATCGCTTGCGCCCCAAACCTCCTTCAGCTCCGCGGCCTGCTTGTTCACGTAGGATTCTCCCGTCATGCTCGCCATGCGGACAAAGAAGACGCCCAGCCCCACCACAGAGAGCAGGAAGATAGCCAGCAGCACCAGCAGGAACTGCTTGCGCCCCTTGCGCTTCTTGTCGGATTCGGAAAGCATCACCCTGCGCTTCTTGGTGACGCGGACGACCTTGGTGCCGTCCGCCCGAATGACGACCTCTTTGGATTTGACCTTGGAGGGCTTGTCGTTGTTGAGCTGCTTGATGATGCTGCGAACCTGCGTCGGTTCGTCTGCGTACTTGTCGTCCTTGTGCTGTGCCATGATGGGAAAGGGTTAGTTCTGGGCATCGAAGAAGGAACCGGGATGCCTTCCGGTGTTGGGGTCCTTGCCGGTGGGATCCACCACATCCACCTTGGCGAAGAAGATGAGCGCCTTGCGTGTGCTCTCCTGGCCTTCCGAACGGAAGAAGCGCCCCACGAGCGGCAGGTCTCCCAGGATGGGCAGCTTGTCCTCGAAGCGCACCATCTTGGATTCCTGCAAACCGCCGATGACCACCACGGAGCCTGGGGCCAGGGTGATCTTGGTGTTCTCCATGCGGCGCTTGAAGATGGGCTGCAGGATCCTGTTCTCCGTAAGGCGCACCTTGGTGAGGTTGCGGTTGGCGTTGCCGTTGGCGTTCACGCCTACGCCGGGGCCCCAGAGGTAGGAGTCAATTGGGGAGCCCCAGTTGACGAAGCCCTCGAAATCATTGACGGTGACGGTGAGTGCGATGGTGATGAACTGGCCGTCCTCGGAAACCTCCGCGCTGTGGACCTGGAGGATGGAGCCCACGCCGCCCACGGCGTCCTCGGTCATGCCGAAGCGCAGGAAGCTCTCCGGGTGGGAGGCCGTGGCAACGGTGGACTGCATGCCCATGTTCCGGCCACCCGTGGCGTTGGTGCCGCCGCCACCGCCGGTGGAGGAGCTGATTTGCGGGGCCTCGTAGGATTCCGGGTAGTAGAGCTCGCGCACATTGGCGAACACCACCTGCTCCTCCATGCCGGGGGTGAAGATCATGCGCGGGTTCTCCATCACGTCCGCACCCTTCTTCTGGTCCAGGCCGCGCATGATGACGGCCACGTCACCGGCGCCCCAGACGCCGCGCACGGTCATGATGCCGGGAGCCTTGGGCTGGTCGGTCATGGCGGCGGCGAAGGCGGAGGTGCTGCCGCGGGAGATGAGGCGGTCCATGCTGGAGGTGGAGATGGCGCCCTCGCCGGAGCGCAGGCCGCCGATTTCAGGAATGTTGGGGTCGCCGCCCTCCACGGAGGCCATGGGCAGGCCGGCAGCCTGTGCAAGCGTGTCCACGCCGCCGCCGCTGAGGATGGAGTTGCCCTTGGGGGAGACGTTCATGTTGACGAGCCACTCGAAGCCGAGCTCCTTGAGGTCGGTCTCGCTCACCTCTGCGGCGATCACGCTGAGGACCACGGAGTTGCTGTTGGTCTTGAGCGGGGTGGCGATGAGGTTTTCAATCTCCTCCTGGTTGTGCACGGTGTTGCGCACGGTGAGGCGGCGGTTGTTGGAATCGTAGCGGGCGTTGGAGCCGTCCGGGAAGGAGATGCCCATGTCCTTGAGCACCTTCACGGGGTTCATGCGCTTCACCACCACGCGTGAGGTGCCGCTGGTGAAGTCGTCCTCGCTCGTCTCGTCCCCCTCGTTCTCCTCCTGGTCGAAGAAGTGCGGCGGCACGGAGTACACGCGCTCCACCATGGGGCCGAAATCACGCCCGGAGTACGCCACCTCCACGCCCAGCGGCGTCAGGTAGTACGAAAGCCCCAGCTGGCGGGAGAGCAGGTCCAGCATCTCGCGCAGCGTCACATCGCTCAGGTTGAGGGTGACGTGCTTCTCCATGATGGCGGTGTAGCCGGGGGAGTCCACGGGGCCGAAATCCGTGGAGATGTTCAAATGGCGGGAGCCGGTGGGGTTCTCGCGCTCGTAGCGCGTCACCTGCGCCTGCAGCGCGTCCACCACGTCCAGCACGCTGGCCTCGTCGAACACCATGTGCGGCAGGCGGATGTCGTCCAGCATGTGGGATACGCGCGTTTCCTCCACCGCGTCCTCCACGATGAGCCCGCCGTTCACCTCCGCGGATACGGAATCGCCCGTCGGCTCGTCCAGCGGCTTGGGGGCCATGCCGGTCTCCAGGTTCTCGTCGTCCCACGTGGCGTCCACATCCTCCAGGGCCTTGGCGCGTGCCTGGTCGCGGGAGGACTTGCTGTAGCGCGAGCGGTACTTGTTGACGGCCTCAATACCGCGCTGTGCGGCGGTGTTGTAGGCATCGTGCCTCGCCACCTGGCGGAAGGTCTGCTCGGCCTCGTCGTACCTGCCGAGGTCCAGGTAGCCATAAGCGAGGGTGAGGAGGCGCTCCACCTCCTCCACGTTGCCCACGTGCTGGGGGGAGAGTGCGGGGTTGTTGCGCTGGGGGTCGGCGGTCATGGCCAGCTCACCCTTGGCGCGCTTGTTGGAGGGGGAGAGCTCCACGGCCTCCTTGAGGAAGGCGAGCGCCTCGTCCGTGCGGCCCACGGAGCGGTAGTCGATGGCCTTGGCGATAAGGGCGTCGGACAGGCTGTCCTTGATGAACTGCACGTGCTGGGCGGTGGCATCAACCTTGGGGATGACGGCCAGGGCGCTGCGGTAGTGCTCCTCAGCCTCCGTGTAGCGCTTGCTCCTGTAGGCCTGGCGGGCCTCCTGCACCTGCAACATGGCGTCCTGCAGCTGGAGCTGCCGGCGCGAACTCTCCCGCGTGACGATACTGCCGGGGTCATCCTGCGCAGAGGCCGCAGGAACGCCGGACAGGACCACCGGGACTGCCAAAGAAAGGGCCGCAAGGCGATTAATCGCTTTTCTCATGCTTTTGCGGGTACTATACCACACCGCGCGCGGGAAGTCACCCCAAAAAGCGCGGATTTCACAAAAAAAATGGCAAAAAAAGGCGCCCGCCCCGCGTTTGGGGAGAGCGCCTGGGAAAGCGTGCGGGGGAGACAGGTCAGCCCTCCGCGGAATCCGGCAGGTAGCCGGTGATCTTGCTGATGCGCGTTGGGTGCCTGAGCTTGCGCAGGGCCTTGGCCTCAATCTGGCGGATACGCTCGCGGGTCACGTTGAACTGGCGGCCCACCTCCTCCAGGGTGCGCGGGGTGCCGTCCTTCAGCCCGAAACGCTGCTCGATGACGGCGCGCTCGCGGGAGTTGAGCGTGTTGAGCACATCCGCTATCTTGTCGCGCAGGGAGTTGTAGGATGCCCCGTCCATGGGGTTCTCCGCGCTCTTGTCCTCCAGGAAATCGCCGAACGAGGTGTCGTCGGAATCACCAACGGGCTGCTGCATGGAGATGGGCTGCTGGGCCATCTTGAGGACATTGCGCACCTTCTCCACGGTGTAACCGATCTCGGCCGCGAGTTCTTCCGGCGTGGGTTCGCGGCCCAGGCTCTGCACCAGGCCCTTCTGCACGCGCATGAGCTTGTTGATGGTCTCGATCATGTGCACGGGGATGCGGATGGTGCGCGCCTGGTCCGCAATGGAGCGGGTGATGGCCTGGCGGATCCACCAGGTGGCGTAGGTGGAGAACTTGTAGCCGCGGCGGTACTCGAACTTCTCCACCGCCTTCATCAACCCCATGTTGCCCTCCTGGATCAAATCCAGGAACGCGAGCCCGCGGTTGGTGTATTTCTTGGCAATGGAGATCACCAGGCGCAGATTGGCCTCAATCATCTCCTTCTTGGCCTCCTGGGCCTCCCGCATGCTCTGGCGCATGAGCTTGGAGCTGCGCTTGAAATCGTCCATGGTCATCCAGAGGTCCATCTCGTACTCGGCCAGGGCATCCTTGGCCTGGGAGTTCCTGGGGTTCTTCTCCAGCTGTTTCTGGAGCTTGACCACCATGGTGCGGGTTTCCTTGAGCTTGTTGACGAAGTCCTCGAAGACCTTGCCCTTGAAGCAGAACTGGGGGTAGAGAGCCACGAGCTCCTTGCGGGCCTCCTCGAATGCGGCCTGTGCGGCGGCCACGCCGCGCTTGCGGCGGCGGGCATCGCTCAGGTGCTTGTAGAGGCGCTTCACGGATTCGCGCTTGGCCTGCACCTTGTTGATGAGCGGGGGCAGCTCCTCCGTGTACTTCTCGCGGCGGTCGATGGTCTTGTCGGACACCACGCGGTCAAACCGCTCCTTGTTGGCGCGGATGCGGGCCGCCACGTCGCAGTAGTAGTTTGCCACCACGCCGAACTGGTGCAGGTTCTCCAGCAGGGAGCCTTCCGCCTGGTCGATGCGGCGGGAGATTTCCACCTCCTTCTCGCGGGAGAGCAGCTCCTTGAGCCCCATCTGCTTCAGGTACATGCGCACAGGGTCGTCCAGGATATCCATCTTGGCGTCCAGTTTCTCCGCGTCCGTCTCGTCGTCGCCGTTGCTCAGGCGCTGGCGCTCGCGGTACGAGTCCACCTCCGCGGCATCGATGATGTCGATGCCCATGCCGCGCAGGCGGGAGATGACGTCGTCCATGTCGCCGGCCTCCAGCAGGCTCTGCGGCAGCATGTCGTTGATGTCGTCGTAGGTGAGGTAGTTGCCCTGCTCCTGTGCCTGGCGGATGAGTTCCTTCACGCGCTCCTGGGCCTCCGGGGAATCCAGGGCGAAATCGTGGCCGGAGGGCTCCTCGCCGTCCTTCACCTCGATACGCTGCTCGTGCAGGTGCTCGAACAGGCGGGGCATGTCGTCATCCTCCGCCATGTCCGGCGGCAGGGAGTTGGCGATATCCTCGTAGCGCACGTAACCCTTGTTCCTCTTGGCGATGAGAAGGAGTGCCTTGAAGGCGGTCTTGAGCGTGTTGTCGTCGGGGAAGTATTCCTGCAGCTGCTTGGCGGTCACCTTGTAAATGGGGCGCTCCCCCTTGTCGAGCTTGGCGCGGCCGGGGCGCTTGCGCGGGGCGGGTGCCGGGGTGGGCACAGCCTGCACCGCCGCCTGCTTCTGGGAAACGGGCTTCGTGGTCGGCTTGGAGGGAGCCTTCGATGCGGGCTTCTTGACCTCTGGCTTCTTGACCTCTGGCTTCTTGACCTCTGGCTTCTTGACCACGGGCTTCTTGACCACGGGCTTCTTGACCACGGGCTTCTTGACCTCTGGCTTCTTGACCTCTGGCTTCTTGACCACGGGCTTCTTGACCACGGGCTTCTTGGCCACGGGCTTCTTGGCCACAGGCTTCTTGGCCACAGGCTTCTTGGCCACAGGCTTCTTGG
>JAKSOU010000039.1 GCA_024405435.1 Akkermansia sp. | reverse complement strand
ACTTCTGGACCAAGACGCGCATCCACACCTTCAACTTCATGCCGGGCTACCGCTACACCTGCGGGCTCACCAGAGACCTTTCCCTGTACGCCGGGGTGAACGCCGGCATTGCCAACGCCAGCAACAAGCTCGGCCTATACGTGGAGGATACGCGGTTGCTCGGTGTGCATGATTCCGCCTGGGGGTTCGCCTATTCCGCGGAGCTGGGGCTCAGCTATGCCGTCACACCCACCATGAACGTGTTTGCCGCCTACCAGTTCAGCGGCAACACCGCCAAATGCAAACTGCGCAGCGAATACGGCGACATAACCGCCAAGCGCCAGCACTACCACGGCATACGCACAGGCGTGGGCTTCAGATTCTGAGCCGGTGATCCCCGCACACCACGCCCGCACACAAACAAATTCCTAATCCTAATTCTAATCCTAATCCTCAATTTTCCCACCACGCCCAACTATTAGAAACCACGCCTGATAAAACACTTGCCCCCTGCCCTGCCCTGTGGTATAAGCAAAGCGGCTGCCGTGCTCGTGACGCGTGGTCATACAAGCCCGGACTGTTATCATTAGTTAAGGGGCCAACGGTACGGGGGGATATGTTCCGTCCGTGAGACGGACTCAACCGAGAATCCCCGTCCTCGCACCCACCTGTCATTCAGGGAACGCGGCTCTCATACCACTGACGGCACCGGCGGCCAACCCCTTCCGCCCCCGAATGTTCCACGTGGAACATTCGGGGGCTTGGCTTATATATGGCTTGAAAATTCGCGCGCGTGCGTGTATAACGTCGGCGACATGACGATACCGAACGAACTGACGGAACAGCTGGCCAGCGCCTTGAAGGAAGTGCTGGGCGATGCCCTGCCCTCTGAATTCACCGTACCTGCGGTGAGCGTGGCGCAGGATGCGCGCTACGGCGACTACCAGAGCAATGCGGCCATGATGCTGGCGAAGCGCGTGGGGATGAACCCGCGCGAACTTGCCGGCAAGGTGATGGAGGCCATGGACAGCTCGCTGGCGTCCACGGAGATAGCCGGCCCCGGGTTCATCAACTTCCGCATCCACCCAGAATGCCTGGCCGCCCGTGCCGGGCAGATGCTGCACGACGAGCGCCTGGGCGTGGCCAAGGCGGCGCAGCCCAAGACCATCGTCATCGACTTCTCGGCCCCGAACGTGGCCAAGCCCATGCACGTGGGCCACATCCGCTCCACCATCATCGGCGACACCCTGGCGCGCCTCGCGCGCTTCCTCGGCCACACCGTGATATCCGACAACCACATCGGCGACTGGGGCACGCAGTTCGGCATGATCCTCTGGGGCTGGAAAAACATCCTGGACCAGACGGATCTGGAAAAGAACCCCATCGACGCCCTGCTGGACGTCTACAAGCAGGTGAACCTGAAATGCAAGGAGGACGAAACCCTCCTGCCCCTCTGCAAGGCCGAGCTGGTGAAACTCCAGGGCGGCGACGAGGAAAATCTTTCCATCTGGAACAAGTGCATCGCCGTCACCAAGACCGGCCTGCAGAAAATCTACGACCAGCTTGACATCCACTTCGACTACTGGCTGGGCGAGAGCGCGTACAACGACGCCCTGGGCCCGCTGGTGGACAAGCTGGTGGCGAACGGCATCGCCCGCGAGAGCGATGGTGCCATCTGCGTGTTCTCGGACGGCTACCACAAGCCGCAGGAAGACCCCTTCCTGGTGCAGAAGGACGGCGAGTGGGTGCCCGTGCCCGCCATCATCCGCAAGGCGGACGGCGGATTCCTGTACGCCACCACGGACCTGGCCACGCTGGACTACCGCACGGAAAACTTCAAGGCGGATGCCATCTGGTACGTCGTGGGCGCGCCACAAGAAAAACACTTCAAGCAAATCTTCGACATCGAGCGCATGCGCGGCATCAGCGGTGATTTCCGCCACGTTGCCTTCGGCTCCATCCTCGGCAAGGACCGCCGGCCCTTCAAGACCCGCAGCGGCGACACCGTGAGCCTCCAAGACGTCATCGACGAAGCCATCGAGCGCGCCACCAAGGTGGTGGAAGAAAAGAGCCCGGACATGCCGGCGGACGAGAAAGCCGCCGTGGCGCAGGCCGTGGGCGTGGGTGCCATCAAGTTCGCAGAGCTCTCCCAGAACCGCCTGAGCGACTACATCTTCGACTGGGACAAGATGCTCGCCCTCACCGGCGACACCGCACCCTACCTCCAGAACTCCTACGTGCGCGTGCGCTCCATCTTCCGCAAAATCGACGGGGAATTCACCGCGCCGGAAACGCTGACGCTGAGCGAGCCCGCCGAGCTGACGCTGGCGCGCCTGCTGGTGCGCTACGCGGAAGTGGTGCCCGCCACGCTGGACGACTGCAAGCCCAACCTGCTGGCCGCCTACCTATACGAGCTCGCCAAGGCATTCCACAGCTTCTACGAGGCATGCCCCGTGCTGCGCAGCGAAGGCGAAACACGCGCCACGCGACTCGCCCTCTGCGAGCTCACCTCCCGCGTGCTCAAGCAAGGCATGGGCCTCTTCGGTATCACCATGCCGGACCGCATGTAACCCCCTGCCCCAACCCAGGCAAAAATGTTCCACGTGGAACAATCGCTCATGGCGGCAGCCTCCCTGGTATGGGTGGCCGCCGCCGCAGAACCCTGCAACCCCATTGTGCTGGCCGGAGAGAGCGAACAAGCCGCGCTGGAATGCAACCTGGGGTTGCAGGACACCCTCATGGGCTACCGTGAAAGCGCCACCCGGCATTTCCGGCAGGCGTTAGAGGCGGATGAATCATGCGCGCTGGCGCAGTGCGGGCTCATCCTGCTGGAGCGCGATACTGATGATTACCGTGAGCGCTTGGAATCCCTGCAAAGCCAGCTGGCGAACTACACACCCACGCCGGCCGAGGCGTTTTTCCTGAACACGCTGCTGAAGCTGGCATGCAACGAAGTCAACGGCGCCGCGGAGGATTTCCGCAGCCAGGCGGAACACCACCGCAATGATATCGCCGCCACCTGCTGGGCCGTCTCGCTCCTGCACCTGGCCGGAAAGGCCGATGAAGCCGTTCAGCTGGCGGATGCGGCATTGCAGGCGCATCCCAGTGAGGTCATGCTGCTGTATCTGCGCGCCGCCGTTGAAGAAACCGGCGAAGAGGTATCCGACCGCGCGCTGCATTGCGCCCAGGCGGCGGCTATCCTACTGCACGATTCCGCCCAGGCTGAACTCCTGTATGGCAAGCTCCTGCTCAAGCGCGGATACCATACGCAGAGCTGCGCCCATTTCCACGTGGCACGCCGCCTGGCGCGGCAGGATATGAAATCCATGGACGAAACCGGCAGCTACACCTACCTGGCGGCCGGACTCGGCGAAGCCACCGCCTTGCTGTCGGCCGGCCGCATCAAAGAGGCACTGGCACTCCGCCGTGCCATGAATGCGGAGAAACTCCCGGCCTATTCCGCGGAAGCCGCCATACTGCACCAGTGGGAAGTATGCACACTGCCGCTGCGCTCGCTCATTCTGGAGCCCAACATCACCGGCAGTAGTATCAAGGCAGCCGTTCAGGCAGCCGGTGAACATGACGCCCTTTATCAAGAGTACGTGCATTGCCTGGACAACGCGCTCCAAGCCCGCTGCACCAACAACAAGTTTGAGGCAGAGGCGCTCATTGCCACCGCCAAACTGCACCTCAAGCACCTGGTGGACGCACCACGCCGGCAGGATCTGAACGCCGTGGTTCTGCAGCGCGCCAAGTATGCCTGTGCCATGGCCATCGCCGCCGCCCAAACACACCTGTACCGCGATACCGACAACACCTGGTTTGCCAACATTGAGCCTTTGCCGGATGCGCTGGGCAGATTCCTGCCGCCGGTGGTTCCCCCGCACACGATTGTTCCACGTGGAACAAAATAGCCCGGTTTACACGCGCAGTGAATCCTTGACGGCAGGGCAGGGGGGCTGTAGAATATAGGGCGTGAAAAAACTGACAACAAGCCTGCTGGCAGCAGCCCTGTGCCTGAGCTCCTGCGCGTACGTTCAAACGCACAAGAACATAGCGGAAGCCTTCCATGAAAACGAGGGCTACCGCGTGGTGGAACCCCTGCAGCTGTACTCCTGCGGCGGCGCCTGGTACATAGCCGTGCAGCCGGAAATCTTGCGCCTGCACTATCCCGTGCTCCACGACACCATCTTCCTGGACACCGACCCCAATCCGACCTACCGCACCGTCAAGGTCAAGGAGGGCATGCAGTACCACCGCATTTCCTCCCAGACCGCGCATGTGCTGTTGCGCAGCGACGGCTACTACACGCTTGAATCCCTCATGGAGGAAGTGGACGCCATGAAGCAGGAACCCATTACATCCCTGCCGCGCGGCGCTTCCAAGCACGCCATCCTGGCCCAGGTGCAGGCCAATACGGGCAAGAGCGTGGCCAAGACCACCAAGCGCACGCCTGAAAGCACACCAGTCGTCGGCAAGATGCTTTCCGGCCTCGATTTCATCGTTATCGACCTCCCGGTTTCGGTGGTCTACAACGTTGCCATCCCGGTGATGGCACCCTTCGTGTTCTTTCACCGTTTCATTTCCGGTGAAGACGATAACAAATAGAGCTTCAATAGGTTAGATAACTTATAGACAGCGCGGTGTCAGCAAGCTGTCAACAAGCCGTAGATAACGTTGTCAGCAAGTGGAACCGACTTTTTCCATCAGGTTGCTCACAGGGTTTCTAACAGTTTTTCGGCTTCGTAACGAGGTGATTTTCAGAAGTCGGCAAGAGTTGCTGACAAAACTGACAGCACTGATGACGATGAAATTTTTATCTATAAATTCATCTCTATCATCAAAGGGGAATGACAGGGCACCCGCTTTACACGGAGCGGGGTGCTGGTAGAATGGAAGCGAAGCCATGGAGGAACGGGATACAGAATGGATGCTGCGTGCCGTGGAGCTGTCGCGCAAGGGCGTGGGCACCACCAGCCCGAATCCGCCCGTGGGTGCCGTTATCGTGAAAGATGGCAGCATCCTTGGCGAGAGCTGGCATGAAAGGGCAGGGGAGGCCCATGCGGAACGCCGCGCCATTGCCGATGCCATTGCAAGGGGGCAGGGGGGCAACCTGCCAGGCTCCACCATTTATGTAACTCTTGAACCCTGCTCCAGCCACGGCAAGACCCCGCCCTGTACAGATGCCGTCATTGAGAATGGCATCACCCGCGTGGTATACGGCATGGTGGATCCCGATTCCCGCCACCGCGGCCGTGCCGATGCGCTTCTTCAATCCGCCGGCATAGCGGTGCAGGGGGGCGTATGCGCGGAAGCCTGCCGGGAAGTGCTGCGCCCCTGGCTCTTCGCCACGGAACACGGGCGTCCCTGGGTGGTGGCCAAGGTGGCCTGCACGCTCGATGCCAAAATGGTGCGCCGCTCCGAACGCTGGATCAGCGACCCCGAGGCCCTGCGCCACGCCCACCAGCTACGCGCGGCGTCTGACGCCATCCTGGTGGGCGGGGAAACGGTGCGGAGGGACAACCCCGCGCTCACCATCCGAACGCCCCTTACAGCGCCTTCTGAGCGCAAGGAACAGCCCTGGCGCATCGTCATGACCCGCCACCGCGCCGGCCTGCCCGCGAATGCCACCCTTTTCACTGATGAACACAGCGCACGCACGCTGGTGCTGGAGAACGTGGAAGACTACCCGGCCATGTTGCAAAGGCTTTACGCCGAACACGGCATCATTACGCTCATGCTGGAGTGCGGAGGCAACCTGCTGCGCGAGTTTCTGAACCGCGGCCTGGTGAACGAATGGGTGCAGGACATCGCGCCCATCCTCTCCGGCGGCGCGGCGCAAGTTGTTCCCGGCGATTTCCTGGCCCGTGAGCTGCATTTGGAACACACCACCTTCACCCAGGCGGGGAAGGACCTCATCATCCGCGGAATTTTACCGCTTGCCGATTGATTCTCTATGATTAGCCAAAAAATCAGGAAAAGTTTAAGACTTTCATGCAAAGTTTTACTTTCATTAATAATTTTGGTTGTTGTACTCGTCCTATACAGTGTTTTTGTGGAACGCGAATGGATTGAGGAGACCGAATATTCCATCGAGGCACCCGGCTGGCAGGGCAGGGAGGTGCGTTTGGCGGTGCTGGCAGACATGCATGTGCGTCCCGGCGACGGCGGGTACATTGACGACATTGTGAAACGTACGTTGTCGATGAAACCGGATGCCGTGTTGCTGCTGGGCGACTACATGGCGAGCCACCCTGGTTCGCGGTTTGCAACCAGCATGTCCGCCGGGGAAATCGCGGAACACCTGAAACCGCTCACCGCACTGCCGTGCTATGCCGTGCTGGGCAACCACGATTATGTACACGGCGCCGAAACAGTGCGCGCCGCCCTGCAGGGAATCGGCATGCATTTGATGGAGGGGAACCGCGAGAGGCTGACGGTGGACGGCCAGCCGCTGGATATCGGCGGCATCCGCTGCCTGTACACTTTCCGCACGCCCGGCAAGGTGCCGCAGCCGCAGGCGGGCGTGCCGATGATCATGCTGTCGCACACGCCTTACGGCACCGCGTTTGCGCCGCGGGACACGCTTGTCACCCTTGCCGGCCACATGCACGGCGGGCAGGTTTGCATACCGTTCATCGGTGCCGTCTTCTCCATTGATCCGCACGTGCCCACCTGTCGTTCCTCCGGCGCACACACCCTGCGGACCGGCAGGCGGGAATACGTCACGCGCGGATTGGGCACCAGCGTGCTGCCGCTGCGCTTCAACTGTCGCCCGGAGCTGCTGCTGCTGAAAATCCACGGCCCCGGCGCATAACTTTTTGGGGCATTGCGCCTCTTCCTGCTTGACACGCCGGGGACACTGCGCGTAAAGTGTTCCACTGGCAACCATACCAAGTATGAACATGATGAAGAAATCCATTCTTGCGGCGGGGCTGGTGGCTCTGGGGGTGCCCGCGCTCGCGGGCGAGGTCAAGCAGCTCCCCAAGCCCGTCATCACGGGCGGCATGCCGCTCATGCAGGCAATCGACCAGCGCCAGAGCGGCCGCTTCTACGATAAAAACAAAGCGGTGGATGACCAGACGCTCTCTGAAATCCTGTGGGTGGCGTGGGGCGCGAACTCCCACGGCAAGCGCACCATCGCCACCGCGCGCAACCTCCAGAACATGGGGCTCTACGTGCTCACCAAGGAAGGCACCTGGGTGTACGACGGCCAGAAGAACACGCTGGAGAAGGTGAACGACAAGAACCTGATCCCGCTCTGCGCCACGCAGGACTTTGTGAACGATGCGCCCGTGCACCTGATTTTCACGGCGAAGGATGACGCCTGGGGCCGCTGCCACGTGGGCTCCGCCTACCAGAACGTGTATCTGTACGCCACCTCCAAGGGCATGGCAACCGTCATCCGCGGATTGATCGACACGGATGCGCTCACCAAGGAGCTCGGCCTCAAGGGCGAGGAGCGCGCCATCCTTCACCAGACCGTCGGCTGGCCAAGCAAGGAGAAATAAACCGCGCGCGGTTTACTTGATTCGCGTGACAATGAGCTCCTGCACCATGCATTGGTTGGTGGAGCCGTTGGCGTTCACGCAGCGCGGGGTGTAGCGCAGGGAGAACACGTGGCGCCCCTCCGTGAGCGGCACGGTGAGGGGCGCGGTGAGCGTGTAGTCCTCCCACTGCCCGGTCTCCGTGTTGTGCGGCAGCACCATGATGCCGTGCGGCATGCCGTCCACCTCCAGCTCGCGAAGCGCGCAGGTGTCGGCATCGCGCAGGGAGGCGGTGGCGTTGGAGTAGCGCACGCGCACAGAGTAGATGCCGGAGGGCAGGTAGGTGTCCATGTAGTCCAGGTGGGCGGTGCAGGGGCGTGTGTCCAGCCAGGCGCGTCCGTGCTCCACGGGGAATTCGGCGTGTTCGCCGATGCGGAAGGGGATGAGCTTGACCACGGCGCCGGGTGCCGTGGCCTCGTAAGGTCTGCTGAGGCAGGAGAAGGTGTCGGCGTTGCGCGCCTGCACCTGGTATTGCGTGCAGGGCGCGGTGGAGGAGACGGGCAGGGTGCAATCCGCGGTGGAGGCCAGTGCGGTGCCGTTGCGGAACACGCAGTAGGAGACGGCGCCGGGCACGGGTTTCCAGCGCAGCATCTCCGGCGTGGGGGAATCCCATTCCGGCTCCGCCAGGTCGTCCATGGCAACGGGCGGCGGCGCGGAGGCCTCGTCGTCGCCGTTGGGCAGCAGCTCCAGCTCCACCTGCACGTGGCCCTCCGTGGCCAGCGGGATGACGGGTGATCCGGGTTTTCCGTTGATCATGGCGGAGGCGATTTCCGTGCCGTAGCCGTTGATGTGGATATCCAGCACCATGTTGCGGAGGTGGAGCCCGGTGAGCCAGTGGCTGCCGCGGTACTCCTTGGGCACGCAGGGGGAGATGACCAGGTTCTCCTTCTCGTACTGCAGGCCGAAGATGCCGTGGTAGAAGAGGCCGAGCATGCCGGAGACGCTCCACAGCTGGCGGTCCGAGTTCAGGATGGTGCCGCCGGCCTCGCCGGTGACCGCGTTGAAGTTTTCCTTGTTGGTGCCGAATGCCATGCATGCGCGCAGCAGGTGCGACATGGAGCGCCCGGCGCCCGCGGTGTCCTGCAGCTCCGCGTGCGCCAGCATCACGTACGCCTCCACGAAGGGCCACACGGCGCGGTTGTGGTAGGCATCCCTCTGGGAAACCTTGAACGGTGCGAACACGGGCGTGCCCCAGGGTGAGCGCGGCAGGCGGGTGAGGGCATCCAGCGCGTACTTGTTCTGCAGCCCGCAGAGCACCGCGAGGGCGGTGGCCAGGGAATCCGTGCGCTCATCGTGGTAGCCGTTGGCCAGGCGCATGATGCCGAACTGGCGCGTGCCCTTGTCCCAGAAATTGTCGCGGATGGCGGTGGCGAGGACGGCGGCCTGCTCCTCGTAGGGCTTGGCCTCCTTCTTGCGGCCCAGCAGGTGCAGCATGCGCGCCAGGATTTGGCGGCAGATGTAGTGCAGCACGTTCGTGCCGAAGGCGTACGACGACCCGATGTCCGCCGGGGTCATCCAGTCCGGGTAGCTCTGCTCGCGCCAGTCGATGAACGAGGTCTCGCCGGAGCGCAGCACGCGGTTGGGCGGCAGCACGGCGGCATCCTGCTCCAGGGTGGCCTGCAGCACGTTCGCGCAGTGCTCCAGCCACGCCAGGTCGCCCGTCACCTTGAAGAGCGCCCACACGCCCAGCGCCCACGCCACGCGGTCGGTGGAGACGGGCCAGCCGCCGCCGGTTCCGGTGTCCTGCATGACCACGCCGTGCTTCACACGGGAATCCAGGCTTGCGCGGCAGGGCTCCGGTGCTGCCACGGCGGCGCCGAGCGCCACGGCGTACGCGATATCGCGCGTCCACACCGTGGACCAGTTGGCGCCGGCGAGCATGTGGCCGTCCGCGTTGATGTCGTCGTGCAGCTCCTTGACGGCCAGGTTGTACATGGCAGCAAGGACGGGGATGGAGCCGTGGTAGGTGGCGCAACCCTTGGGGAGCTTCTTGGGGATATCGACCGTGCGCTCCTGACCGTGGGAGCGGATGCGCAGGTTGCCCTCCTTGGTGATTTCCGCCTCCAGGCCGTCCGCCTGGGTGAGCCGCTGCGTGGTGAGGCGGAACGCCTCGTTCTCCATCAGCACGGTTTCTTTGGCGGTGGCCTTCATGACGAATAATAGATGTAAAATTTACAGGATGGCACCGGGGGTGTAGCCCACGCCGGCCGGGAATTTGTCGGCCAGCTCCCGCACCATGGCGGTGAAGGCGTCCACCTGGCTGCCGGCCATGCCGGTGTCCCCGGCGTTGGCGTCGTAGATGGCCTGGATTTCATCCCGCGTGAGTTTCAGGCGGCCGTCGGCCCCCAGGCGGTCCAGCAGGTCGTTGGTGGAGATGCGGCCCTCTCGCAGGTCGTTGGAAACGGCCACGGCGTGCTCCTTGATGACCTCGTGCGCCTCCTCGCGGCCCACGCCGCGCTTGACGGCGGCCATCATGATGGTGGTGGTCATGAGGAAGGGCAGGTAGCGGTTGAGCTCCGTGCGCACCACCGGCTCGTACGCCTGCATCTGGTCCAGCACGGTGATGAAGGTCTCGAACAGCCCGTCCGCCGCCAGGAACGCGTCCGGCAGCACGCAGCGCCGCACAACGGAGCATGAGACGTCGCCCTCGTTCCACTGGTCGCCGATGATGCCGCCGATCATGGCCAGGTGGCCCTTGAGGATGGCGTGGAAGCCGTTGACGCGCTCGCAGGAGCGGGGGTTCATCTTGTGGGGCATGGCGCTGGAGCCGGTCTGGCCCTTGGCGAAGCCTTCCGTCACGAGCTCGTGACCCACCATGAGGCGCCAGGTCTTGCAGAAGCTGCTGGGTGCGCTGGAAAGCCCCACCAGCCCGGAAATGACCTCGAAGTCCAGCGAGCGCGGGTACACCTGGCCCACGTTGGTCCACTTGGCGGCAATGCCCAGGTGCTCGCAGATGCGCTGCTCCAGCTGCAGCACGGTGGCGGCGTCCTTGTTGAAGAGGGAGAGCTGGTCCAGCTGAGTGCCCACTGCGCCTTTCAGGCCGCGCACGCGGTAGCGGTCCATCACGCTGCACCACGCCCAGGTCCAGTGCACCAGCTCCTCGCCGAACATGGCCACGCGCTTGCCCATGGTGGTGGCCTGCGCCGCCACATTGTGCGTGCGCGCCGCAAACACCAGGTCCCGCCACGTCTCGGCGTGCTTCGCCAGGCGGTCCAGCGTGGCCACCGCCTTGTCGCGGATGATCTGCATGGAGCGCCAGATTTGCAGCTGCTCCACGTTCTCCGTGAGGTCGCGGCTGGTCATGCCCTTGTGGATGTGCTGGCAGCCCGCCAAATCGCAAAACTCCTCGATGCGTGCCTTCACGTCGTGGCGCGTCACGCGCTCGCGGGCGTTGATGGACTCCACGTCCACCTGGCCTTTCACGCGCTCGTAGGCGTCGATGGCCTCCTGCGGGATATCCAGCCCCAGATCCTTCTGGGCCTTCATCACGGCAATCCAGAATTCGCGCTCCAGGACAATCCGCCCCTCGGCGGACCAGATGGATTTCATGGCGTCTGAGGCATAGCGCCCGGCCAGCACATTTGGTATGGCGTTCATGATACGGTGGGGTTTCACGCGTTCGCGCGCGCCGTATATAGCACCCTTCCCGGATTTTGACAAGCCCAAAATGCCGCCGGCCCGCGGGGCGTGTTGGGACAAAAGGCGTTGGCGTGAATGAGCGTGGTTCCGTCTTCGCGTTCCGCTACGCCGAGACTAGAGGTATGAAACCGTCCCCGAACGGGTGTTATTCCGGCAGGCGGTGCTTGAAGCGGATGAAGTCGCCGTCTTGGCGCTGCCGGTGGATGAAGCGGATGTCGTATTGGTCGGCGGCCAGGTCGTCGCCGGCCTCCTTGGCCTTGATTAGGAGAGCCTTGCCTTCCGCCATGTCCTTGGGCACGCCCGGCGCGCCGTCCAGCTTGAAGCAGCCGAGGATGGCCATGGCGCGGGGGTTTTCCTCCCCCGCGGCTTCGGTGAGGTAGGAGAGCCCCTTCCGCCAGTCGCGGCCCTCGTCCAGGTAGTATTCCGCCAGCTGGGTCTTGGCGTGCGGCACGCCGTTCTTCGCGGCCAAGGTGAACCAGTGGACGGCCATTTCCGGCTGCCGCTCCGGCAGGATGTGCATGTATGCGATTCCCAGGGCGAACTGGGCAATTTCATCTCCCGCATGCGCGGCGCGCACGGCGTCCTGCACCAGCTCCTTCAGCGGGGCTTCCGCATCCTTCCACCCCAGCATGCAAGCCCTGGAGAGGTTTTCCGCGGCATGGAAGAAGTTGAATTCCACTCCCTGCGCGTTCATGTAGGAGAGCCCCAGGTAGCAATAGCCTTTCGGGCTTCCCAGCTCCGCGGCGCGGCGGAAATACTCCACCGCCCTGGGCAGGTCCCGCTCCACCACCCGGCCGTCGCGGTAGTGGGTGCCCACAATGGCGTTCGCCCCGGGGTGGCCGTGTTCCGCGCCGCGCTTGAACCACTCGAACGCCTCCTTGGGGTCGGTGCGCCCGGCCTCTCCGGAGGAGAGGTACACGCCCTCCTCGAACTCCGCCATGGGCCAACCCTGCAGGGCGGCCTGGCGGTTCCAGAATTCCGCCTGTTCGAGATCCTGTTCCGTGCCCTTGCCCTCCAGGTAGCAGAGCCCGTATTCGTACTGGGCCTCCGGGTATCCCAGCTCTGCGGCCTTGCCGTACAGGGCGGCGGCCTTGCCGTAGTCCAGGTTGTAGTGGAAGGCGCAGTAGTGGCACCAACCCAGCAGGAAGATGGCCTCTGCGTTACCGTCGCGGGCCATCCGTTCCAGATGCTCCACATAGTCCCGCTGCACGTCGGCGAACATGTTGCAGGCGTCCTCGTTGTCCTGCGGGAGCTCGAAATCCACCAGCCTGTTGCGGATTTCATAGATCTTGTCCGGCGTCTCGTCAAGGGCCACCGCCGCGGCAAAGAGCTTTGCCGCGTTGCACCCCATATCGGCGGCTTTGCAGAAATACTCCAACGCTACCGCGAAATCCCGCTCCACGCCCACTCCATCCAGGAAATGCCTGCCCAGCAGGAACGCCGCCGTGCCATCACCGCCGTCCATCCCGCGCTTCGCCCACATCATGGACGCCTCCGGGTTCTCGTCGTACAGCTTGCCGGCCAAGGCGCAGCACGCCAGGGCATCACCCTCCTCCGCGCATTGTTCAAGGCGTGCATCGCTGTAGTTCAGCAAACGCCGCATCTGCTCGTCAAAATAAGAATCGTTGTTCATAACGGTAGTCTCCTTTCCTCCTTTCTACCATCCCCGCGCCGCGCATGTCAAGTACACTGACAGACAGCCGCAAAACGCCGTGCGCGGGGCACGCGTGCGGGGGTTATTCCGCCTTGTCGCCGCCGCGGGGCTTGTAGGTTGTGGGGCGTGTTTTCTTCCTCTTGGGGTTGAAGAATTCCGGGTGTTCCGCGGCCCAGCGCTCAAAGAGGTCGGGCCTGTTGCGGCGGGTGCGCTCCACGGCCTGCTCCAGCTTCCATTCCTCGATGGCCTGGTGGTTGCCGGAGAGGAAGACGGGCGGCACCTCCATGCCGCGGAAGACGTTCGGCTTGGTGTAGGCGGGGGCTTCCAGCAGGCCGTTGGAGAAGGATTCCTCTATGCTGCTGCGCTCGTCCCCCAGCGCGCCCGGCAGCAACCGCGCCACCGCATCAATGACCACCACGGCGGCTATGGCCCCGTTGGTGAGGATGTAGTCGCCTATGGAGAGCTCCATATCCACCAGGGTGTCGATCACGCGCTGGTCCACGCCCTCGTAGTGCCCGCAGAGGATGATGTAGTGCGCGTCCCCGCCGTCCATGCAGGGGGCGGCCAGCTCCTGCGCCACGGGCTGCTCGAACACGCGCCCCTGCGGGGTCATGAGGATGACCTTGGTGTTCTCCCGCCGCAGCTCCTCTATCGCCTCGAAAATGGGCTCGCACTTCATCAGCATGCCCTGCCCGCCGCCGCACAGGTAGTCGTCCGTGCGCCGGTACTTGTCGTGCGTCCAATCGCGCAGCTGGTGGGCGCGCACGGTGATGAGCCCGCTCTCCGCGGCCCGCCCCATGATACTCTGGGACAGCGGCACGGAGATGAGCTCCGGAAACAGGGTCAGGACATCGATTTCTAACATTTACAATTTACGATTTACAATTTACGATTTGGAAAATTCGCGCACCTGCGGCGCGTTAATTTTCACATTGGGCTTCATCCGATGCGCGGGCGGTTTTGATGGAAGCGGACATGATGAAGGAAAGCTCGCGGGCCTCCTGCAGCAAGTGCGCGAGAAGCTCTTGCCTGAGCAGGCCTGATTCGCCGATGAGTTCTATCCAGTAGATTGATTCATCCGCTTCCTCCTCGCAAATCTTCAGCTTGTTGACGAAATCGGCACGGCTTTTTCCGAGGCACGCGGCGCGGTAGTTGGCGCCAACGGACGTTCCGCAGCGCAGCAGCTGCTTGCCCAGGACATTGCCCTGCGTGTTGTTCGGCAACTCGCCGCACAGGCGAATCACCCGCAACGCAAAATGCTTTGTCCGCTGTTGTAGCTCGTGCCTATCCATTGTTCACCCCGCGCCCGCCAGGGCGCGCTAACTTTCTAAATTGTCAATTGTAAATCGTCAATTGTAAATTGTAAATCAACCATTGGCGTTATGCCTGAGCATGGCTTCTATGTACCCGTCGATGTTGCCGTCCATGATGTCCTGGATGTTGCCGGACTCGTACTGGGTGCGGAGGTCCTTGACCATTTGGTAGGGTTGGAAGACGTATGAGCGGATTTGGTTGCCCCAGGCGATATCGCCCTTTTCGGAGTATTGGCGGTCTGCCTCGGCGCGCTTCTTGTCCTCCTCCAGCTGGATGAGGCGTGCCTTGAGCATGCGCATGGCCTCCTCTCGGTTGCGGAGCTGTGAGCGCTGGGTCTGGCAGGCCACGATGATGCCGGTGGGCAGGTGGGTCAAGCGCACGGCGGTTTCCACCTTGTTGACGTTCTGGCCGCCCTTGCCGCCGGAGCGGTAGGTGTCCATCTTCACATCCGCGTCCTTCACCTCGATCTCGATGTCGTCGGAGATGTCCGGCGTGGCGTCCAGCGAGCAGAAGGAGGTGTGGCGCTTGCCTGCGGCGTCGAAGGGGGACATGCGCACGAGGCGGTGGATGCCGCGCTCGTTCTTGAGGTACCCGTAGGCGTACTCTCCGGCAATCTTGATGGTGACGGAGCGTATGCCGGCCTCGTCGCCGTCGGTGCTTTCCATGATTTCGGTGGTGAAGCCGTGGCGCTCGCAGTAGCGCAGGTACATGCGCATGAGCATGCTGGCCCAGTCGCAGGCCTCCGTGCCGCCGGCCCCGGCGTGGATGGTGATGTAGCACCCGGCGTCGTCGTGCGGGCCGTTGAGCAGGGTCACCAGCTCGAACTCCTCCAGGCGCTTCACCCAGGCGTCGTACTCCGCCTTGGCCTCCGCGGCCATCTCCTGTTCCTCCGCGGCCATCTCCACGGCCACCTCCACGTCCTCCAGCCCCTTTTCCAGGGAGCGGAACTGCTCCAGGCGGCGCTTCAGCGGGTTCACCTCGTTCATCAGCGCGCGGGCCGCCTCCTGGTTGTCCCAAAAGTCCGGCGCGCTCATGCGCGCATCCAGCTCCGCCACCTTCTTTTCAATGCCGGCCAGGTCAAAGATAGCTCCCGAGCTCGGAAAGACGGCTGCGCATGGCCTCCGTGTCGAGCGCCGAGAGATCGATATTGTTCGTAGGGTTCTCCATACCCGCGCAGTATACAGGCGCGCGCGCCCGTTGTCAAACGCGGAGCGCCATCGCCCGGCATGACAGGTGAATTTCCTTGCCAAGGGGCGGGGGAATCGCGTACACTGGTGAGGTGCACCAAATCGTCTTCAATGAAATCAGCGCGGCGGAGCTCTCCGCCATCCCCACCCTGGAGCAGCTGGAGCTCGTCTCCGCGTTCAAGGTGGACGAGGACTGCCTGAAAGACAAGCCGAGCGACAAGAGGTTCGGCGTGGTGGAGCGCGACGGGCGCAAGATCTACCGGTTCCGCAGCAAGGACTACCGCATCTACTTCACGCTGGAGGAAGACGGCACGGTGGTGGTGCAGCGGCTGCTGCATGCGGATTCCCTGAACGATTTCCTGTTCCGCAGCGGCATAGGGAAGGGGAGCGAGGACCAGAAGCTGGGAGCCTCGCGCTCGTTCTGGAAACTCATCGACGACGGCGAGCACGCCAACCGGAAATAAAGAACCCATGGGCGGCCTTGCCACAGCCATCATCAGCAAACCCGCACAGATAGCGGCGGTGGCAAGGGTGACATTGACCCAGCTGGTGCGCATGAAGCTCTTCCTGGTGCCGGCGGCGTTTGCGGTGCTGTTTCTGGCACTGCAGTTCATCCCGTACCAGGATGCCATCGGCATCGAGTTCCAGGGTGCGTCGCAGCTGGAGCTGCTGAAGGACGTGGCGCTGGGGTGCATGCAGGCGTTCGGCCTGGTGTTCAGCATAGCGGCCACGGCCCTGCTGATACCGCGTGACACGGAGGACCGCATCCTCTACACCATCCTGTGCAAGCCGGTGCCGCGGTTCGACTACCTGGCGGGCAAGCTGCTGGGCGTGTGGGGGCTCGTCATCCTGATGGTTCTGTTCATGGACGGCATGATGTGCCTGCTGGTGGGGCTGCGTGAGGCCGGTATCGAGGCGGACCTGACGGCGGCGCTGGCGCAGCGCGGCTACGGCGCGGAGGAAATGGCGCCGTACCTGGATGCGGTTCGCGCCGCCGGGAACGATTGGAACACGCAGCTGGGAATCGGCGCCATGCTGCTGGGGTTCGGCGTGCTCACCAGCATCACCCTGCTCATCTCATGCTTCACCAGCGGCAGCATCGTGAGCATCATCTTCGCCCTCGGCGCGTACATCATCGGCATGTTCCAGGGCAGCCTCTTCAGCATCATCTTCAATGGCCAGGGCGTCACACGCCTCATGCAGCACGTGGAAACCGCCTTCGCCGTCGTCATCCCCAACTTCAGCATCTTCACCGTGGCGGACACCGCCGCGGCGGGCGTGCCGGTCGGCTGGGGGCTCCTGGGCAGCCTGGCGCTCATAGCGTGCGGCTACATGCTGCTGCACCTGGCCACGGCCGCCTGGCTCTTTCAACACAAGGAATTCTAAACCATGGACTTCAAAACGTTCTTCCTGAACACGGCCACGCTGCTCATCGTGCTGGACCCCGTGGGCATCATCCCGATTGTGCAGTCGCTGCTGCTGCCGGTGCCGCGGAAGCGGCGCATGCACGTGCTGCGGCGGGAGCTGTGCATTGTGCTGGCGCTACTGCTGATGTTCTACTTTGCGGGCGAGGCCATCCTGAACTATATGGAGATCGACCAGAGCACGCTGAGCATCTCCGGCGGCATCCTGCTGCTGTTGATAGCGGTGGGCATGGTGTTCCCGCGGGTGGATGTGCTGGGCCCCACCCCGGAGCACGACTCCAAGAACTCGGAGCCGCTGCTGGTGCCCATCGCCGTGCCCATCATCGTGGGCCCGGCCTCCATCTCCGTGGTGATGATCATGGCGGCCAAGTGCACGGACACGCCCGCGCTGCTGTTCAACTCGCTGAGCGTGGTGGCCGCGTGGGCCGTGGCCTTCACCGTGCTGATGTTCACGCGCAAGATAGCCGCCAAGATGGGGCAGCGCGGCGCCGTGGCGCTCACCCGTCTCATGGGCACCATCCTGGTGCTGCTCGCCATCCAGATGTGCCTCAACGGCCTCACCAAGTACATCGACGCCGTGCGCAACCCCGCACCCGCTCCCGCACCCGTGGAGCAGGTGGAACAGGCGGAGCAGGCGCAACCCGACCCCGCAGAACTGCCGCAGCATGAGTGACGAGCTCACAGAGCGCGCGGCTGCCGGAGAGCCGGACGCCTGCATGCACCTGGCCAAGCGCCTTATGCGCGGCCGCGGCGGCCAGCGCGACTACGAGCAGGCGGTCCTCCTCTTCGACACCGCGGCCAAGGCCGGCAACAGTGATGCACTCTACTGGCTCGGCAAGTGCTACCTGAAGGGGCTGGGCTGCCGGCGCGACCCCGCGGGCGGCGTGAGCTGCCTGGAAAATGCGGCGCGCGCCGGGCATGCGGGCGCCGCGCTGAAGCTGGGCACCTGCTTTGCGGAGGGCTGCGGCGCCCCGCAGAGCGCGGAAATGGCCGCCTACTGGTACCGCCGAGCCGCCGCCCGCGGCCAAACCCGCGCCTACGACCTCCTGCTCGCCCTCTCACGCAAATCCTAAATCCCAAATCCTAAATGCGTCATTGGAACCAGCATGTGTGTGGCGGCAGCGCGCGTATGAGAGCTGCCACCCTTGGCGTGTATCCACCCCGCGCAAGGCGGGGTTGCGTGATGGGTGTGCGTGCGTGGTCACCCCCCGGGCTTACGCCCGGGGCTCCCGTCTACGCTAAAGCTACGCCGAGGCCTGCGGGGAAAAAGTTGTCGCCGCCAAGGCGGCTCAATGTTAGCCGCGCCATGCGGCGCGGAGAGGCAGGTTCCCGACCACCACGCCTGCATCCCAAACAACTCCTAATCCTAATCTTAATCTTAATCCTAATCCCAAATTCCCATGTTCACAGGTCTCGTAGAATGCACAGGAAAAGTCCTCGCCATCACCCCCGTGGAAACCGGCGCCCGTTTCACCGTTGAGGTGCCTTTCGCCAACGAATTGTCCCTCGGCGATTCCGTGGCGGTGAACGGCTGCTGCCTTACGGTTGACAAGCTGGAGCCCCCGCGCGTGGAGTTCGATTTGCTGACCCAGACCCTGCGCGTGACCTCGCTGGGGGCATTGGAGGTGGGCGGCGAGTGCAACCTGGAGCGCGCCATGGGCGGGGCGGGGCGCTTCGGCGGCCATTTCGTCATGGGCCATATCGACACCACGGGGGAGGTGCTCTCCGTGGAGCCCGTGGGGCAGGACCACCGCATCCGCATCCGCATCCCGCAGGAATACGCCAAGTACATCATCGACAAGGGGAGCATCGCCCTGGACGGCGTCTCCCTCACCATTGCGGCCATCCACAACACCTGCGAGCCGGAGTTCTGGATCACCCCGCACACCTGGCAGCGCACCTCCATGCACGCGTACCGGCCAGGCCAGCCCGTCAACATCGAGGTGGATATGCTGGCCAAGTACGTGGAAAAGATGATGGCGAGCCGCTGAAAGTTCCACGTGGAACATTCTGAATTTGCCGCCGCGAGGTCTGCCGCGCCCGCCATGGCGGGGCGATTGGGCTGGCAAAGGCGCGGCGGGTGTGTTACAATGGGTGCGGCGCGTGCGGGGAGAGCCCGCACGCCGTGAACGAATCCCCCACCGATATGGCCAGCTTCAACGTCACCGGACAGGAGAACATCATCCACCCCGGCTTCTACATGCCGAACCGCCTGAGCATAGATGCGGGCAAGGCCCTGCACCACCTGCTGGGCGGGCGGGTCTCGTACCTGGTGGACCCCACGTATCCGCCGGCGGAGAACATCATGGAGTTCCTGAAGCGCAAGGGCGGCAACATCGTCTACTTTGATTTCCGCAAGACCACGCCGCGCGCCGTGCGCGAGCAGATCCGCAACGAGATGGACAAGGGGCGCAGCGTGGTGTTCCTGCCGGGGCATGTGGCCAAGACGCGCGGGTGCATAGCGGATGTGCCCTCGCCGTTCCTCTCCACGGTGGGTAGCCTGCACATTTCGCCCATCCCCCTGTTCCTGGCCTACTACGGGGACGATGTGATGACGCTGTACCGCGATGCGCCGGACGCCGGGGAGTACCGGGAGGAGTTCTGCATCCTGCCGCAGCTGGCGCCGGGCCCGCAGACGGGCGAGCGCCTGCTGGCCGCATGGCTACAGAAGGGGCAGGAGCTCTTTTCCGCGCACCCGCTGCTTTCCTCCTCCCTGGCCACGGAGGTGGTGAAATCCATGAAGGCGCACCCCAAGGCTGAGGTGATAGACGGCCTCACGCACACCAGCCTGCCGTTCTTCAAGCTGCTGGGCGTGGCCATGACGGTGTCCCGCTGGCTGGGCAAGCGCTTCCCGAACGAGAGGCGCCTGGGCATCATCCTGCCGCCGGGGCCCGGCTGCACCATTGTCACCGTGGCCTGCCTGCTTTCCGGCATCACCCCGGTGATGGTGAACTACGCCTCCACCAAGGCCGCGTTCGAGAGCACCGTGCGGCAATCCGGCGTGCGCCACTTCATCACCGCCGCCAAGTTCCGCCAGAAGCTGCCCTCCTTCCCCTGGCCGGACGAGCAGTTCCTGGTGTTCGTGGAAACGCTGCTGCACAGCCTGAGCAAGGCCACGGTCATAGCCAACGTGTTGATGGCCAAGACAGCGCCCGCCGCGCTCATCTGCCGCATGTTCAACACGGATGCCCGGCGCGACAACGACGAGGCGGTGCTGCTGTTCACGAGCGGCTCCTCCGGGGAGCCCAAGGGCGTGGCGCTCACCCACCGCATGATTTTGGCCAACTCCGCGCAGTGCCTGGCGCGGTTCGAGCTGGGGGACGACGAGAAGTTCTTGGCGAGCCTGCCGGTGTTCCACAGTTTCGGGCTCACCATCACCACCATGCTGCCGCTGCTCACCGGGTTCGGCACCTGCGCCTTCCCCAGCCCCACGGAGGCCCGCAGCCTGTGCGAACTGGTGAAGCGCTACAAGCTCACCCTCATGTGCGCCACGCCCACCTTCGCGCGCGCCATGCTGCGCCGGGCGGATGAGACCACCTTCCGCTCCGTGCGCCACTTCATTGTGGGTGCGGAGAAGCTGCAGCCCGCGCTGGAGGAGGAGTTCAAGAAGCGCTGCGGCGTGACCCTGCTGGAGGGGTACGGCCTCACGGAGGCCGCGCCCGTGTGCGCGGTGAACGTGCCGGATGCGCCCCTGCTGCCCGGCTCCGCCTTCTACGTGCCGGGGCTGGTGAAGCGCAGCATCGGCGCCGTCCTCCCAGGTATCGCCGTGCGCATCACCGATGTGGAGGACGAATCCCGCGAGCTGCCCCTCACCGAGCAGGGCATGCTCTGGATCAAGGGCGCAAACGTCTTCAACGGATATATCGGCCGCCCGGAGCTCAACAAGGACATCTTCCGCGACGGCTGGTTCAAGACCGGGGACATCGGCAAGATGGACCTCAACGGCTTCATCACCCTCGGCGGCCGCCTCGCCCGCTTCTCCAAGGTGGGCGGCGAGATGGTGCCCCACGAGAGCGTGGAACAGGCCATTGTGGAGGCCCTCAAGCTGGATGCGGAGACCGACGGCGTGCAGGTGGCCATCACCGGCGTGGCGGACGCCCAGAAGGGGGAGGCGCTCGTTCTGCTCTCCACACTGCCGGAACACCAGCGCAGCTCCGAGGAAAAGGCAATCCTCGGCGATATCCGCGCCAAGCTCATGGCCGCCAACATCCCCAACCTCTGGGCCCCCAAGTACATCGTTCCCGTGGAGAGCATCCCCATGCTCCCCTCCGGTAAGCTGGACCTCCGCGGTTGCAAGCTCCTGGCGGAAGAGGCGCTCGCCCAGCTCAACGCCTGATTCCACCCGCCACCCGCACCCTTCCGGCGGCACCGGCCCCTTACCAGGCCAGTGCCGCCGCCCTTTTGCGATAAAATTCGCTGAAAAATCACCAAAAAGGATATTAAGACGCAAAAAAGTGAAGAAAAATCGCTTTTACACTTGACTTTGTATAACGCTTGCGATACATTGTAGCTATCCGCCGACGGTGGACAGGCGATTCTGCCACCCGGCCGCGGATGTTCTAACCAAAAAGACACAACTATGATTATCACAACCGCAATGCTGTCCCCGTTCATGGTGGCTGCGGAACCCATGCTGCCCGATATGCAGCCGCAGGCGCCCGCCGCCGTTTACAACTGGGAAAACCAGGGCGAGATGAATATCGTGAATGAAGAGGATATGAAGTCCGCTGCCACGGGTACGTTCTCCAGTCCCGGCGGTGGGGCTCCCCGCGTGGTGGACGACTGGCACCTGTGCTGAACCGCGCATCACAAGGCTGCCGTCCTCAACAGGAGGGCGGCAGCCTTTTTCTTTATACCCTGAACCGCCATGATACTCTTGCTCACCAACAGCGGGGATGTGACCACGGACATCCTGATGCCGCACCTGAAGCGCGTGGCGGAGGTGTTCCGCTTCAACCTGGACCTGTGGAAGGAATACACGTGGAACATTCATGCGGACGGCTATGAAATCACCGACCCGCTGGGGCGCGTGTGCACGGAGGCCCGCGTGGGCGCCGTGTACGAGCGCAAGGTCATGCACAACCCTATGACTATTGACGTGCCGGCGAGCGGCAGCCCTGAAAACTGGCTGCGCGAGGAGGTGCTTGAGATATGGTCCGGCATCAAGGACCTGGCGTACGGCGCGGGCAAGCTGGCGCTCATCCATCCCTCCCCCGGCGGCGTGTGGAAGAAGATGCGCCAGATGCGTCTGGCCGCCAAATATTTCCCCGTGCCGGCGTGGCAGATGCTCCACAAGGCCACGCCGCAAATCGGCGAACAAATCGTCTGCAAGTGCAACACCGGGCTCAGTGTGGGCAACGGGCGTCTCTTCAACGTCTCCAGGGTGGACCCCGCGCGCATCGACCTGGAGTTCCCCTGGTTCCTGCAGCGGGCGGTGGACGCCGTTTCCGATGTCACCGTGGCCTACATCAACGGCAAGCTGTTTGCTTCCGAATACAGCCGCGCGGGCATGCAGGGCATGGATTGCCGCAAGCCCACCTCAGAGGGCAAGGGGGAGTGGACGCCCTGCGAGCTCTCCGCCGACGAGGCGGCGCGTGTGCGCGCCATGATGGCGGAGACGGGCTTCACGTTCTCCCGTCTGGATTTCCTGCGTGCGGCGGACGGCACGCTGTACTTCCTGGAGTTCAACGTGAACGGCCAGTACGCCTGGATAGACATCATGAACAAGCGCGGCATGCTAACCGCCATTGCGGATGAGGTGGCGCGCGTGCACAACCGCAACCTTGCGGCCGCGCCTTCCCCGTGGCGCGGCGCGGAACGCCCTTGAACCGCGCGCGGGCTTGTGGTAGAATGCCGCCAGATGGAAGGCAACTACACGGAGAAGGACATCATGTCGCTGGACTGGCGGGAGCATATCCGCCTGCGCCCCGGCATGTACATCGGCAAGCTGGGGGACGGCACCATGCCGGACGACGGCCTGTACGTGCTGCTCAAGGAGGTGATCGACAACTCGATAGACGAGTTCGTGATGGGGGTGGGGAAGAAAATCCTGGTGAACATCGGGGATGACGGACTGTGCGAGGTGCGCGACTTCGGGCGCGGCATCCCGCTGGGCAAGCTCTACGAGTGCGCCGCCAAGATTAACACCGGCGGCAAGTACGACGGCGAGGCCTTCAAGAAGTCCGTGGGCCTCAACGGCGTGGGCATCAAGGCCGTCAACGCCCTCTCCGAGGAATTCGAAATCCAGGCCTACCGCGAGGGCAAGACGCGCCGCATGCGTTTTGAGCAGGGCGTGCTCGTGAAGGGCAGCGACTCCACCCGCAAGAACACGGAGCCGGACGGCACGCGCGTGGCTTTCCGCGTGGACCGCACCATCTTTGCGCCCAACGCCGCGTTCAACCTGGAGTTCGTGGAGCGCATGTGCCGCTACTACTGCTACCTGAACACCGGGCTCACCATCTGCCTGAACGGCCGCAACATCAACTCCAAGAACGGCCTGCTGGACCTGCTGAAGGAGGAGATGAAGGAGGAGCCTCTCTACGAGCCCATCCACCTGACCGGGGACGACATCGAGGTGGCCATCACCCACGGCGACCAGTACGGCGAGGAGTACTACTCCTTTGTGAACGGCCAGCACACCACCATGGGCGGAACCCACCAGGCCGCCTTCCGCGAGGCTATAGCCAAAACCCTCCAGGGCTTCTACAAGAAGAACTACGAGGCCGCCGACACCCGCGCCGGTATCCAGGCCGCCATCAGCCTGAAAGTGATTGAGCCCGTCTTCGAGTCGCAGACCAAGACCAAGCTGGGCAGCAACACCATGGGCCCGGAGAAGGAGACCATCCGCACCTTCGTGCTCAACTTCCTGGCGCGCGAGCTGGACAATTACCTGCACCGCAACCCGGAAATCGCCGCCGCCATCGAGGACAAAATCAAGGACAGCGAGAAGACCCGCAAGGAGGTGGCCGGAGTCACCGGCAAGATTGCCCGCGAGCGCGCCAAGAAAGCCAAGGTGCACACCCGCAAGCTGCGCGACTGCCGCGTGCATTTCGACACCAAGCACAAGCGCGCCAAGGAAACCATGCTCTTCATCACGGAGGGCGACTCCGCATCCGGCTCCATCACCACCGCGCGAGACGCGGAGACGCAGGCCGTGTTCTCCCTGCGCGGCAAGCCCGCCAACAGCTTCGGCATGAAGCGCGCCGCACTCTTCGAGGAAAAGTGCAACGAGGAGCTGGACTTCCTCCACCTCGCCCTCAACATCGACCGCAGCATCGAGGACCTGCGCTACAACAAGGTGGTCATCGCCACGGATGCGGATGTGGACGGCATGCACATCCGCCTGCTGCTGCTCACCTTCTTCATCCAGTACTTCCCGGAGCTGATACGGGAGGGACACCTCTTCATCCTGCAGACGCCGCTCTTCCGCGTGCGCAACAAGCAGAAGACCATCTACTGCTACTCCGAGGCCGAGCGCGACGCCGCCGTGGAGAAGCTCGGCAAGTCCCCGGAAATCACGCGGTTCAAGGGCCTCGGCGAAATCTCGCCCGACGAGTTCAAGGGCTTCATCGGCGACGACATCCGCCTGGAGGAGGTCTCCCTGGAGAACGCCCACAACCTCAAGGATATCCTCCGCTTCTACATGGGTACCAACACGGACGACCGCCGCCAGTATATCGTGGACAACCTCATTGTAGAGGAAGATTTGGCGTGATTGGCAAGTTATCCGTCTGCGGCGCGGCGTTTTTGGCTTGTCCGGGCGTGCCGGGCGTGGTACATTCTGCAACATGAAACGCGCTGCTGGCATGTTGGCGACGGCGTTCCTGCTGCTGTCGGCGGGAACCGCACAGGCACTGCAAATCAAGGATGTGGACACCGCGCTCACCCGCGTGCGGGCGGACCGGGAGCTCACCAAGGACTACAAGTACCGCGTGTTGCAGGACATGGCGGTGCGCCGCACCTGGATGGTGGGCAAGGATTGCCGCGTGAGCCTGGATTTCGACACCGGCACCGGCAAGCTCGTCTTTGTGCTGGTGGAGTACAAGGGCGGCGTGGACAGGGACCGTGTGGACGACGACACGGAGACCATCCTGGGCGACACCGGCATCAAGTGGAAAAAGCTGGCCAAGAACAAGCAGGACAAGTACGGCGTGAAGAACGCCCGCGTGGCCAAGGCGGGCAACGGCTTCTACATCTTCCAGGAGTACAACAAGAAGAACAAGTGCGTGCGCCTCATGATGACCGCCGCGCACCCGGAGGAGAACCGCCGCAACATG
>JAKSOU010000038.1 GCA_024405435.1 Akkermansia sp. | reverse complement strand
CCGCCGAGAACCAGTGCATCGAATGGAAGGAATCGTGGAAGGACGATTGCCTCCAAGAGACCTTGGTGCTCATCCGCCCCGCCCATGGGCGGGACTCCGTTAGTTGTAAGTGCGGAGGGGGACACCCCCCAGGCTCCCGCCTGGGGCTAACCTTGAGTCGCCATCGGGATGGCTCCAAGTTAGCCGCGCCTGTCGGCGCGGAGGGTGATGGTTTTTTCTCCCCGCAGTTCGGCGGTGTGGATGCTTTATCTGGCCTTCAGCCAGATAAAGCGGACGTGCATCGCGCCGTTAGGCGCGCTATATGTAAGCCATCCCGATGGCGACTCAAGGTTAGCCCCATCCCGGAAGGGTGGGGGAGAACCACGTTGGTTCGTTTCGGCAGAGAGTCCCGCCGAATGGCGGGGCGTATGTGCACCAACCTCCGCGCCCCCATCACCTACGAGGGCGTTGTCCGCGTGGAGCGCTATCCCTTCCCGCGCGAGGCCGTGCGCGAGGCCCTCTACAACGCGCTCATCCACTCCGACTACTCGTCCAACATCCCCATCCAGATCCGCGTGTACGAGAACAGGCTGGAAATCTCCAACAAGGCCCAGCTCCCGCCGGACTGGACTGCGGAAACCCTGCTGTCCAAGCACGTCTCCAATCCCCTGAACCCGCTGCTCGCCGGCACCTTCTTCCGCGCCGGGTTCGTGGAGTCCTGGGGCCGCGGTATCGAGAAAATCTGCCGCGAATGCACCCAGTACGGCAACCCCTCACCGGAGTACAGTCTTTCCGGCTTCTTTGTCACGGTTTCCTTCAACGCGGAGGATATGCCCGCCGTGCCCACGCCAGAGATTCCCGCTCCTCAGCTCACAGAACGCCAGCAGAAGATTCTGGATTACCTCCGTGGCAATCCTGAAGCAACCTACGCAGACATGTGCAGTCCTTTGGGCGTGCATAGAAGCACCCTCTCTGTAGAGCTTGCCACGCTAAAGGAGAAAGGCCTGCTAGAACGTCATGGTACAGACAAGGATGGGATATGGATTGTGAAATTTAATATGTGATTTTGGACTGTAGATTGGACTGTAAAACAGACTTCGTAATATGATGCAAATGGAATTGTTAAAGGGAATTCATCCGCAAAAACGACAACCTATTTTGGACTGTAAATTGGACTGTAGGAATTAAACATATTGCAATTGCACTAATAATTGCACTAATAAATGTAGATGAAATAACTTAAATAACGCAAAATATGGAAATCTCCCGCCGATTAGTGCAATCATATATTTTGCACTAATAATTGCACTAAAAACATCAAGAGATTGTATGTCATGTAAAAATGATGTAAACTTTGCGGGCGAGCCCGGCAGAAAGATTCCGGCAATACAGGAAGTGGCACTATAAATGGCACTATAAATCTTCAACCCAAAACATACTGATATGAACAAGAAACAACAAGAATTCCTGGAGGACTACCTGAACAACGCCTCGCCGACGGGGCATGAGATGGAAGGCCAGAGGATATGGGCAAGGTACATTGCCCCGTATACGGATGAACAGCAGGTGGACGCCTACGGCTCCGCCTGGGCCGTGCTGCGCAGCAGCAGGAAGAACGCACCCACGCTCATGCTGGATGCGCATGCGGATGAAATCGGCTTCACCATCCGCTACATAGACGACTCCGGCTTTGTGCGCGTGGAGCGCCTGGGCGGGAGCGACGTGGCCATCGGCCGCGGGCGGCGCCTGCGCTTCTTCGGCACGGACGGCGAGGTGTACGGCATCACCGGCAACACCGCCATCCACATCCGCGACGACGGCGACAAGGCGCCCAAGGTGTACGACCTGTACGTGGACTTCGGGTGCGACTCCCGCGCGGAGGTGGAGGCGCTGGGGCTGCGCGTGGGGGACGTGGGCGTGTACTGCGACGGCCCGCTGATGCTCAACAACGGCAAGCGCCTGGTGTGCCGCGCGCTGGATGACAAGCTGTGCGGCTACATCACCGCGGAGGTGGCGCGCACCCTGCACCAGAAGGGCATTAAGCCGGAGTGGAACATCGTCTTCTGCAACACCGTGCAGGAGGAGGTGGGCTGCATCGGCGCCGGCATGCTCACCTACCGCCTGCAGCCGGATGCCGCCATCTGCCTGGATGTGACCCACGGCACGGATTCCCCCGGGCTGGACAAGGGGCGCTACGGCGATATCCGCCTGGGCAAGGGCGGCGTGCTCTGCTTCGGCCCCGCCTGCCACCCCAACATCAACGCACGCCTGGAGATGGTGGCGGACGCCGGAAAGATTCCCATGCAGCGCGAGACCTCCGGCCGCACCACCGGCACCAACACGGACCAGATTTTCCGCTCCCGCGCGGGCGTGCCCGCCACCAACCTCTCCATGCCCCTGCGCTACATGCACAGCCCCGTGGAAACCGCGGATATGGGCGATGTGCAGGCCTGCGTGGACCTGCTGGTGGCCTTCATCAAATCCCTCAAGGTGAAGGACGACTTCCGGCATAAGCTGTAAGGCCGCCCTTCCAACAATTGAAACACGGGGCCGCAGATGCACCGCGCCTGCGGCCCCGGCATTGATTGACGTGTGAGCGTTAGCCCGTTTGTCGGGAATGGGCCTTGGCTTGCCCACGCATTGGATTTCCCCGATGACAAGCGCATGATAAAACGGCTGGACTCCACCACGGCGATGCACTCGCTCACGGCGCGGTAAGGACACTTGGCCAGCCACGAATGTGGCTGCCCGCAGGGCGAACCGCCGTGGGGCGGCACCGAATCAACGGTGAGGCAACGTCTATCTATAGAGCCACGGATGAAAACCGTGGGCATCACGCATGCGCGGCAATCCACGCAACGCCGCCGAATGACGGTGTGGATTCACGCCAAGGGTTGCATCTATCCGTGGCCCGCAACCACCCATCATTGCCCGCCCCTTGCGCCTAATTCCGGTGAAACGCATGCTGGGCGCATGCCCGTTGTGTACGTGCGCACGCGAAATTTGGAGAAATGTCTTGCCAAACGGCCACGGCAAGGGTATACTCTTGCGCGGCGCGCTATGGGCACGCCGCTGCATCCGTCATATCAACATCTAACATTTTCCTTCCATGGATTTCATCTCTGAGAACGCTTCAACGCTCACGCCCTCCCTCACCCTGGCCGTCACCAACAAGGCCAAGGAGATGAAGGCCCGCGGCGAACAGGTGTTTGGTCTCGCCGGCGGCGAGCCCGACAAGGACACCCCGGAAAACATCAAGCAGGCCGCCATCAAGGCCCTGAACGAGGGCGCCACCAAGTACACCCCCTCCGTCGGCCTGCCCGCCCTGCGGGAAGCCATTGCCGCCAAGCTCAAGAAGGACAACGGGCTGGAGTACGGCATCGACCAGATTTGCGTGACGTCCGGCGCCAAGCCCGCGGTGTACGCGGCGCTGCGCGCGGTCATCAACCCCGGGGATGAGGTGATCATCCCCTCGCCGTACTGGGTGAGCTACCCGTCCATGGTGCAGCTGTGCGGCGGCACGCCGGTGCTGGTGGAAACCAGCGCGGAGAACGCCTGGAAGATCACACCGGAGGAGTTTGAGAACGCCATGACCCCGCGCACCAAGCTCATCATCCTCAACACCCCGCACAACCCCACCGGAACCGTCTACTCCGAGGACGAGCTGCGCGCCATCGGCGAAATCGCCGTGGAGGAAGACATCCTCATCCTGGCCGATGAAATCTACGAGCACCTCATCTACGGCGACGCCAAACACGTCTCCATCGCCGCCCTCAGCCCGGAGCTCTACAACCTCACCATCACCATCAACGGCTTCTCCAAGGCCTACGCCATGACCGGCTGGCGACTCGGCTACACCGCCGCTCCCGCGGAGATCGCCAAGGCCATCAAGCTGAGCCTGGACCACACCGCCTCCAACGCCACCACGTTCTGCCAGTACGGCGCCATCGAGGCCCTCACGGGCGACCAGACCTTCATCGCGGACCTGAAGGAGGAATACGACTTCCGCCGCCAGTACGTGTACGACCGCCTCACCAAGATGCCGAAGATCAAGGTGGTGGAGCCCAAGGGCGCCTTCTACTTCTTCATCGACACCACGGAGCTGGGCCTGGGTTCCCTGGAGCTGTGCGAGAAGCTGCTGGAGCGCTACAAGGTGGCCGCCGTGCCCGGCATCGCCTTCGGCAACGATCACGCCATCCGCATCTCCTACTGCACCTCCCTGGATGTGCTCAAGGAGGGCCTGGACCGCTTGGAGGAGTTCTGCAAGAAGAACTGACCCAGCCCGCGCCATGAAGACCCTCATCTTCACCCTCTGCGCCGCGCTCGTGCCGCTTTGCAGCGCCCGCGCCGCAGAGACGCCCGCCTCCCCTGCCGCCGCTGAGGCCGCCGCCACACGACAGGCCGTCCTCGACAACATCCGCCAGCAGGTGGACTGCATCCGCGAGCTGCGCGACGCCCTCGCCCTCGTGCAGGACAAGGCCGCCGCGGATACCGCCGCTCCCAAGGTCAAGGAAATCGTGGAGCGCATGGTGCAGCTGCAGGAGGACAGCCAAAAGATGGATGTGGAGGCGGACGACGCCATCCTCGAGCAGGCCCTCAAAATCATGCAGGACGAGCCGGCCACGGAGGCCCTGCCCCTCATCGTCAACATGCTTCACGACAGCAACTACCACGGCTCCGCCGCCCTGCGGGAGGCCCTGGCGCCGGTTATCGGCGACAGTGCAACACAGGGAAGTTGACGATTTGCCATAACGGCCGTCACCGTGAGCGGGAGGGGGCGCATTCAATCGGTGAGCCGGAAAGAATGTAGGCAAGCATGTTGTAGTGGGTAGAGGACTTCACCTTCCCCGCCTCGCTGCTGCCGCTTGGCGGAAAGCCATCAGCTCTCCAAACAAAACAATCGCCCGGCTCCAAATCAACCGCCCCGATTTTTTTGAAAAAGGCTTGACTACCCATTTGCAACGGGTAGAATGGAAGAAAAACGCAATATGCCAGAACTCCAATCTGCCAAAAGTATCGTTCTCATTACGCCCGCTTACAATGAGGAAGAAAATATCCAGGCGTTTGTCCACGAAGTAAAAATCCACTTGTCGGATTATTCATGGATGGTTGTTATTATAGACGATGGAAGCTCTGACAACACATGGAAGGAAATAGAGAGGTCGGCTGGAGAGGACAAGCGCGTTAAAGGCATACGATTCAGCAGGAATTTCGGACATCAGGCAGCGATTAAGGCTGGCGTGGAATGGGCAAGCACTATTGAAGCTGACGCATATGTCATGCTGGATGTCGATTTGCAGCATCCTATAGATTTAGTCCCGCAAATGGTAGAAATGCTGAACGACGAGGTACATATAGTTCAGGGAAGAAGAAACGATGAGGGCAGAAAGATTTCGTTTGTCAAAAAGTTCACATCCGCAATGTTCTACAAAGTGTTTACATTGCTGAGCGGAATACGCATTGAAGGGGGGACATCGGATTTTCGTGCGTTGGACAGGTTTGCATTGGATTTCATAATCAACAATATAGACAAAGATGCATTCCTGAGGGGCATGTTGCCGTGGAGCGGCTTGCAAACGGAGGAACTCTGCTATTTTCCCAAAGAACGAGTGAATGGGGTATCAAAGTTCACAATGCGCAAGATGTGCAATCTTGCCATGAGCGGGATAATAGGATACTCTACGCGACCTCTATATATTTCATTGGTGCTGGGCAGCCTTTGCCTATTACTCTCACTAATGTATTTTGCCTATGTGGTAATCATATTGGCAATCGGAAAAGAGACGGCAATCGGCTGGGCATCCACGATTGCATGTATCCTTGGCTTGGGAGGAACACAGCTACTGATCCTTGGAATTATGGGCATATATCTCGGCAAAATGTTTACTGAGTTGAAACCTCGCCCGGCATACGTCATTAGCCAAACGGTTTGATAATATCTATCATACGACACTCTAGAAAAGAGATTTGACATGAAAGGTTTATACACCCGCAGCAATTTGCTAACATTTGTTGTAATTGCCGCCATTTTCTACATGATTTATGGTTCATGGTTATTCAACTTCTTCGGAGGCGTAGACGATATAATGCTGAATGACCGGGAATGGATATTTCTGGCAAACGGGCGCTGGTGTTCATGGATAATCAAAACGATATTCGGCTATGGTCCCCAATACCCGTACGGGGGCATATTGACCGGAATAATGCTGGCGGCGGCAGCCGTTTGCCAGCTGGATGCCCTTGGCATAAAAAGCTTGTGGCAAAGAATCACCTACAGCGTGATTTTCCTGGCCATTCCTCAAAACATCGGAAACGTATCGCTTTGGTGCCTGAATGCGTGTTTCGCAGTCGGCATACTCCTTGCCACCCTCTCGGCATGGGTATTGTTGAAAGAGACGGAACATTTCATCGCGGTTTCTACACTCCTGTTGACCGCCGCCCTGGGTTGCTACCAATCCCTTCTAATCTACTTCATCGTTCTGTTGCTGGCGTATGTTCTTCTTTCATATATCCGTGAAAAAGATATAGATTATGCGTCATTGGCGAGGAAAGCATTTTTGGTGGTCGGGGCATCACTGATAACATATTTCATTATATACAAGCTTGGAAGGGCACTCGCGCCGGCTCAGCCCATCTATGCAGCAGATGTATATCAGGAAGGCATTGTGGGTTGGCACGAGGTATCTTTTTCCGACTTTTCCGGCATGGTGGAACGCATAGCAAAGTACGCCGTCATTTTACCCCTACGGCAATTCATCATGCTAGATCACGGCAAGTGGCTGGTTGGCAGCGGCATTATCTGCGCTCTTGCCATTGCGGCTCACTATATATGCAACAAACAAACCAAGAAGGGTTTAATTGTTACATTGGGAATTCTGGCCCTTAATTTTTTGCCATTCGCCTTTTGCCCCGTGCTCCTTTCCAATTTGGGGGTGGCCGCACGGCTGATGATTGCCCAGCCGGCCGCGATTGCATCAATATGGGTGATAACAGCGATTATATACACCCCTATGCTGCTTCCTCATAGGAATGCATGCGCGCTGGCACTAATTTTTATTGTGTCGCAAGCGACATGGAATTCCGGAGAGGCCGCAAGGAATCGATTGTTCAGGTACGAGAGGGCGCTGGAGGAGTTGCGCGACATGTACATGCTTGGCCGGGTGGAAGCGATGCGTCATGGGCTGAATGAGTGCGACATCTTGCTTTGCGGGCGGAACCAACATAATTGGAACACTGGCAACAACAACCGGAAGAATCGCCCCATATTTGACTTCTCCAACATTTTCGCAGATGTCGATACCGCATCTACATTCATCTTTAAGACAAGCAGGGGAACGCAATACCATCCCTCGTTCTATGCTACGTTTTTGAGAATACCGAGCAGATTTAGATTGCCATCTTCTGAAGAAACGGCAGAACACGCGGAAACGTTGGCTGCCATGCCCTCCTGGCCGGCCGATGGGAGCATACGTGCAGATGGAAAGGTGGTTTTGATTAAAATCGGGCCGGAAATAGACGAAGGGGAACCCTAATGCAAGCATCCTGCAGGAGGCGTTGTTGACATGCGGGGCGGGGTTACAAGAAAGAATAGGCGTCGATGTCTAGGGAGACGGTGATTTCCTCACCGTGGTGGAGGTTGTTGATTTCCTTGGAGCACGTATCGGCGACCAGGCGGGAGGAGGTTGATTTGATGGTGCACTGGAAGCGGAACTGGCCGTGTGCCTTGGCGATGGGGGCGGGCATGGGCTCCGTGATTTCCACGGTTTGGGGCAGGGCGGCGCGGAGGCGCTTGTAGAGGGTGGCGATGGAGAATTGCGCCAGCTCCTCTTGTTCGGAGCGCACGGTGAGCACGGCCAGATGGGTGAAGGGCGGGAAGGCGAACTGCCGGCGCAGCGCCAGCTCCGATTCCGCGAATCCGTCGGTGTCGTGGTGGCGTGCGAACTGGATGGCAGTGGCCTGGGGGGAGTAGGTCTGGATGATGACCTCGCCGTCCACGTCGCCGCGTCCGGCGCGGCCCGCCACCTGGGTGAGCAGCTGGAAGGTGCGCTCTGCGGCGCGGGGGTCCGGGATGCAGAGGCCGAGGTCCGCGTTGAGCACGCCCACGAGGGTGACGCCGGGGAAGTCCAGCCCCTTGGAAATCATCTGGGTGCCCAGCAGGATATCGATGCGGCGGCCGCGGAACTCGTGCAGGATGGCGCTCAATGCGCCCTTGCGTGCGGTCACGTCGGCATCCACGCGGCGCACGCGGGCGTCCGGGAAGCAGCGCTGCAGCACCATCTCCACCTTCTGGGTGCCGTAGCCCTCCAGCAGGATGGCATCCGAGTGGCACTCCGGGCAGCGGTTGGGCACCACGGCGCGGTACCCGCACATGTGGCAGATGAGGCGGTTCTCCGTGGCGTGGTAGGTCATGGGCAGCGAGCAGTGCGGGCATTCCGCCACGTAGCCGCAGTCCGGGCATTGCAGGGCGCGCGCGAACCCGCGGCGGTTGAGCAGCAGGATAACCTGCTCGCCCTTGTGCAGGCGGTCGTCGATGGCCATGCGCAGGCGCTCGGAGAGGATGCCGAGGTTGCGCTTGTCCTTGGCCTCGGTGCGCATATCCAGCACGCGGGTGAGGGGCAGGCGCTGGCCGTCCGCGCGGTGGTCCAGGCGCAGCATTTCGTACTTGCCGGTATGGGCGTTGTGCAGGGATTCCAGGGAGGGCGTGGCGGAGCCGAGCACGATGGTGGCGCCTTCCATGGCGGCGCGCAGCACGGCGATATCGCGCCCGTGGTAGCGCGGGCTGTTCTCCTGCTTGTAGGAGGAGTCGTGCTCCTCGTCCACGATGATGAGGCCGAGGTTCTGCACGGGTGCGAACACGGCGGAGCGCGGGCCGATGGCGATGCGCGCCTTGCCCTTGCGGATGGCGTGCCACTCGTCGAAGCGCTCGCCGTCGCTCATGGCGCTGTGCAGGATGGCCACCGCGCCGGGGATGTCCGCGAACCGACTCTTGAAGCGCGCCATGGTCTGCGGCGTGAGCGAGATTTCCGGCACCAGGATGAGCACGCCGCGCCCGGCGTCCATCACGCGGCGCGCCGCCTGCAGGTACACCTCCGTCTTGCCGGAGCCCGTGACGCCCTGCAGCAGCAGGGGCTTGGTGCTGCGGGCGTCCACGGCCTTGTTGACAGCCTCCAGCGCGGCGGCCTGCTCCCCGTTGAGCTGTAGCGGCTGGGAGAGGGCGAATTCCTCCTTGCCGGCGGGGTCGCGGTGGACGGCCTCCTCCTCGATGCGCACGAAGCCTTGTTTCTCCAGGGAGCGGCAGGCGTTGAGCGCGGGCGTGCCGCCGAGATCCGCCAGCGGCTCGCGCTTCCGCCCGCCGGCGTGCAGGTAGCGCAGCACGGAAGCCTGGCGCGGGGCGCGCGCGTTGATCTTGTTCATCTTCTCGTCGTCCGGCATCCGGACGAGCGCCACCACCTTGCGGGTCTTCTCCTCGTGCCGCTCTTGGCGCACGGGCTCCGGCACGATGCAGCGGATCATCTGCTCCACGGGCACGGCGTAGTAGCGCGCTGCCCACTCCGCTATGTCCATCAGCACGGGCGATACCACGGGCTCCTCCGCCACCAGGCGCGCCAGCGGGCGCAATTGGCCCTCCCACTCGCCGTCCTCCACCACCTGCAGCACGGTGCCGGTGGCGTGGCGGTTGCGCAAGGGAAGCTCCACTCGGCTGCCGCGCACCACGCCCTCCATGCCCTCCGGCACGGCGTAGTCCAGCACCATGTCGTTCAAGCCGTCCACCAGCACGCGCGCGGCGCGGCGTGCCTGGTGCGGCGAGCTGGGGAAAAGCTCCTGCATGGCGGGACGTTCCCCGCTTCAGGGGAAACCAAGATCAGGCCTGTTCCTCGGCGGCCTCCTCCTTGGAGAGGATGTGGACCACCACCTTGACGCCCTGCTTGTCGCCGGCGGCCTTGGCGAGGGAGCGGATGGCGGAGGCGGTCATGCCGTTGCGGCCGATGACGCGGGCCACGTCCACCTGCTCTAGGATGAGGCGGAAGCGGATGTACTTGCCGTCGTCGGAAGCGGCCACGCGCAGCTCCGCGCTGTCGGGGTTCTGGATGAGGGGTGCGACAACGGTGAGCAGGTATTTGCCGATGGATTCAGTGAGCGGTTGCATGGTGGGATGGGTTATGGTTGAGAAAGGATTTGCCGCCAGAACTGGATGCGGCGTGCGGTGTTGGCGGGGTTGGGTGCGCCGGGGTTGGTGCGCAGGGCGAACGCGCGGTCCAGGCTGAACACCTGCGCCGCGTCCTCCCCGAACTCCGGGGAAATTTCCTTGTACTGCTCCGGGGTGAGCTGGTCCAGCGGCGTACCCGTCTGCACAGAGAGCGCCACCGCCTTGCCCACCAGCTCATGCGCCTGGCGGAACGGCACGCCGCGCCGCACCAGGTAGTCCGCCAAATCCGTGGCCAGCAGCAGCGGGTCCGCCACCGCGGCGGCGCAGCGCTCCGCGTTGATGCGCATGGCGGCTATCATCTCCGCGTTCACCCGCAGGGCCAGGGAGACGGTCTCGAAGGAATCGAACAGGGGTTCCTTGTCCTCCTGCAAATCGCGGTTGTAGGTGAGCGGCAGGCCCTTCACGGCCACCATCACCGCCACCAGGTTGCCGTACAGGCGCCCGCACTTCCCGCGCGTCAGCTCGCACACGTCAGGGTTTTTCTTCTGCGGCATCAGGCTGGAGCCCGTTGTGTGCGCATCCGAAAGCGTGCAGAAGCCGAACTCCGCGCTGCTCCACAGCACCAGGTCCTCGCTCAGGCGGGAGAGGTGCGTGCCGATGACGGCCAGGCAGTACAGGCAGTCCATGATGTAGTCGCGGTCCGCGATGGCGTCCATGGAGTTTTCCGTCACGGCGTCGAATGCCAGCTCCTCCGCGATGGCCTGGCGGTTGAGGTTGATGGTGGAGCCGGCGATGGCCCCGCTGCCCAGCGGGCACACGTTCAGGCGCTCCCGGCACTGCGTGAGCCGCTGCGCATCGCGCGCCAGCATCTCCACGTACGCCAGCAGGTGGTGTCCCACCGTCACGGGCTGCGCGTGCTGCAGGTGCGTGAACCCCGGCAGGCGAACCTCCGCGTACTCCTCCGCCTTGTCCACCAGCGCCTGCTGCAGCGCGTGGACGAGCGGCAGCGTGGCGTCCACCTGCGCGCGGCAGTACAGGCGGGTGTCGGTGGCCACCTGGTCGTTGCGGGAGCGGGCGGTGTGCAGCTTGGCGCCGGGTGCGCCGATGCGCCGCGTGAGCTCCGCCTCGATGTTCATGTGGACGTCCTCCAGCGTGGTGTCCCATTGGAACCTGCCGGCCTCGATGTCCGCCAGAATCTCCTTCAGCCCGCGCTCGATGGCGGAAAACTCCTCCGGCGTGAGCAGGCCGGCCTCCCGCTGGGCGCGCGCGTGCGCTATGGAACCCGCTATATCGTGCCGATACAGCTTCCAATCATACGACACCGATTCCCCGTACTGCAGAACCAGGTCCGCCGGCGCCTCTGTAAATCTCCCGTGCCACATACGCGCAAACTTTACACCAAAACCGCCCGCGCCGCAACCTCATTGCAAGTCAGCTCCAAAAATCACCGGCGGCAGTGTCGGATTTTATGGTACGCTTAGGTCCTCATTTCAAAATCTCGCACTCATCCCAAAAAAGAACCGCCGCGATACGCGATACCGAGAATTTTGAATTAAAATTAGGAAAATTCTCGCGCCGCAGGCGCGGCGCGAGGCATTGGCCGCGCCTGCGGGCGCGGGAGGCAAAGCGGGATGCCGGGCTGTTGTACGTAGCGCGGCCCCGGCTGCCACGCATGCGTACTCATAACGCCTATTCACCGCAATCACGCCATGAACGCTAACAAATTCAAAATTCTAAATTAAAAATTCAAAATTTCCCATCCCCCCCCAAAAAAAAGAACCGCAGGCATGACCGCCTGCGGTTCTTTTGATAGGTGGCAAGTAAGCGATTAATACGGCGCGAGCGGCTCGCCCGGGTTGTTGTGCTCGTCGTGGTTGGCGTCCACGCGCTGCTCGTCGCAGGTCCACGTGAACGTGCGGCCCGCGAGGTCGATCACGCCCTCATAGCCGCTGAGGTGGCCTTCGACGGCCTGGGTGGACACAACCCTGATTCTGCCGGTCTCCACCACGCCCATGTAGGTGATATGGTAGCTCTGCACCCAGCGGCCCGCAGAGCTGCTGGGATCGCCCATGGAATAGTTCTCGTATTCCAGCTCGCTCGTCGGAGTGTATTCGCTGGAGATAACCTTCAGGTTGATGGGAGCCTCGATGCACTTGTAGTGCACCCCGTTGGCGGTGTCGTCAAACGTCAGCTGGATATAGCCCACGGCGTTCCCGCCCGTAGGCTCGAGATACGGTGTCATTCCGTGGCCTGCAGGCGTTTCGGTGAACGATGCCAACAAGCTCACGCTGTGGGCAATCTCCCCCTCCTGCGCGGCCGGCAGCTGCACGTCCACGACATTGTCTCCGGTCTGGACGTAGCTGGCGTTCACCGGGCCGACGGGCAGCAGGCTGTCCGGCAGGTTGATCACCATCTGTCCGGGCACGGAGAGCCCGCCGTCAATGCGCGGATAGCTCACGCCCTCAATGATGATCTCGGAATTCGTGCGCCCGTTCATCACCAGGTGGCCGGGTGAGACCTGCTTGGGCTTGTAGGCTTCACTGGGCGTTTTGTCACCGCCGGAGCAGGATGCAAGGACGACTGCAGCCGATGCCGCTATGAGGAAAAATTGGGTGAGGGATGTTTGCATAGATGAATCGGGTTGGCTCGGCGTGCGGGTCACTCCTCCTCGGGTGTCCAGCCGCCCACGGTGACAATGCAGGGCTGCGAGTCCAGGTTGCAGGTGGGGTCGACGATGTGCATGCCGTCGGTCGTGTGTACCTCATGGAAGAGGCCCTCCAGGGTGAAGGTGCCTTCCATCACGGCGCCGACATAGACGGTTCCCAGGGGGTCCAGAATGTTCCTGCGCAGGTGGAGGCAGATATTCTCACCCTTGCCGATACACCAGGCCACGGTGCGCACGGGTCCTTCCACCGTGAAGTTGATGTACATGAGCGTGTTGTGCTGCTCCTGCGCGCCCGTGCGCGGGGCCTGCCACCACGTGCCGGTGAGAACGGGGGGGGCTCCGGCGTCTGCATCCGTCACGCTTTGGAAGGGCAGGGTCACGGTGACGGTGCCGGTGTTGGCGGTGGCACCGTCCGGGTGGAACTCCATGATCAGCGGGCTTTCCGTGGGATCGGGCGTGGCTCCGGGAATGCCGGGGTCCCAGTTCGGGTCGGTGCCGATTTCCCAGCCGTCCTGGGTGACGTGGATGCCGAGGATGCGGACCTCGGTTTGCAGCGCGCCCTCCGGAATCAAATCGTGCGGGCTGATGTCGCGGACGATGCCGGTGCCCTCGTTCTTGCCGCCACCGCTGCAGGAGGGCAGGGCGAGAATGACGGCAGCCAAGGCAAGCTGCGAAAGCAGCAGGCCCGCAGCGCCGTGTTTCATGAAGGGAAGCTTCATGGGTCTATCGGGAAAGCGGAGTTTAGTGGACGGAGCTGGAGCCCCTCTTGGTCACGTAGAAGTTGCCGTTGAGCACGGAGCGGAGCCATGCGTTGAAGGTGAGGTACTCGCCCATGGGGTCCGGATAGTTGATGGTCACGGTACCCTGGGAGCTGCTGAGCACCTCCACCTCGTGCGTGGTGAAGTTGAACTGCATTTCCAGTGAGCCGCCCACCATGCCGGTTCCCTGCGGGTCCATGCCCACGGCGGCCAGCACGCTGCCGTCCGTGATGGCATTCAGGCTCTCGAAGGTGATCCAGAGCCAGGCCATCCTGGGCTCGCCGCTCGATTGGTTCAGCTCGTCCGTGCGGTAGGTGAAGTCGCAGTCGTAGCTGGCGCCGAAGAATTCCGCATAGCCCGTGCAGTAGACGGTATCCTGAAGCGCACCCTCAGCCTCCGGCAGGTTGGTGTCCGGCACGATGGAGATGTGGCCGAGCGTGTTGATGTGGAATTCCTTCTTGGCCTTGCGGAAATCGTTCAGGGTGATGACGTCGGGGCTGGTTTGGTCTCCCTCGCCGCCGGAGCAGGAGGTGAATGCGAAACCGGTGGCCAGCGCAACCGCGGCCGTGAGGAACAGTGTGAGTGTCTTCTTCATAAGTTTTGAGTGGATGTGAGTCTGACGGCAAGAGGTGAGCTTATGCGGGAAGGCCCCCTGCCTATGAAAGCAGTATAGTCGAATCTCGCGCGGAAGCAAGCTTTTTTTTGCGGAAAATGAAAAATCGCCGCACTTTTTTCGCCCGCGCGGGAAATTCCGCGCTATTTGGAGACATTGAAGCGGAATTCCACCACATCGCCGTCCTGCACCACGTAGTCCTTGCCCTCGGTGCGCAGCTTGGCGAGCTCCTTGGCCTTCTGGAGGGAGCCGCAGGCCACCAGGTCCTCGTAGGCCACCACCTGGGCGGCGATGAACCCGCGCTCGAAATCCGTGTGGATGACGCCGGCGGCCTGGGGTGCCTTGGCCCCGGCGGGGATGGTCCAGGCCTTGGTCTCCTTCACGCCGGTGGTGAGGTAGGTGCGCAGCCCCAGCAGGTGGTACGCGGCCTTGATGAGCTCGCTCACGCCGGAATCGCTCACGCCCAGCGCCTCCAGGTAGTCCCTGGTGTCGGCCTCGTCCAGCTCGGAGAGCTCCTCCTCCATGCGGGCGGAAATGACGATGGCCTCCGCGTTGTGGTGCTCCGCCACATACTTGCGCACGGCGGAGACGTACGGGTGGGAATCCGGGTTGTTCACGGCGTCCGCCAGCTCCTCCTCGCTCACGTTGCAGGCGAAGATGCTCTTCTTGTCGGAAAGCAGGTAGAAGGTGTGCAGCAGCTTGCGCTCGTCGTCGCTCAATTCCAGCGTGATGGCGGGCTTCCCGGCGTCCAGGTGCGGCAGCAGCTTGTCGATGAGCTCCACCTCCGCCTTGGCCTCCTTGTCGCCGCCGCGGGCCTTCTTGATGCGGCTCTCCTTGCGCTTCTCCATGGCCGCCAGGTCCGCCAGGATGAGCTCGTCGTTGATGATTTCGATGTCGCGCACGGGGTCCACGCTGCCCAGCTCGTGGATGATGTCGTCGTTCTCGAAACAGCGCACCACCTGGACGATGGCGTCGGTCTCGCGGATGTTGGAGAGGAATTTGTTGCCGAGCCCGGCGCCCTCCGCCGCGCCCTTGACGAGGCCTGCGATGTCCACGAACTCGATGGCGGCGGGCACGATGCGCTCGCTCTTGCTCATCTCCGCCAGCACGCCCAGGCGCGCATCCGGCACCTCCACCATGCCCACGTTGGGGTCGATGGTGCAGAACGGGTAGTTGGCGGCCTCCGCCTTGCGGGAGCGCGTGACGGCGTTGAAGAGGGTGGATTTGCCCACGTTGGGCAGGCCTACGATTCCGGCTTGTAACATAGCGCCGAAATTATAGGCCCCACGCTGGCAAATGTAAATTCCAAAATGCGGACAGGATGCCGCTTCGCGGCAATTAGGATTAGGATTAAGATTAGGAAGGGGCAGGCACCCCGGGGGGGCGGCACTGTTTAAAACATCCTAATCCTAATTTTAATCCTAATTCGCCGCTGGCGGCGGCGTGCAATCGTTGCCGCACATCAGAGCATTCTTCCCATCACATCTCCCATGTGCGCGTAGGTTTCCACGCATTCGGCGGTGTGGGCGGCGATGTCCTCCGCCAGTTGGATGCGGCCGGGCTCGAAGAAGGTCATGACGGTGGAGCCGCCGAAGGCGAAGAAACCCTGCTCCTGCGCCTTGTCCACGTGTTGGCCGGGCGCGTAGGTTTGGGTGATGGCGCCCACGCCGGTGGCGCCCACGGCCAGGGAGAGCACATCTCCCACGGAGTCGGAGTGGATGACGGTGAGCTCGCGCTTGTTGGTCCAGAGCCAGGCCAGGCGGCGGCGCAGGCAGTACGGGGAAACGCTGGCCAGCGGGCCGGGGATGCGCACGGCGGCCTCCGGCGTGCCGGACACCGCAAAGTGGAAGCGGTGGTAGTCCACCGGGCAGAGGCGGCTGAGCACCACGGTTCCGTGCGCGTACTTGCGCGCCAGCTCCGCGCTGCCCAGCAGAGCGGGCAAATCGAAGCTCTGCCCCTTCACGAATGCGCCGCGCATCTCCGCGGCGTCCTGCCAGCCGCTGTGGCGGCCGTCCGCCGGCAGCGCCACGCACCCGTCGCCGCAGACGGGGCGCACGCCCGGCTTGAGCGTGCGGGTGAAGAAATCGTTGAACGAGCGGAAATCCTGCAGCGGGCGGGCGGATTCCTCCATGTCGATGCCGTACTCCCGCACAAACTGCGGCAGGCAGCGCGCGCTGGCGGGGCGGTCCTTCTGCCAGCCCATGATCTTGGAGAACACCGCGCGCTTCACGAGCAGGTGCAGCGCCAGACGCCCGGTGGCCGTGCCGTACACCCAGCGCAGGGCGCGCTCGCCCATCACCTTTTCCCGCTCCATCTCCCCGGTGTAGCGGTTGTAGAATGTGATGCCGTCCTCTTCCATGCGGTGGGGTGGGGATGGTGGCGCGCCGCGGCGCGCGCGGATCACTTGATAATCACCGTGTCGCCCACGGAGGTGTTGTCAAAGAAAATCTTGGCCATCTTCTTGGGCAGGCGGATGCAGCCGTGGCTTTCCGGGGCGGAGGTCACAATGCCCTCGTGCATCCACACGCCGCCCGTGGTCAGCTGCAGCGCGTTGGTCATGGCCGCGCCCTTGTAGTGGCCGCCCTTGGGAATGGGCTGGCCCTGCGTGTACTCCGACACCAGCGTGTTGCCCGCGCTGTCGACGATGCTGCCGTACGTGGACGACTTGTGGTCCGCGTCCTTGGCCAGCACGCGGAACGTGCCGCGGGGCGTGCCGTGCCCGGCCTTGCCGGAGGATACGGTGGAGGTGCCCACCAGGTGGTTGCCGATGTAGTAGTTGGCCTTCTGCAGCTCCGTGTCCACCACGATCACGTGGGCTCCCGTGATGCCCTCGGGCGCGTCCCACGAGCCCGCGTTCACGGCTTCGGCGGGCGTGTAGCTCTTGTCGCGCCGGAACGCGTAGCTGTCCGCCTGGGCAAGTTCGGCGGCGGAATCGCAGCAGTTCAGGAGCATGGCGGCGGCGGGTATCAGGAGGTATGCGTATTTCATGACGTTTGGGCCGTGGTTCCCATCACACGGTTGCGCCCGCTTTATGCCCCCGCCTCGCAGAAATGTCAAGCACAAATTGTTGCGCACGGGGGCCATGGCATATATGCCCCAACGGTTTTTGTTGCAAGGCGGGGGAATAAATGCTCGGAGAGGTGCAATCCATAGCGTGAACGGGCGTGGTTGGTATGCAAACCGCCCCCGAATCCGCCCCGCCGCCATGCGGCGGGACTCCGTTAGTGCAAGTGCGGAGGGGGACACCCCCCAGGCTCCCGCCATGGGGCTAACCTTGAGTCGCCATCGGAATGGCTCAATTACAGCCGCGCCTGCCGGCGCGGAGACGAGAAGTTTCATCCGGCATGCTGCCAGATGAAACATTTGCGCACGGCATACCTACAGCGTACGTTTTTAGTAATGGCGCGGCATTGCCATATCACCCGCACCCATCGGGTGCGCCTCCTTTCCCCGCGCCGTAAGGCGCGCGAACATGGAGCCATTCCGATGGCGACTCAAGGCCCCACCCGGGAGGGTGGGGGGTAGCCACGTTGGACGTTTCGGCACGGAGTCCCGCCGCATGGCGGGGCGGATTCGGGGGCGATTTGCTCACCAACCACGCCTGTTACCACCAATCATCGCACACCAATCACGCCGTTCCCCGCGCCGGGTTCAACCCATTTGGCCGAGCATGACCTGGGCCATGCGGTTGCCCTGGGTGGCGGCGTGTTGGAGGGCGGTCACGGCCTTGTCGGTGTCCTTTTCGATGAGGCGGCCCTCTATCAGGCACATGGCGAGGACGAAGAGGGCGACGTGGTCTCCGGATTGTGCGGCGGCCTCCAGGTCCGCCACGTCGGCGCGTGATTTGAGCTGTGCGAAATAGACGCGTGCGAGCTGGTCCTGTGCGGCGGCGTGTCCGTTGAAGGCGGCGTTGCGGAGGTGCTGTGCGCCCTGTGCGGCGTTACCGGCCTTGAATTCGGCTGCGGCCAGTTCGTATTCCTCATCGGGTGTTGGCATGGCGGTCAATGTTTCTTGGGTTTGGGTTTGACGGAGACGCCGTGCGTGGCGTCGCCGATGGTTTGGCGGAGCTTCTGGTGGTCCTCGAAGCTGCGGGGCAGCTCCTCCGGCCCCCAGGCCTTCTGTGCGAACACGGCGGCGGTTTCGGCAATCATGCCGCGCAGGTCCTCGCATGTGTATCCGTTGGAGCGGAGGTCGATCATATCGTTCCACACGGCGAAGGCGGCGCCGAGCAGCTGCGGGTGCCCGGCGGGAAGCCGCTCGGCCAGCGGCCGCCCCTGCGCGCCGATCTGGTTGGGCACGAAGTTCTCGTACAGCCCCTTCAGGTTCTGGTCCATGCGGTAGTAGTTGGCGAAGGGTACGATGTAGAGCTGGCTGTCCATGGTGTTGATGATGTCGTACCCCTCGTTGATGGCGGGCCGGGGGAGGTTCCAGTCCTTGCTCCAGATGTTCATCTGCACCCCCTCCGCGGTGACGGGTGTGCTGCCCTTCTTCATGGTGAGGCTGCCCCACAGGCGCGGCGTGTAGCCGCGGGCCTTGATGTGCTTGAGCATGGCATCCGTGAACCTGCGGTAGTCTTCGCTGTCGCCCTTGAACTCGTCCGCGCCGATATGCACGGTGCAGCCTTCGAAAACCGCGCGCTGCCCCTTCTCCTTGCCGGGCAGCAGGTACTCGTCCCACAGCCCCTGGATGAATTCCAGCGTCTCCGGCTTGGAGGCGTCCAGCTCCTCGATGCTCCTGGGATCGGCGGTCCTGAGCATGAGCTCCGGACGCACGCGGGTGAGGGCCAGCGCATGCGCGGGGGCGTCGAACTCCGGCACGATGTTGACGCCGCGCGCCTTCGCGTAGTCGATGAGCTTGCGCATCTGTTTCTTGGTGTAGGAGACGTCCCTTGCGGTGAGCGGCGTGCCGTCCTTGCCCTTCACGTTGGATTCCATGCGGAAGGCGGCGTAGGCCTCCTTGAAGGGATCGCGCCCGGCCTTGGTGTACTCGTCCAGGAAGATGAAATTGTCGTTGAGGTGGAGCTGGAGGTCGTTGAGCTTGTACCAGGCCATGGTGTCCACCACCTGCTTGAGGAACTCGTAGGGCACGGGCAGGCGGCCCACATCGAACACGAACCCGCGGATGGGGTAGCGGGGAATGTCCGTGATGGAGCCGGCGGTGAGCTTGTGCCCCTGGCGCAGCATCTGCAGCAGCGTGCGCGTGCCCCAGTACAGCCCGGCAGGGGAATTGGCGGTGATGGTGACGCCGCCGTGGTTTTCTCCCTCATCATAGATAGTCAGGTCGTACCCCTCGCTTCCCAGCCAGGGGTCCGGCGTCGTGTTGAGCTCCAGCTTGACCGCGGCGTCCTTGGCTTCCGCAGCGGGCATTTTGAACTCCTTGAGCAGGTCTTCCTGCACGTCCTTCATGCACGGCGGTATGGAGATGCCGCGCTTGGCCGCCTTGGCCAGGTCAAGCGTTTTGGGGCGCTCGTGGAAGCAGCCCCAGCCCAGCACCTGGGGGATGGTTTGCGGCGCGTTGGCCCTGCCGCCCTTGGGCTGCACGGGGTCCACCTGCACCACGTACTCGCGGCTCACGGCCTTCTCATTGCCGCGCGTGAGCTCGAAATTGAGGCGCACCTTGGCGTTCAGGCCGTGCACCTTGCCGTCCAGGCCGATGATTTCCTCGTAGTCGGAGTGGATGATGCGCACGTCCGTGCCGTTGATTTTGGGAATCTCCAGTTGCTTGGCGAGCATGTCCAGCTTGGCGGGAATGGCGAGGTTGTCGGCCTCCTCCTGCAGGGTGGCGTGGAGGGGGCATGCCGCCAGCGCGGCGGCCAGCGTGATGGCGTGGTGTTTTTTCATTGCAGGAATTGTCTGGCAAGGGATTCCCCGCTCACTGTGGGCACGATGAACAGGCCGAACTTGGCGCGCGTGGCGCCCACGTACAAATCGTCCATGTCGAACCCGCGGCTCTCCTGCAGCCCCGGGATGTCTGCCAGGATGACGAAGGGAGCCTCCAGCCCCTTGAAGCGCTTGATGGTGTCGCCGTAGATGCGTGTGGAGCCGGGCGCGGTGCAGCGTGCCAGTCGCGCCCACATCTCATCGTTGCTTTCGCCCTCGTCGGGGCAGGTGTCCAGCACGTCCGCGAGGAAGCCCAGGCAGCGGCGCTTGTTGCCCACCCGCCACGGAGTGAGCACCGCAATGTCGCTCGGCGAGGCGTGGATGTCGTCCCGCGCCAGGATGGCCTGGATGATGGCGCGGACGGCATCGGCGCGCGCGGCGGGGTCGTCGTTCCCCGGGGCGATCTGCACCTGCGCGCCGCCGAGCTTCAGGGGCTCCATGGTCTCGCCCTCCGGCAGCATGGCGGCGCTGAACGCGGCAATCTCCTGCGCGTTTCTCAGGTTGCGGCGCAGGCGCACGCGGGTGGGCAGCTCCGGCAGCGGGCTGCGGTGGTCGTAGATGCACTGGTTGGCGTCTGCGAAGATGTAGAGCTTGCCCTGCGGCGCGAGGCACGCGCGCACGATGTCCCACCACGCCTCCTTGAAGTCCTGCGCCTCGTCCACGAAGATGTAGTCGTACGGCGGCTGCGTGGAAAGGTATTCCCTAATGGCGGGGTAGGCGGCCTCGCTGAAGAATCGCGCCTTGTCGGCGGTGGAGATGAGGTCCTGGCGCCCTGCGGGGATGAGTGCGTGCTCGATGCCGAATTCGTGGAAGTTGGAGATGGTGAGGTTGCGGCCCTCGAAGGCATGCAGGGCGGGGTCGCGCCGCAGGGAATCGCACAGGTTCAGGTTGTAGCAGAGCATCAGGAAACGCTTGCCCTCCCCGTGCAGCGCGGCCAGGCGCGCCAGCTCGCGGCACGCCATCACGGTTTTGCCGGACCCCGCGCAGCCCTCCACGCGCACCCCGCCCGTGCTCTCCTCCAGCAGCGGCAGCAGGTTCGCGATGTCCGCACCCGCATCCTCCATGATTTGAAGGTAGCTCTCGAAATCACGCCGGAACATGATGGACGGCGCCAGGTAGTTTTTGAGCGCCTGCATCAGCTCCGGCGTCATGTTCTTCCCGTGCTTCCCCTTGTGCACGAAGAGGGAGTCGATGCGCGCCTCCAGGTTGTCGTGCAGCGCCGCCGTGCCGCACACGTAGAGGGTGTCCAGCGGCACGTTGCTCTTGCCGCTGATGGCCTGGTCCTGCGCAATGGCATCCTCCGCAAAGTTGACGGGCACGCAGTTGGTGAGCACGGCCATGCAGCGGAACTCCGGCTGGTATTTGGAATCCGCGGACACCACCTTGGCATCCACCAGACCCTTCATCAGGCGCCGGCTGCACAGGAACGCCTGGTTGAGCGGACTCTGCTTCTTGCCCAGCGGCACCCACGCGCCGTCGCCGCCGGGCTGGTGCTCCCAAATCCCGTTGCGGATGCGCGCGTTCCGCCAGTCCTTCACCTCCACCGTCACGATTCCCCGCCCGGGCACCAGCACGATGAAGTCCGCCTCGAAATTCACGTAGTCGTCCTTCGCCTGGTACATCGCCCAGTAGTCGTAGAACACCATCCAATCGTCCGGCAGCTTCTGCAGGACGTCGAAGACGATGCGCTCCCCGCGCTGGTCGCCCAGAGACTTGAATGGTGGAAACATCTGCGCCATGTTCCACACTCTACCAAATCGGCCCCCGATTGTCCAGCCCGCCGCGCGCGTGGGCGGAACACATGTGCGGCGGCAACCGATAGTTGTTGCGCGTGGGCGGGCGGGGTGGTAGAATGGAGAGCATGGAAACAGTTAGGGCGATAGGAGTCGATTTCGGTGGAACGAGCATCAAGATTGGTGTGACATGCGGGAGCGAGGTGCTGGTGAAGGCGGAGCCGCTGCCCACGCCGGAGTTCGATTCCCCCAAGAGCATCATGGCCGCCATGTGCCGGAGCATCCGCGGGCTGCTGCAGGAGTACCCGGACGCCGTGGCGGTGGGGCTGGGCATGCCCGGCTGGGTGGACTTCTACAAGGGCGTGCTCTACCAGCTGACCAACGTGCCCGTGTGGTCGCACCAGGAGCCGGTGCGCGAAATCATGGGCGCGGAGCTGGGGCTGCCCATTGTTCTGGACAACGATGCGAACTGCATGGCGTACGCCGAGTGGAAACTGGGCGCGGGGCGCGGGATGGAGAACATCACGTGCCTGACGCTGGGCACGGGCATCGGCGGCGGCATGGTGGTGAACAACCGCATGCTGCGCTCCAAGAACGTGTCCTGCGCGGAGCTGGGCCAGACCAGCATCGACTACCGCGGCAAGGTGGGCACCTTCGGCAACCTGGGCGCGGTGGAGGAATACATCGGCAACAACGAGATCGCCGCCTACGCCAGCGAACGCTACAAGGCCATCGGCCAACACCGCGAGCCCGCGGAGTGCACGCCGCGCTGCCTTTCCGAGCTGGCGGCGCAGGGGGATGCGCTGGCGGTGGAAATCTACCGCGAGGTGGCGGAGAAGCTGGCGTGCATGATGATGAACGTGATGTACGCGTTCGCGCCGGAGGCGTTCATCCTGGGCGGCGGCGTGGCCAAGGCGGGGGATCTGCTGTTCAAGCCGCTGGAGGAGTGCCTGCGGCGGCAGCTGTTCCCGGTGCACGCGGCCAACCTGCGCATCCTGCCCGCCGCGTTCGGCGCGGATTCCGGGCTCATCGGCGCCGGCCTCATGGCCGCCCACTATGCCGACGGCACGCTGGAGTGAGGCGGCGCATTGTCGTTCGCAGTGCCCGCGTGCGGAGATTCCCTAGATTTTGCGCGTGAGGCAGTACCAGAGGAACTTGCTGTTGTGGATGCAATAGCGCTTGAAGAGGCGGCGCGGCTCGCAGCAGATGCGGTAGAGCCATTCCAGGCCGTGTGAGCGGATCCAGGCGGGGGCCTGCTTCACCAGGCCTGCGTGGAAGTTGAAGGCGGCGCCCACGCCGAAATAGAGGGCGGGGGGCAGCTGCGCGCGGTTGGTGAAGAGCCAGCGCTCCTGCTTGGGGCAGCCCAGGCCCACCCACACGCAGTTGGCGCCGCTGCTGCGGATGGCCTCGAAAATCCGCCCGTTGGTGCCATCCGGCCAATCGCCCATGGGCGGGCAGTAGTGGCCGGCCACCTCCACGCCGGGGAAACGCGCTCCCAAGCGCTCCGTGAGCAGGGTGATGGCCTCCTCCGTGCCGCCCACCATGAAGTGCCGCAGGTGCGCCGCGCGCCCCTTGTCCCACATCATCTCCATCACGTCCGGGCCGTACAGGCGGTGGGCGTCCGCCCCCTTCTTGCGCATGAGCCACACAATCGGCATGCCGTCCGGGCAGATGTAATCGAACCCGCGCACGCCCGCGCCGTACTCCTCGTCTCCCAGTATGCGAGTGAGCACGTGTACATCAGAGTGCGCGGTGAGCAGCGCGCGGTCCGTTGCGGCGGCGGTTTCCGCCCAGTGGGTGCAGGCGTCCTCCAGGGATGCCGACACGTACGGAATGCCGAAAACGGTTTCTCTCGCCAAGGAGGCCATGCGCTGAAACTACCCCAACGTTACGGAAAAGTCAAGGGTTTTGAGATTCGGGCTTGCAATTCAGGCGGATGCGGCGGTGTAGATGGCGGCAATCCCCATGGAGAGCGGGATGTGGCGCGGGCGGGTGTAGCCGGTCTCGCGCAGCAGCTGCAAAAACGCCCCGCCGCGCGGGAAGGCCTCGATGCTCTCCCCCAGGTAGGCGTACGCGCCGGGCTGGCCGGTGACCCAGCCCGCCAGGCGCGGCAGCACGTGGTGCAGGTACAGGCGGTACGGCGCGGCCAGCACGCCCTCCGGCATGCTGAAATCCAGCACCAGCAGGTGCCCGCCGGGCTTCAGCACGCGGCGGAACTCCCGCAGCGCGGCGGGGTAGTCCGCCATGTTGCGCAGTCCGAACGCCACGGTGGCGGCATCGAACGAGCCGTCCTCCAGCGGCAGGTGCATGGCATCCGCCTCCAGCGTGCGCCGCAGCCCGCGCCGCTCCGCCACGTCCAGCATGGCGCGGCAGAAATCCGTGCCCAGCACCTCCGTCTCCGGCAGCGCGTCCTCGATGGCGAGCGCCAGGTCTCCCGTGCCCGTGGCGATGTCCAGCAGGTTGCGGGGGGCCCACTCCGCGATAATCTGCAGCGCGCGCTGCCGCCAGGTGATGTCCGTGCCCAGGGAGAGCACGTGGTTGGCGGTCACGTAGCGTTCCGCTATCGCGCTGAAGACGGAGTGGACGTATGAGGGGTCCGGCATGGTTCAAAGGCGGGCGATAAGGGCGTCCGCGAAGGCGGAGGTGGGCAGGGCGGTGCTGCCGGGTATCATCTCCGCCAGGTCGGCGGTCACGGTCTTGGCCGCCACTGCTTTTTCGATGGCGCCCACCAGGCGGTCCGCGGCCTCTGCCCAGCCGATGTAGCGCAGCATCATCTCCGCGGAGAGCAGGAAGGAGCAGGGGTTCACCTTGTCCAGCCCGGCCAGCTTGGGCGCGGTGCCGTGGGTGGCCTCGAAGACGGCGTGCCCGGTGGCGTAGTTGATGTTGGCGCCGGGTGCGATGCCGATGCCGCCCACCTGCGCCGCCAGCGCATCCGAGCAGTAGTCGCCGTTGAGGTTGAGCGTGGCCACCACGGAATGCTCCTGCGGGTGCAGCAGGATTTCCTGCAGGAAGGCGTCGCAGATGCAGTCCTTCACCACGATGCCGTTGGGCAGGCGGCACCACGGGCCGTCGCCGATGGGCTGCGCGCCGAACTCGCGCCGCGCCACCCCGTAGCCCCAGTCGCGGAAGCCGCCCTCCGTGAACTTCATGATGTTGCCCTTGTGCACCAGGGTGACGCACGGGTGGTTCTGCGCGATGGCGTATTCAATGGCGGCGCGCACCAGGCGCTCCGTGCCCTCGCGTGAGACGGGCTTGATGCCGAACCCGCTGCTGTGCGGGAAGCGCACCTTGGCGGCGCGCTGCGGGTGCGCGGCGGAGAGCCACGCGAAGAAGTCCGCGGCCTCCGGCGAGCCCTCCGCGAACTCGATGCCCGCGTAGATGTCCTCCGTGTTCTCGCGGAAGATGACCATGTCCACCTTCTCCGGGGCCTTAACGGGTGTCTCGATGCCTTGGAAATACCGCACCGGGCGCACGCAGCAGTACAAATCCAGCCCCTGGCGCAGCGCCACGTTCAGCGAGCGGATGCCGCCGCCCACCGGCG
>JAKSOU010000037.1 GCA_024405435.1 Akkermansia sp. | reverse complement strand
AGTATTCCAAAACCTGTACACTTTCTCGCGTGCGCGGGCGCACCGTGCCCCGCGCTCAAGATTTCGTGACAAACGAAAAACAGAAAACAATAAAGAAATAAAACACCATGAGACTACATCTCAACAAGACACTCAGGGCGGCTCTCATCGCCGCCTTCACCACCGTGGGACTCTCTCTCACGCAGGCCAGCGGCGCCATCACCTCCGCCAACGCTGCGGGTTGGGCATCGTTAGAGGAAACAGGCTGGGTCTACAGCGACAGCTTCGTTGGTAGCATCACCTCATCCGCCCAGAGCGATATCCAGTTCAAGGACGCTAGCGGAAATCTAATCACGTTCGGTTCCGGCAACCGTTCCGCCTACACCTTCGCCGTGGAGCTGGACCTTTCCAAGCTGACAACGCCCACCTCCAACACCTCCATGGTGTGGGGCAGTAACAAGGTCGGCTTTGGTGTGGAAGCCTCTACGCGCAAGGTGACGGCTGCCATCGGTTCCAATCCGAAGTGGAACACCACCAATACAGCACTGGCCACCACCGGCACCGCTACTATTGTCGTTACCACGGGTGACGGAGGTTCTAGGATTTTCGGCTACGACTCGACAGGCGCAAGCCTTTTCTCCAGCTCTTGGGGTAACTTGAAGGAAGGCAATCCCTCCACCCATTTCTACATTGCGCAAGCCATTTCCCCTGCCGTCACCAAGTTCGCCGTATGGCAGACTGGCAACGGCACCGCTTCCGAGGCCGACATGAAGGACGCCTACAGCGCCATGAAGGATTTCCCGCTGGCACCGCCCACTGAATACACCTGGGCAGCCACCAGTGCCCCCGCCGCATGGGACACCACCTCCACCGTGTGGGACACCAAAGACGCGACAGGTACCAAGTACGTTTCCTCCGCCTCCAGCACGGCCACCTTCGGCACAGGTGAGGATTTGGTGAAAGACGTGGCCGTAAGCGGAGACATCACGGCCGGCACGGTGAATGTGAACGACAGCTACACGTTCACGGTGGCGGCCGACAACAGCCTGACCGTGGGCACGCTCTCCGTGGCGGCCGAAAAGACGGCTACGGTGGCTGGCGCGGGCACCATCAGCCTGGGCACGCTTTCCGGCGCGGGCAAGCTGGCACTCGGGGAGAACGTACAGGTGAGCCCGACCGCAATCAGCGGCACCAACACCTTCTCCCTGGCAGACGGTTCCGTGCTTGAGCTGGCATTCAGCGGCCTTCCCGCCACGCTGACTGCGGAAGGCACCGGTACCATTCGCCTGCTGAAGGGCGCGGACCAGAACACGAACCTCACGACCATCACGGCTCCCATCCTGAAACTGGCGGCGGACAGCTCCCACAACAGCCGCTTTGTGTACAACAACAGCTCCAACCTGTCCGGGGTGCAGAACCTGTACTTCGACGGCGCCCAGCTGTGGCTGAACAGCGGCACCAGCGCGCTGAACTTCGCCGGCACCGTGACCTTCGGCACGGAGAACCACTACTCCGAGAGTGCCAACCTTGATTCCGCGATGCGCGTGAATTCCTCCGCCAAGTTCTCCGGCGCGGTGGATGTGCAGAAGGACGCCAAGATCACCTGGCAGGCGGGCAACCAGTCCGTTGAGTTCGCCGGAGACGTGACCGGCAGCGGCAACCTGACCCTCGCCACCTACAACAACGGCGCGCAGAACGGCAGCAAGTTCATCATCGGCGGCGATGCCTCCCAGTTCGCCGGCGCGTTGAACATTAACCACGCCAGCATTTCGCTGGAAATCAAGGAGGGCGCCAAGCTGAGCATCGGCTCCGGCAGCGACCTGAAGGGCGCTGTCACGCTGGACGGCGAACTGACCGTGAACGGGGCCGCCGCCATCAGCGGCAACATCACCGGCGCGGGCTCCATCACCAAGAATGGCGACGGCACGCTGGTGCTTTCCGGTGCCGGCAACGTGCTTACCCACACCATCGTTGTCAATGCGGGCTACATGACCCTGAGCGGCGGCTTCGAGATTGGCGGCATCGCTCCCACGGGTGGCAAAACCATCTATGAGGGCGGCCAGAGCGATAAAAACGGCTACGAGACTGCCACCGGCAATGTCGTCGTATACTCCGGCGAAGGCGTGGACACCACGGGCGGATCGTTCACCTATCATGGTGAGTCTGTCACGCTCAACAACGGTGCCTACACCCTGCGCGGAGAGAAGGACACCACCACCTTCTACATCAACGAGGGCACCGAATCCTACAGCTGGATTGACGGGAACAAGACGGAGGACTTCTCCAACATCGTGGTGAAGCAGGCTGGCACCCTCCTGGTGAACAAGGACATCAACATGTCCCTGGTGTCTGCGGATTCCCGCGGCACCGTGCAGATTGACAGCGGCTACGCAGCCACTGCCGCCGCCGGCCGCAATGTGACCCTTACAGGCGCGGGCACCTATGTGCTTGAACAGTCCTGCGTGCAGGGCAACCAAATCGTCCTGCCCGGCACTCTGGGCGAGGGATGGACCGGCACTGTTCAAATCCACGATGTGACCACGTCCGCCACCACGCAGAACAATTTCACACCCCTTGCCAAGGATGGTTCCACCATCGAGCTGAAGGGCTTCAACGGCCTGACCAACAAGTGGGTCAGTGATCAGACGGAGAACTTCAAGCTCACCAACAGCGATGATCGCGGTTACGCCTGGTACTTCTCCGGTGCCACCAGCACTGAGGGTTACACCGCCACCTTCTCCGGTACATGGAGCGGTAACGGCACCATGCAGACAGCCGGCAACAACCTGAACTACAAGTTCACCGGCAACATCAGCGATTGGGACGGCAAGTTCCAGGTTGCCAGCGGCGCCCCGGACTTGACCTTCAGCGGCAACGCCAAGGAGGTGAACGCCGTCATCGACAGGAACGGCAAGACCCTGCACCTGTTTGTGGGTGACGGCTCCGTGTTCTCCACCACGTTCAAGGCGGATGTGAATGCCAGCGACCTGACCGTCAACGCGAATGCTTCTGCCACCCTCGAGGCCGATGCTACCATCGGGTCCGTGACCAGCAACGGCCATGTGGAAATGGCGGCGGACACCACCGTTACCCTGAGCAACAACCTGACCCCGTTGTCCGGCACGGTTGAAGTGTACGGCACGCTGAACGTGTCGCACGACATTGACCTGAGCAGCAACGGCGTGTCCACCGCCACGCTTTCCCTGAAAGGCGGTTCCGAGACCACCGCTGCCGGCATGTGGATGGCGACCGGTGCCAGACTCCTGTTGGAGGATGGTGCCGTGCTCAACATCGGCGGCCTGGAAATCAAGGGCGCGGGTGAGGGCAGCATCACCACCACCGCGGAAAATGAAAAATACGGTACCGACAAGGCTGCCTTCTCCATCACCAACGCCACGGTGACCTCCACCGGCACCAACGTGACCCTCGGCAACACGCTTTCCGGCGTGGATGTGTTTGTGGCAGAAGGCAGCAGCCTGACGCTCAAAACCGCAGCAGATTCCGTCACCGTGAATGCGGGCGGCACCATCAACAAGGGTGACGGCGGCAGCATCTCCAACCTCACAGTGGAGGACGGCGGCACCATCGGCGAAGGCATTGATGCCACGGAAGTGGGCATTGCCGCAGACGCCACGGCCACCTTCGCGCAAGGCATCACCGATGATTCCGGCGTGAAGTTCATCAAAGATGGCGGCGTGGAGGTGAAGAACACCAACAGCCCGATTGGCGGTCCGATCATCAACTACAGCATTGACGAGACCGCTGCCAGTGTGACCGCTGACGAGCTGCTGGTTTCCGGCGAACTTGCAAACGATATCGTGGTGAATAACGAGCTGCATGTCGCTTCCATCGTGAACAACAGCGACAAGGCACTCACCCTCACCCATATCACGAGCGATGTGCAGTCCATTGAGGTTACCGCCACCAATGTGACTATCCAGAAAGCTTCCACTGCAACGCTCGCTGACCTGACCATCGGCACAGGAGCCACGGTGGCCGTCTACACGGACGAACACGCCACGACCGAAGGCACGGTGACCATCACGGAATCCCTGACGGCCGGCGGCGGCAAGCTGCTTGCCAACCTGACGATTATCGGCAGCGACAATGTGGAAGCCCCGACCCAGCTGAACCTGGGCGGCACCGCCCTCACGCTGGGCAGCACGCTCACGGTGGACACCGAGACTGGCCTCATCCTCCTGGATGCCGACACCATCGCAGCCCTTGAAGGCCTGGCGCTCGGCCATAACCTGGATCTCTTCAAGGCCCTTGAAGAGACGAAGCTGGACTATGGTTCCGAGTACAACGGCACATGGTTCGATGCCATGTTCGTGCGTACGGATGGTGTCCACGGCGACTACCTTGTGTACGCCAACGAGACCAGCTTCGGCCTGACCAAGGTGAGCAACGTCCCGGAACCGACGACCGGCACGCTGAGCCTGCTGGCGCTCATGGCGCTTGCGGCCCGCCGCCGTCGCAAGTAAGGCGCAAAGGATTTCCAAGTTGCAGTTTCGGATTATTTGCTGTTTCTTGGTTTTCGTAAACGAAAGCGGGGCTGCCCGGAGCAATCCGGGCAGCCCTTTTACTGCACTCCGCCGGATTTAATGGGTGGATGTAAACTGTCCATCGCAACGCGGCGAAATAAACGCTCGGAGAGGTGCCACCCATAGCGTGAACGGGCGTGGTGGGTATGCAAACCGCCCCCGAATCAACCCCGCCTGTTACCACTAGTCATCGCACACCAACCACACCTCGTCTACGCTGAATCATAAAATCTGGCGCAGTGCCCTTTTTTCCCCATCACACGTTACCCCGCCCCCGCCTCAGGCCTCTACCTGGATAGCGTGGAATACGGGGATATAAAGTAAGCGCGCGGCGGTGCGGCGGCATCACCGCCCGGCGTTGTAGAGCGGCAGCAGGTCGTCCATGGTGATGCCGTGTTCCCGCATGAGGTCCACGATACGCTGCGCCGCAGCCTGTTTGGCCGCCCGTGCGCGCACTTCGGCACTGCTTTCCGCGGGCGCCGCCGCCACCTTTTCGCGGGCATCGCTTTCCAGTTTCGCGGCGAGTTTTTCCATTTCCTCGCGCCGCCGCGCCTGCGCCGCGGGGTCCATGCCCAGGTACCCGAGGTCGAATACGCGCTTGTACGCATACCGCAGGCTTGTTCCCTTGGGGGAGGGAACCCTGTAGCGCAGCAACCAGCGGGCATGCTGCTCGTCGAATTTGGCTGTTGCCATGGAACCACCCTACATGCCGCCCGCTAGGCCGTCAAGCAAAAAATGATGAAATTTGCTATCATTTCAAGGAATTTTCGTCTTTGCGCCAATTTTGCCATATTTTGTAATGCCTTATTCCTAATGTTATACAAGATATTTGCATACCGCATAAATTCAATCCCGCGGCGGGTGCGCACGGAAGCGCGCGCCTGCATTTCCCGCTTGCCCGCAACGGCGCTTCAGGGTAGAATGGGGGGCGACATGGAACAGGCAGACGAACTTCCCAACTACGCCGTCAACGACCCGCGCGAACTCATCCGCTTCCTGCAGGACGCCTACCGCCAGCGCAAGGATGTGGTGATACGCGCGGACGACTGCCGCTATCTGGCGGACATGCTGCAGGAGCGCTTGAACTCCACGGCGGATTCCGGGCCCACGCTCTTCTAGCGGCGCGGCGGATACAGCGAGACCCGCTCCTGCAGGGCAGGGCGGGTCCGCTTTTTTCATTCGCCGTTGCGGCGCGGTTACATGTTGCCGCCGTTGCCGGTGCGGCCGTCCTCGCCGTCGGGGCGGGTACCGCCCTTGGCAGACTTGCCGCCCTTGCAGCCCTTGCAGCAATCGCTCCACATGCTCTTGTACTTGGCGGCCATCTCAGGGTCCTTGTCAACCCCCTTGCCGTCCGTGTACATTTGGCAGAGCGCGCGGCAGGCACCGGCGTGGCCTTCCGCCGCGGCCTTCTGCAGGCCCGGCAGCGCCTTGCCGTACATCTCCGCGGCCTTGTCGCTGTCCTGCGGCATGGAGATGCCGTTGTCCAGCATGTACGCCACCGTGTACTGCGCAATCGGGTTGCCGTTGGCCGCCTCCCACGTCACGGAATCGATGTTCACCCACGCGGAGTCCCCGCAGGTGATGCCTTTCTCGCTCATGGTGCAGATGGGCGTGTTGTCCGCCGCGGCGGGCGCGCCGTTCGTGGTTTCCGCGGCCATGAGATTCAGCCCCAGCAGGGCTGCCAATGCTGTTGTTGTTGCTATGTTCTTCATAGGTGCACCATCTTGCCCCTACCAAACGCGCGCCGCAATCTAACTCTCCAACTGTTTCAACTCCCCCGCCGCGTGCCTCTCACACGCCCTTTCCGCTCCGTTTTTTCATTAACTTTTGTTAAGTACAGGCCGTTTTTTTGCGGATTTTGCGGAAAAAATGAAAAAATTTGCAAAAATTCAGAAATTGTGGTTGACGTATCGGGGAAACGCGTGTATCATTCCCCCGCTTTGCGTCTCTCCTAGCGGAGGGGCCTTGGGCAAGACGCTTCTGTAGCTCAGTGGTAGAGCGCATCCTTGGTAAGGATGAGGTCGCGGGTTCAAGTCCCGCCAGAAGCTTCCCGCCCGTGCAAGAATAAAGCAGCATTACAAACAAAACAAAAACAAAACACTGTTATGGCTAAAGAAGCATTCCAGCGCACCAAGCCCCACGTGAACGTGGGAACGATCGGTCACGTTGACCATGGTAAGACTACCCTGACCGCTGCAATTACTAAGGTTCTTGCAGACCAGGGCAAGGCAGAATTCAAGGCATACGACCAGATTGACGGCGCTCCCGAGGAGCGCGAGCGCGGCATCACCATCTCCACCGCCCACGTGGAGTACGAGACCGACGCCCGCCACTACGCACACGTCGACTGCCCCGGGCACGCCGACTACGTGAAGAACATGATCACGGGCGCCGCCCAGATGGATGGCGCCATCCTGGTGGTCTCCGCCGCCGACGGCCCCATGCCGCAGACGCGTGAGCACATCCTGCTGGCCCGCCAGGTGGGCGTGCCGAAGATTGTGGTGTTCATGAACAAGATGGACCTCGCCGATCCCGAGCTCGCCGAGCTCGTGGAGATGGAGATCCGCGACCTTCTGTCCTCCTACGAGTTCCCGGGCGACGAGATTCCGATCGTCAAGGGTTCCGCCGCCAAGGCCCTGGAGGGCGACGCCGACAACGTGAAGGCCATCATGGACCTCATGGAGCAGGTTGACGCCTACATTCCGACCCCGCAGCGTCCGACGGACCTGCCGTTCCTGATGCCGGTGGAGGACGTGTTCTCCATCTCCGGCCGCGGCACGGTGGCCACCGGCCGTATCGAGCGCGGTATCATCAAGAAGATGGAGGAAGTGGAAATCGTGGGTATCAAGCCCACGGTGAAGACCGCTGTGACGGACATCGAAATGTTCCGCAAGCTCCTGGACCAGGGTGAGGCCGGCGATAACGTGGGCGTTCTGCTCCGCGGTATCAAGAAGGAGGACATCGTGCGCGGCCAGGTGATTGCCAAGCCGGGTTCCGTGACTCCCCACACCAAGTTCCAGGCTACCGTGTACGTCCTCTCCAAGGAGGAAGGCGGCCGCCACACCCCGTTCTTCAACAACTATCGCCCGCAGTTCTACTTCCGCACGACGGACGTGACCGGCACGGTCACCCTGCCCGCCGGCACGGAAATGGTGATGCCCGGCGATAACGTGACGTTCGGTGTCGAGCTCATCACCCCCGTTGCCATGGAGAAGGGCATGCGCTTCGCTATCCGCGAGGGCGGCCGCACCGTTGGCGCCGGCACGGTGGCCGAGATCGAGGCCTAACCCTCCCGTTCCACCAAACCAAGGCCGCTCTCCCCGCAAGGGGAAAGCGGCCGCGGCTGGGGGAGATGTCCGGCACCCGCCGCGGCGTCTCCCCTGTCCCGCCGAAAGGGACAAACCCCTAGGGTACTAGCTCAATTGGTAGAGCGGCGGTCTCCAAAACCGCGTGTTGGGAGTTCGAGTCTCTCGTACCCTGTTCCGCAAGGAAGCAATCCCGCAGTTCAAGATTATGGCTAAGCAGAAGGAAGGCCTCATACAGAGGATGTTCGGATACATCTCCCTCGTGAAGATGGAGCTCAAGAAATGTTCCTGGCCGTGGGAGAGCGACCCGAAGGTCACGGGCTTCAAGAAGTACCGCGAGCTGAGCGGCTCCACCATGGTGGTGCTCATCGCGATGGTGCTGCTGGGAGCCTACGTGGCGTTCTTCGACTACGTGCTCTCCGCCGTGGTCAACAAAATCATCGTTGTCCTTTCCTGAACCCTCCCAACCCCGCACCCCCTTTCCGCCATGTCTCGCCCGTACGACCGCAAGAACGGTTCCTCCCGCCCGGTGCCGGAGCCCAAGGACCAGTGGTACGTGCTCCACGTGCTCTCCAACAAGGAGCGCCGCGCCGTGGAGAACCTCAACCGCCTCTTCAAGGAGGATGAACAGGTAGGCGCCCTCGTGCAGAGTCCCCCCCTGGTGCCCACGGAAAAGGTGGAGGACGTGCGCAACGGCAAGAAGTACGTGGTGGAGCGCAAGCTCTTCCCCGGGTATGTCTACCTCAATTTCGCCCTGCGCCGCGCAGACGGCTCGCTGGACAACGACGCCTGGTACAAGATCCAGGCGGTGGACGGCGTGATCAGCTTCGCCAGCGGCCGCAACAAGGAGCCCCTCCCCATGCCCATGAAGGACGTGCGTGAGCTGATGGCGGAGATTGAGCGCCGCAGCGGCGTGGCACGCCCCAAGGTTGCCTACAGCGTGGGCGAGGAGGTGGTGGTGCTGGACGGCGCGTTCCAAGGCGAGCACGGCCTGGTGGAGATGGTGGACCCGGAGCACGGCCGCCTGCGCGTGGGCGTCTCCATGTTCGGCCGCAGCAACCCGCTGGATCTGGACTACACCCAGGTGCGCAAGCTCACGGAGGACGACACGCCTGTCTTATAGGAGAACCCCTTTCCCGCCGCAGGGAGCCGGCCCGCCGGCAATGCGGCAAAACAATAGAATACAACCATGGCTAAAGAAGTAGTTAAAGTAATCAAGCTGCAGATCCCTGCAGGCCAGGCGAACCCCTCGCCGCCTGTCGGACCTGCCCTTGGTCAGGCCGGGGTGAACATCATGGGCTTCTGCAAAGAGTTCAACGCAAAGACTCAGAAGCAGGCCGGTGATGTCCTTCCCGTCGTGATCACCGTCTACAAGGACAAATCCTTCGACTTCATCACCAAGCAGCCGCCGGCAGCCCTCCTTCTCAAGAAGGCCGCCAACGTCAAGTCCGGCTCCGGTGAACCCAACAAGACCAAGGTGGCCAAGATCACCAAGGAGAAGTTGCTGGAGGTGGTCAAGACCAAGATGCCGGACCTCAACACCACGGACCCGGAGGCCGCCTGCCGCATCCTTGCTGGCCAGGCCCGCCAGATGGGTATCGAGGTGGAAGGTATGTAACCCTTCCGCAGGAGGGAAAAGAAACTAAACATTAACCCGAACGTACTGCAATACATTATGTCAACTAAACGCTCCAAGCGCTATACTCAGGCGGCCAAGCTTGTCGAACCCGGCAAGTCCTACGCCGTGGAGGAGGCTGTGGACCTGATGAAGAGCTTCCCCGCTCCCAAGTTCGATCCCACGGTCACCCTCTCCTTCCACCTCACGGTGGATCCCCGCAAATCCGACCAGATGGTCCGCGGCTCCGTCGCGCTCCCCAACGGTACGGGTAAGAACGTCCGCGTCATCGTCTTCGCACAGGGTGAGGCCGCTCAGGCCGCCCTGGATGCCGGCGCGGAGAAAGTCGGCCTCGACGACCTCATCAAGGAGGTGCAGGAGGGCTACCTTGATTTCGACAGTGCAATCGCCACCCCGGATGCCATGGCCCAGGTGCGCAAGATTGCGCGTGTGCTCGGCCCGCGCGGCCTCATGCCCAACCCGAAGACCGGCACGGTGACGGAAGACACCGCGAAGGCCGTTCGCGAGGTGAAGGCCGGCCGTGTGGATTTCAAGGTGGACAAGAACGCCAACATCTCCGCTGCGGTGGGCAAGCTCTCCTTTGAGAAGGAGAAGCTGGCAGAGAACCTGCGCGCCCTCATCAGCGCCGTGGTCAAGGCCCGCCCCTCCGGTGCCAAGGGCGCCTATATCGCCGCCGTCACCGTCACCAGCTCCATGAACCCCGGCCTGCCCATCAGCCAGACCGAGTTCGCCAAGCAGCAGTAACACTGAACCCGAGATACGAACATGAGTACCGAACACAAAATGAATGCGGACAAGGCTGTCATCATCGAGGCTCTCCAGGCCAAGGTGAACGCCTCTCCCTACCTCATCGTCATCGACTACACGGGCATCACCGTGCCGGAGTTCACGGACCTGCGCGCCAAGCTGGCCGCCGCCGGTGCATCCTGCATGGTTGCCAAGAACTCCTACATGGGCAAGGCCCTCTCAGAGGCCGGCCTGCCGGACATCTCCGCCTCCCTGAAGGGACAGACCGCCTACGTGATGGGCGAGAGCGATGTGTGCGCCGCCGCCAAGGTGCTGAACACCTTCGCCAAGGCCACCAAGAAGGCCCCCTACAAGGTGGGTATCATGGACGGCGCCCAGCTGGAGCCCGCCAAGATCCAGGCCCTGGGCGACCTGCCCAGCCGCGAGGTCCTGCTGGCCACGCTGCTTGGCACCATCAACGGTGCCGGCTCCGCTCTGGCACGCGTCATCCAGGCTTACGTGGACAAGGAGGGTGGTTCCCAGGAAACCGCAGAATAAGGAAAACAACTTGAACAGATGGCGGCGGTGCGCCAACACCGCCCCGCCGCCTGAAACAATTAGGATTCTCTGTCGGCTCTCCGGCCGGTGAGAACTGAAATGGGCAGGAAGCCCCTGCCCGCGACAAGAAACCAATTAAACCAAATCCAATACAATGGCTGATATCAATAACATCGCAGAGGAACTCGGCAAGCTTACCATTCTGGAGGCCGCCGAGCTTGTTAAGTTGCTCGAAGAGAAGTGGGGCGTTTCCGCCGCCGCTCCCGTGGCTGCCGCCGCCGCTCCCGGCGCCGCTCCCGCTGAGGCTGCGGAGGAGAAGACCTCCTTCGACGTCGAGCTGACCGATGGCGGCGCCAACAAGATCGCTGTCATTAAGGCGGTCCGCACCGTCAAGCCCGGTCTGGGCCTGGCTGATGCCAAGAAGCTCGTCGAGGGCGCTCCCGCCATCATCCTTGAAGGCGCCAACAAGGAGGACGCCGACAAGGCCAAGGCCGAGCTCGAAAAGGCCGGCGCAAAGGTCACCATCAAGTAACCTTTCGTTTCCGCGAGCGCAGGGGGGAATTTCGGTTCCTCCCTGCCTTCGCGTCTTTTCGTTTTTTGGCTTCATCCATAAGCCAAGAAGTTTATTAACCACTAACCATCAAGGCATAAGAAAATCAGTTCCCGCGCGCGCCTTCGCGTGGGCCCGACCCGGGGGAGCCGCCTCCCCCACCACCTGCGGACGGCAGGAGCCCCCGGGTCGGTTTCACCAAACGGGAACCGGCTCCGCACCCGGCAGGAAGGGTGCACATCAAACATCATCTCGCCAACTCTATGTCCAAGCCCAAGCAAGAGAGAATCAGTTTCGGCAAGATCAAGGAGGTCATTGAACCGCCCAACTTGATTGAGATCCAAACCAAGTCCTACGAGGAATTCCTCCAACAGAACACCGAGCCGAAGCACAGGCTCAAGATGGGTCTGCAGGCCGTCCTCTCCGAGCACTTCCCCATTGAAAGCTACGATGGCAACATCAAGCTCAAGTTCGTCTCCTACAGGGTGGAGGAATCCAAGTCCACGGACTTTGCCGCCATCCGCTCCGGGGATACCTACAGCGCCTCCATCTACGTGAAGTTCAAGCTGGACATCAACAACGGCGAGTACACCACGGAGGAAGACGTCTACATGGGCGAAATCCCCATGATCACCGAGCGCGGCACCTTCGTCATCAACGGTGCGGAGCGCGTGATCGTGGCGCAGCTGCACCGCTCCCCCGGCCTGTGCTTCGAGAAGACGCGGCACAGCAACGGGCGTGACATCTACTCCTTCCGCATGATACCGGACCGCGGCTCGTGGCTGGAGGTTCAGTTCGACACGAGCGACCTGATGTACGTGTTCCTGGACCGCCGCCGCCGCCGCCGCAAGTTCCTGGCCACCACGTTCCTGCGCTACCTGGGGTATGAGACGGACCGCCAGATTGTGGAGCAGTTCTACACCATCCAGAAGCTGAAGCTCTCCAGCATCTCCGGCGAAGAGCTGGAGTACCTGGTGCCCTTCGAGGACGTCACCTACGGCAAGGACACCGACGAGCGCAAGGCCACCATCATCTCCAAGGCGTACGAGCCGCTCAGCGCCGCCACCATCCGCAAGATGCAGGAGCTGGGTATCAAGCAGATCGAGGTCATCGACCAGCGCGAGGACGAAATCCTCGTCAAGACCCTCAAGAAGGACCTGGCGTACGACCGCGAATCCGCCCTCAAGGAAATCTTCCGCAAGTTCCGCCCGGGGGACCCGCCCACCGTGCAGCAGGCCACCACCGCGCTGGACCGCCTCTTCAAGGACCCCAAGCGCTATGACCTCACCCGCGTGGGCCGCTACAAGATCAACCAGAAGCTGGGCCTGGACGTGCCGGAGGAGAACCGCCTCATCCAGCCCATCGATTTCCTCACGGCGCTCAAGTACCTGCTGAACCTGCGCCGCGGGAAGGAAGGCTATCAGGTGGACGACATCGACCACCTGGGCAACCGCCGCGTGCGCGCCGTGGGCGAGCTCGTCTCCAACCAGTGCCGCGTGGGCCTGGCCCGCACGGAGCGCCTGGTGAAGGAGCGCATGACCCTGTGCGACACCACCAAGAACGACATCACGCCCAGCAAGCTCATCAACCCCAAGGCGCTCAGCGCCGTGGTGCGTGATTTCTTCGGCCGCAGCCAGCTCTCCCAGTTCATGGACCAGATCAACCCGCTGGCCGAGCTCACGCACAAGCGCCGCCTCTCCGCACTGGGTCCGGGCGGCCTCAACCGCGACCGCGCAGGGTTCGAGGTGCGAGACGTGCATCCCTCCCACTACGGCCGCATCTGCCCCATCGAGACGCCTGAAGGCCCCAACATCGGCCTCATCAACTCCCTTTGCACCTACGCGCGCATTGACGAGTACGGCTTCATCGAGACCCCCTTCCGCCGCATCAAGCACATCGCCAAGAAGGGCAAGAAGCCGGAAACCATCGTCACCAACGAGGTGGAGTACCTCACCGCCGACAAGGAGGAGTACCATCTTATCGCCCAGGCCAACAACGAGCTGGACGAGGACAACGGCAAGGGCCATTTCGTGAAGCCCCGCGTCACCGCGCGCGAGCACGGCGAATTCGTGGAGGTGGACCCCTCCCGCGTGGAGTACATGGATGTCTCTCCCAAGCAGATCATCTCCATCGCCGCAGGCTTGATTCCCTTCCTGGAGCACGATGACGCCAACCGCGCGCTCATGGGCGCCAACATGCAGCGCCAGGGCGTGCCGCTGATGGTGAACCAGGCCCCGCTGGTGGGCACCGGAATCGAGGCCAAGTGCGCCAGGGACTCCGGCTCCGTCATCGTGGCCAAGGCTCCCGGCATCGTCGCCTCCGCTACCGCAGAGTACATCGTCACCACCAAGGACGGCGAGCTGCCCGTCTCCCCGAACGCCTGGCTCAGCGACCCGGAATCCGTGAAGACGGACAAGGACAAGGGCATCCACGTGTACCAGCTGCGCAAGTTCATGCGCTCCAACGCCTCCACCTGCATCAACCAGAAGCCCATCGTCTCCCGTGGAGACAAGGTGAAGGCGGGCGACGTGCTGGCGGACGGCCCGTGCACGGATGGCGGCGAGCTTGCTCTCGGCCGCAACGTGCTGGTGGCCTACATGTCCTGGTACGGCTACAACTTCGAGGACGCCATCATCATCTCCGAGCGCCTGGTGCAGGAAGACGCCTACACCTCCATCCACATCGAGGAATTCGAGGAGAAGGCCCGCGACACCAAGCTCGGCCCGGAGGAAATCACCCGCGATATCCCAAACGTGGGCGACGACGCCCTCAAGAACCTGGACAGCGAGGGCGTGGTGCGCATCGGCGCGGAGGTCAAGCCCGGCGATATCCTGGTGGGCAAGATTACCCCCAAGAGCGAGACCGACCTGGCCCCGGAGGAGCGCCTCCTGCGCGCCATCTTCGGTGAGAAGGCCGCGGACGTGAAGGACACCTCCCTGCGCGTGCCCCCGGGAACCACTGGCGTGGTCATGGATGTGCGCGTGGTGCACTCTTCCGTGCCCGGCACCCCGCCCGTGGACGCCGAGAAGGAGGCCCAGAAGCAGCGCAAGAAGCTGGACACCGAGTACCAGAAGAACCGCGACGAGCTCATCGAGCAGCTCACCGGCAAGCTCTCCGACCGCCTGCTCGGCGAGAAGATTCCCCTGGAGATCACCCGCGCCGGCACGAATGAAATCATCATTCCCGCCAACCGCAAGATCACCAAGACCCTCCTGCGCAAGCTCGCCGTCCATCACGACCAGATCGAGATGAACGAGAGCCCCGTGCGCAACCAGATCTTCGAAATCATCAACACCTTCGAGAACCGCTTCGCTGACCTGGACGCCGAGCGCGACCGCAGACTCGACCAAATCGAGGCCGGCGCAGAGCTCGACCCCGGCGTCGTCACAGAGGTCAAGGTCTACATCGCCACCAAGCGCAAGCTCGGCGTGGGCGACAAGATGGCAGGCCGCCACGGCAACAAGGGCGTCTGCTCCCGCGTGCTGCCCGTGGAGGACATGCCCTACCTGGAGGACGGCACCCCCGTGGATATCATCCTCAACCCGCTGGGCGTGCCCTCCCGCATGAACGTGGGGCAGGTGCTTGAGGCCCACCTCGGCGTGGCCGCCAAGGCCCTGGGATTCCGCGTTGCCACCCCGGTGTTCGACGGTATCCAGGAATCCAAGATCTGGGAGTACATGAGCCAGGCCAAGAAGGTCCCCGGCTTCTCCTGGGTGGGCGACGGCCAGGACGGCACCACCGCCGGCAAGAGCCGCCTCATCGACGGCCTCACCGGCGAGTACTTCCACTACCCCGTGGTGGTGGGCTACACCTACATGCTCAAGCTCAACCACCTGGTGGCAGACAAGGTGCACGCGCGCGCCGTGGGCACCTACTCCCTGGTCACACAGCAGCCGCTGGGCGGCAAGGCACAGCACGGCGGCCAGCGTTTCGGCGAAATGGAGGTGTGGGCCATGGAGGCATACGGCGCCGCCTACACCCTCCAGGAGCTCCTCACCGTCAAGTCCGACGATGTGCAGGGCCGTACCCGTATCTACGAGAACATCGTCAAGGGCGACAACGCGCTGGAGGCCGGCACCCCGGAATCCTTCAACGTGCTCATCAAGGAAATGCAGTCCCTCTGCCTCAACGTGCAACCCACCGAGCAGAAGGACCGCGTGAACGCTCCCCGCACCACGGACGACTTCTTCGCCCTCCTCGCCGGCGACGGCATGGATGACGTGGAGGAGGAGGACGGCGAGAAGCCCGAATCCGACGACGACGACTTCTCCGACGACGCGGACGAATCCACCGACACCGACGACGATTCCGAGATGTAACCCTGTAGCAGCAACCCTAAAACTTCCGTACCAATATGTCTTACATCGACCCTACAAACGAGAAGCCCAAGAACTTCGACCAGGTTTGCATCACCGTCGCCAGCCCGGACGACATCATCAAGTGGTCCAGCGGTGAGGTCAAGAACCCGGAAACCATCAACTACCGCACCTTCAAACCGGAGAAGGGCGGCCTCTTCTGCGAGCGCATCTTCGGCCCCACACGCGACATGGAGTGCTCCTGCGGACGCTACAAGCGCGCCAAGAACAAGGGCACCATCTGCGATCGCTGCGGCGTGGAGGTCACCTCCGCACGCGTCCGCCGCGTCCGCATGGGCCACATCACACTCGCCGTGCCCGTCACGCACATCTGGTTCTACAAGTGCATGCCCAGCCGCATCGGCCTCATGCTGGACCTCACCTCCCGCGACCTGGAGCGCGTCATCTACTATGACGACTACATCGTCATCGACCCGAAGGGCGTGAACGGCCTGGAGCGCGGCACCATCATCTCCGAAGCGGAGTACGACGACCTGGTGAACGACTACGAGGACGACGCCCCGGAGGTGGGCATGGGCGCGGAGGCCATCCAGAAACTGCTGGCCACCACGGACCTGGACGCCCTCATCGACCAGCTCAAGCAGGAGATGGAGAAGACCAACTCCAAGCAGACCAAGCGCAAGATCGCCAAGCGCCTGCAGCTGGCCCAGGGCTTCAAGAGCAGCGGCACCCGCCCGGAGTGGATGGTGCTCACCGTGCTCCCCGTCATCCCCCCGGACCTGCGACCCCTCGTTCCCCTGCCCGGCGGCCGTTTCGCCACCAGTGACCTGAACGACCTGTACCGCCGCGTCATCAACCGCAACAACCGTCTCAAGGAGCTCGCCGCCCTCCAGACCCCGGAGGTCATCAAGCGCAATGAGATGCGCATGCTCCAGGAAGCGGTGGACGCGCTGTTCGACAACGGCCGCCACGGCCGCCACGTGACCGGCGCCGGCAACCGCCCGCTCAAGTCCCTCTCCGACATGCTGAAGGGCAAGAGCGGCCGCTTCCGCCAGAACCTGCTGGGCAAGCGCGTGGACTACTCCGGCCGTTCCGTGATTGTGATCGGCCCGCACCTGAAGATGAACCAGTGCGGCCTGCCCAAGAAGATGGCGCTGAACCTGTTCGAGCCGTTCATCATCCACCGCCTCAAGGAGCTCGGCTACGTGCACACCGTGCGCTCCGCCAAGAAGATGATCGACCGCAAGGAGCCCATCGTCTGGGATATCCTGGAGGAGGTCACCAAGGGACACCCCGTCTTCCTGAACCGCGCTCCAACCCTGCACCGCCTCTCCATCCAGGCCTTCGAGCCCGTGCTCATCGAGGGTTCCGCCATCCGCCTGCACCCGCTGGTCTGCACCGGCTACAACGCAGACTTCGACGGCGACCAGATGGCCGTGCACGTGCCGCTGAGCGTGGAGGCCCAGCTGGAGGCGCGCCTGCTGATGCTGGCGCCCAACAACGTGTTCTCCCCGGCCTCCGGCAAGCCCATCTGCACGCCCACGCAGGATATTATTCTGGGCTCCTACTACCTCACGCACACCCGTGCCAAGGAGGTGAAGGAGCAGCAGGACAACCAGCACCTGCTGCCGCTCTTCGAGTCCATCTCGGAGGTGGAGTTCGCCATCGCCTCCCGCAAGATCGGGTACCATGAGTGGATCCGCCTCAAGAACCCGGACTACGGCAAGACCGGCGCCGCCTTCGACAAGCTCTCCTACAACCAGGAGAACGTGGAGCGCAAGACCATCGTCACCACCGCTGGCCGCGTCCGCTTCAACGAAATCTGGCCGGAGGAAATCGGCTACATCAACCGCAACGTCGGCAAGAAGCAGCTCGGTGACATCATCTGGCGCTGCTACCAGACCTGCGGCCAGAAGAAGACCGTGGAAACGCTGGATGCCTTGAAGTCCCTGGGCTACAAGGAGGCCACGCGCTCCGGCTGCTCCATCGGTATCGTGGACATGGTGGTGCCGGAGAACAAGAACGAGCTCATCGAGGCCGCGTACGACGAGGTGGCGAAGGTCACCGAGCAATACGAGGAAGGCCTCATCACCAACGGCGAGCGCTATGAGAAGGTGGTGAACATCTGGTCCACCACCACGGATTCCATCCAGAAGGAGCTCTACACCAAGCTGGAGTACAACGGCGGCTCCGCCGTGGCCAGCCCGCTCTACATGATGGTGGATTCCGGCGCCCGCGGCAACAAGGCGCAGATCAAGCAGCTCTCCGGCATGCGCGGCCTCATGGCCAAGCCCTCCGGTGAGATTATCGAGCGCCCCATCACCTCCAACTTCCGTGAGGGCCTCTCAGAGCTGGAGTACTTCATCTCCACCCACGGCGCACGCAAGGGCCTGGCCGATACCGCACTCAAGACCGCTGACTCCGGATACATGACCCGCAAGCTCGTGGACGTGGCGCAGGACGTGATCGTGCGCGCCGAGGACTGCGGAACGGAGAACGGCATCACCATGACCGCCATCTACGACGGCGAGGACGAGATCGCCTCCCTCTCCACCCGCATCTACGGCCGCGTGGCCTGCGACGACATCCTGGACCCGACCTCCAAGGAAGTCATCACCGCCAAGAACGAGATCATCACCGATGAGGCCGCCAAGCGCATCGAGCGGGTGGGTATCGAGAAGGTGCGCGTGCGCTCCGTGCTCACGTGCGAGCTCGCCAAGGGATGCTGCGCCAAGTGCTACGGCCTGAACCTCGCCACCGGCAAGTCCGTGAAGGTGGGCGAGGCCGTCGGCATCATCGCCGCACAGTCCATCGGCGAGCCCGGCACCCAGCTCACCATGCGTACCTTCCACGTGGGCGGCACCGCAACCGCCGCCGCCAACAAGCCCGAGTACGTGGCCAAGAGCACCGGCCGACTCATCTACGACGAAAACCTGCGCGACCGCTGCGTGGAGGACGAGAACGGCGACATGATCGTGCTCTGCAAGAACGGCGGCGTGAAGATCTACGACGAGGAGGGCAAGGAGCTGGAATCCTACCAGCTCACCATGGGCGCCGCGCTGCACGTCAAGGACGGCGCGCAGGTCAAGGCGGAAACCGTGGTGGCCGAGTGGGATCCCTTCGCCATCCCCGTCATCGCCGAAGTCTCCGGCAAGGTCGAATTCCAGGATATGATCACAGGCATCACCTGCCGCGTGGAGCACGGCGAGTCCGGCAAGGGCCAGACCGTCATCATCGACCACCGCCAGGACCTCGCCCCCCGCATCATCGTCCACACCGGCAAGGGTGACAAGGACAAGCCCCGCGTGTACTCCATCCCCACCGGCGCCTACCTGGCCGTCACCAACAAGCAGCAGATTGCCGCCGGTACCGTGCTGGCCAAGACCCCCCGCAAGGTGCAGAAGACCAACGATATCACCGGCGGCCTTCCCCGCGTGGCAGAGCTCTTCGAGGCCCGCAAGCCCAAGGAGATTTGCACGCTCGCCCAGATTTCCGGCATCGTCGGCATCGAGGACGCCATGATCCGCGGCAAGAAGGTGGTCACCGTCTACCGTGATGCAGAGGCCAAGGAGACCGCCGCCAAGAAGTCCCGCCGCACCACCAAGCTGGAGGAGCGCGACGAGAAGGACGGCACCGTCTCCGTGAAGCACCTCGTGCCCATGGACCGCCACATCATCGTGCACGATGGCGACTACGTGCACGCCGGCGAGCCGCTTTCCGACGGCTCCGAGGCGTCCGACGAAATCCTCCGCATCTGCGGCAAGGAGGCCCTGCAGGAGCACCTGGTCAACAAGGTGCAGCAGGTCTACCGCGTGCAGGGTGTGGAAATCAACGACAAGCACGTGGAAATCATCGTCTCCCAGATGCTGCGCAAGGTGCGCGTGAAGGACCCCGGCGACACGGGCCTGCTGTGGGGCGACGAGGTGGACCGCACCACGCTGGTGCGCATCAACAAGGAAACGGAGGAAATGAACGGCCGCCCGGCGGATTCCGAGCCCATGCTGCTCGGCATCACCAAGGCCTCCCTCAAGACGGATTCCTTCATCTCCGCCGCCTCCTTCCAGGACACCACCCGCGTGCTCACGGAAGCCGCCACCCTCGGCAAGGTGGACCTGCTGGAGGGCTTCAAGGAGAACGTCATCCTCGGTCACCTCATCCCCGCCGGCACCGGCTTCACCAAGTACCGCGAGATTGCCGTGGAGGCCGCTCCCGGTGCCGTCCCCATCCCCCGCGCGGGATTCGAGGACGAGGAGGACCTCCCCCTCCCGGAGGACCCCATCTCCGTTGGCTCGGAGGAATAAGGGTTCCACCCGACAACACGTTTCAAGGCCCGCCGGCTCCGTGCCGCGCGGGCCTTTTTGGGGTGCGATTCAATTACAATCCCGGGAAGAGGCGGGGCAGGGCGCGCTCCGGCAGCACCTTGGGCCGCCAGACGGCGCAGATGGCGGCGGGGTCCCGCAGCCCGGCGTCCCAGGCGGCGGATTCCGCCTGCATGGCGGCGGCCAGGGATTCCGGCGTGTCCTCCGCGGATACGGTGCCGCCGCCATCCTGCGTGTACCAAATGACGTTGCACAGGTGGATGGGGCGGTTGGGGCACACCACCGCGCAGCCGCAGCAGTGGGCCTCCAGGGAGGCGTTGTGCGTGCCTTCCGCGTATGAGGTGCACAGGCACGCGCGCGCGCGGTTGTACGCGCGGCAGAGGGTGGCGTGGTCCACCTTGCCCATCAGGTGCACGCGCCGCCGCATATCCGGCGGCAGGGCGGCGTGCCAGGCCTCCATCTCCGGCGTGGGCGCGCCGTACACCTCCGTGTCGCACAGTTCCGCGGCATCCGTGGAGGCGTGGTAGGCCTCCAGCGTGGCCATCAGCATCTCCGGGCGCTTGTTGACCACATCGCTCCATTTGCCCACGGCCACGAACAGGCGCTCCCTCTCGATATCCATGGTCCGGAACACGGAGGAGACGGGGCAGGGCATCTCCACGCACTTGCCGGCAATGCGCGCGCCGTAGGCGGGATCGTGCAGGAAGGTGTCGCGGTTGGCGGGCGTGGTGGTGATGGCGTCCGCATAGCCCAGGTGGATGGCGCGCATGCGGTTGATGAGCGCGTCCTTCGCGCGGTTGATGAGCCTTTTCAGGGCACCGCCGGGGCGTTTCAGGTGTTCGTGGAGCTCGCAGTTGGCATCGTAGTGTATCACCAGGCGGATGCCCGCGCCGTGGATGGCGCGCGCCACGCCCGTGTAGCGCGGATCGCCCCAGGAGTACAGCATCACACCGTCCAGCCGCTGCGCGCGCCACCACGCCGCGGATTTCAGCCGCCGCATCGGCACCCGCATGTACGGGGCGTCCGCCAGGTCGTTCTCCCGCCGCGGCGTGGGCATCACCACGCGGCTCTCCGCGCCCAGCGCCTGCAGGCTGCGGCAGAGCAGCCCCGTGTCGCGCGTGAAGAAATACTCGTCTGCGGGAAACGCAAACGGCGTGCACGTGAATATCCTGGGCTTCCTCTCACTCATCCAACCCTCCGCCCAGCATAGCATGCACGCATGGTGTGTCAAGCCAGAATCCCCACATTGTGCTTGCCGCGGCGCCGCGGATGGGATAGAATGCGGGGCGTGAGGGAGGAAGCGGAAAGCCACTGGACGACCACGCTGCTGCGCGTGGGCATGGGGCTGTTTTTCCTGGTGGTGGGCATCTTGAAAGTGGGGCAGGTGGGCGACACCGCGAACTTCATCATGCGGAGCGATGTGCTGCCGGATTGGTGCTGCGTGCCGCTGGCGTGCCTGGGTATCGGCATGGAGCTGGTGGTGGCGGTGTGCCTGCTGTGCAGGCGGCACTACCGCGGCGCCACGCTGTGGGGAACCGTCATGTGCAGCGTCTTTGTCTTCTTCTACGTCCAGGGCTGGGCGCGCGGGCTGGAGCTCAGCTGCAACTGCCTGGGCACCGCGCACGAGATTGTGAACTACCCGGCCGACACGGCCCTGCGCTTCCTGCTGCTGGGGGCCATGCTGCTGCTGTACTGGGATGCGCAGCGCACCGCCTACGCCATGCCCCGCGGCCGCCGCTTCCATTTCCCGGATTGAACCCCGCCCAAAACGCAGATGGCGCGCATAATTCACAAGGCGCATCTGGTGGAACACCAGATGCGCCTCGTTTTCTTTCGCGCCGAACGGCGCGCTCTATTCACAAATCGTAAATAGTAAATCGTAAATTGTAAATCCCTCAGCTCTGCTCCGCCTCCAGCTTTTGGCGGAGCTTCTCCGGCAGCTTGACCTGGATGTGGATATCGCGCAGCTGCACGGCGTCCACGGTGTCGGGTGCCTCGCACATGAGGTCCACGGCGCGGTTGTTCTTGGGGAAGGGAATCACCTCGCGGATGGATTCGCACTCGCCGATGAGCATGACCATGCGGTCCAGGCCCAGCGCGATGCCGCCGTGGGGCGGGGCGCCGAAGGAGAACGCGGAGAGCAGGTGCCCGAAGCGCTCGTTGATGGTCTTCTCGTCCAGCCCCAGCGCGCGGAACGCGGCGTCCTGCAGGTCGCGCTCATGGATACGCAGGGAGCCGCCGCCCAGCTCGTTGCCGTTGAAGATGACGTCGTAGGCCTCGGCGCAGAGGTCCGTGGAGATTTCGCCGTTGAGCACCTTGTCCACATCCTCCGGGATGGGGCGGGTGAACGGGTGGTGGATGGCCACGTAGCGGCCCTCCTCCTTGTCCCAGGCGAACATCGGGAAGTGGGTGACCCAGAACAGGTCGATCTCGTGGTTGTCCTTGAGCAGCTCCAGGTACTCGGCGCACTGCAGGCGCACGCGGCCCAGGATGGTGCAGCTCTGCTCCCACTCGCCCGCGGCAAAGAAGATGCAGTCGCCGCTCTCAATGTTCAGGCGCTCGCGCAGGGCCTGCAGCTCGGCGTCGGAAAGGCGCTTGGTGACGGGGCTCTTCCACTCGTCGCGGTTGTCCACGTCGCGCACCTTGATGAAGGCCAGACCCTTGGCGCCGGCCTCCAGGGCGGTCTGGGTGAGGGCGTCCACCTGGCCCACGGAGGGGGAGAATCCCTTGGCGTTAATGGCCTTCACCACGCCGCCGTCCGCAATCGCGCCGCTGAACACGCGGAACTCGCTCTTGGCGAAGATGTCCGAGCAGTCCGCAATCTTCATCTCGAAGCGGCGCTCCGGCTTGTCGGAGCCGTACTGGTCCATGGCATCGTGCCAGGTCATGCGGGGGAAGGGGGTCGTGATGTCGCGGCCCACGGATTCCTTGAACACGCGCTGCAGCATGGCCTCCATCCAGCCGTAGATGTCCTCCGGGGTGATGAAGGAGGCCTCCACGTCCACCTGGGTGAACTCCGGCTGGCGGTCGGCGCGCAGGTCCTCGTCGCGGAAGCAGCGTGCGATCTGGAAATACTTTTCAAGGCCGGCCACCATGAGCAGCTGCTTGTACTGCTGGGGGCTTTGCGGCAGGGCGTAGAACTTGCCGGGGCTCACGCGGCTGGGCACCAGGTAGTCTCGCGCGCCCTCCGGCGTGGACTTGGAGAGGATGGGCGTCTCCAGCTCTAGGAAGCCCTGTTCATCGAGGTAGTCGCGCACGGTCTTGGTGATGCGGTGGCGCAGCACCATGTTGCGCTGCATCTCCGGGCGGCGCAGGTCCAGGAAACGGTACTTCAGGCGGATATCCTCGTTCGCCACGCTGCGGTCCAGCTGGAACGGCAGCACCGCCGCGCGGTTCAGCACCGCCAGCCCGTCCGCGTCCACCTCGATCTCGCCCGTCGCCAGGTCGGGGTTCGTCGCGTCGATCTCGTCCGTCTTCAAGCGGGCCACCACCTTGCCGGTCACCTGGATCACGGATTCCACGCGCAGGGCCTCCGCCTGTTTGGCGAGGTCCGCATGGTTCTCCGGGTGGAAGACCACCTGGGTCTTGCCCGCGCGGTCGCGCAGGTCGATGAAAATCACACCGCCGTGGTCGCGCACGGTGTCTACCCAGCCGACAAGGCGCACGTTCTTGCCCTCGTCGCCCAGGCGAAGCTCATTGCAGGTATGTGTTCGATAACTGGTCATGGCTATTGGATGATGGTATGGAGATGGTTTGCCCCGCGCACAACCGCGGGAGCGCGCAAAGTATACGCACCCCCCGCGGGTTGTCAAGCCTGTTTTTTTGCCTTTTTCTCCGCCGCGTTTCCGAGAATTCCCTTTATGCGGCGCCTGCCGTGTGCTATACTGGCGGCATGAAAATCATGAAAACGCTGCTGGGCGCCGGCGGCATGCTGGGATTGGCCGCCGCGCTGGCGGGCGGCACCGCACTCGCCCTTTCCGGGCCCGCCCCCGTGGATGAGAATATGCGCGATGTGCGCGTGGCCGACCTGCCCAACTACGATGTGCCCAAAATCGATATCAAGGACAAGGGCAAGCACGCCAAGAACGTTATCCTCATGATCGGCGACGGCATGGCCTCCGAGCACCTCTGGGCCGCCTGGATGCTCAACCGCGGCAAGGGCTTCATCCTCGGCATGCCCGTCACAGGCTTTTCCATCACCACCTCCGCCTCAGATGCCGTCACCGATTCCGCCGCCGGCGGCACCGCACTCGCCTGCGGACAGAAGACCAACAACCACTTCCTCGGCATGACCCCGGACAAGAAGCCCATCGAGAACCTTGCCGAATACTACCGCGCCAAGGGTAAGGCCACAGGAATCGTCCTCACCAAGGATGTCACCGATGCCACACCCGCCGCCTTCTACGCCCACGTGGACGACCGCAACAAGAAGAAGGAGATTGCCAAGGCCCTGGTGGACGCCAACTTCACCGTCATCTACGGCGGCGGCGCCAAAACCCTTTCCGATGAGCAGAAGCAAGCCATCCGGGATGCCGGTACCGTGGCCGAATTCACCCACGACGGCAACCCGCCCGCCGTTGCCGAGCGCGGTCAGGACTACCTCTGCAACTACGTGGGCAAGGCCCTCAAGGTGCTGGAGAAAAACCCCCGTGGCTTCTTCCTCATGGTGGAGGGCTCCCAGATCGACCACCACGCACACAACGGCAAGGCCAAGGAAACCCTGCATGAAACCATGGACTTCGACCGCGCCGTGGGCGTGGTGCTCCAGTGGATGCAGAAACACCCGGACACCCTGCTCGTGGTCACAGCAGACCACCAGACCGGCGGCCTGGCCATCAAGAGCGGCAACAAGGACCACGGCAGCGTGCATGTCATCTTCGGCACACACTCCCACACCGGATTCTCCGTCCCCGTCTACGCCGCAGGCAACGGTTCCCACAAATTCACCGGCGTCAAGGACAACACCGAAATCTCCAAGCTCCTGCGCTGAACCCTCTCGCCCCCTTGCGTGCCGCAAGGGGTACCGGCTCGGAGGAGTCCTCGCCTCTCGGGGCGCGGAAGCCCACCGGGCTTCCGCGTGTGCTCAACAACCGCTCTGCCCCTGGCGGGGCAACAACGCTCATGCATGCACCCGCAACAGGCCGGGTCGGTACGCCCGTTCCATTAAACAAAAACCCAGGGGTAAACCCTGGGTTTTGTTTAATGGAGCATAGGGGATTCGAACCCCTGACCTGACGGCCCCTCTCGCCCCCTTGCGTGCCGCAAGGGGTACCGGCTCGGAGGAGTCCTCGCCTCTCGGGGCGCGGAAGCCCACCGGGCTTCCGCGTGTGCTCAACAACCGCTCTGCCCCTGGCGGGGCAACAACGCTCATGCATGCACCCGCAACAGGCCGGGTCGGTACGCCCGTTCCATTAAACAAAAACCCAGGGGTAAACCCTGGGTTTTGTTTAATGGAGCATAGGGGATTCGAACCCCTGACCTGTTGCGTGCGATGCAACCGCTCTACCAACTGAGCTAATGCCCCGGCGTGGCGGGATTATACGCGCGGCATGCCACCTGTGCAAGCACAATGTTCCTTTTTTTGCAAAAAATTTGGGTGTGCATGCCAGTTTTTTGGTGGATGGTGCCAATGCGCGGTGTGGTGCGGGTGTTGGTGGGCAATTTGGGATTTAGGATTTGGGATTTTGGATTTGTTTGTATGCATGCGTTGTGTGTACACACACGGCGTGGTTGGCGTGCGCGTGTACAAGCGCGGCGGGTGTACTCATGTGGCGTGCGGACAAACAAATTCTAAATTTTAAATTCAAATTTAAAATGCAAAATTTCACGGTGGTTGGCGGGCGTGCGGGTGTTCAAGTTAGCGCGCCGTGCCGGCGCGGGGTGGGGAAGTGGCGGCACGGAGTGCCGCGGGTGGTGATACGGGGGCCCTGGCTAAACCACGGGTTTGCACCCGAGGCTCAATGAAGGGAACCACCCCACATTCGCGGGGTGATATTCGCCGCGCCCGCGGCGCGACGACAGGTCCCGCGGGAGTGAGACAGCCGAAAAAAGTAAAGGCCGC
>JAKSOU010000036.1 GCA_024405435.1 Akkermansia sp. | reverse complement strand
TTGCGCAATTCCTTGCGGAGCTGCACCAGCATGTTGTCGTGGTGCGTGCGCGCCAGATCCGCCACGGTGATGCACGCGGCATCCACGCGGCCGCCCGCGCCGCCGCAGGTCACCACCGGCACGCCGCGCCTGCGGCATTCCGCTATCAGGTGCGCCTTGGGGTGCATGTCGTCGATGGCGTCCACCACCACGTCCGGCTGCGTGTCGAACAGGTGCTCCGGGTGCTTGGCGGAGTAGAAGTGCAGCAGCGGCAGCACCTCCGCGGCAGGGTTGATGGTGCGCACGCGCTCCGCCATCACCTCCGCCTTGGAGCGGCCGTACGCGCCCTCCGTGGCCTCGATCTGGCGGTTGGTGTTGGTGATGCAGATGTCGTCCAGGTCCATGAGGATGAGGGTGCCGACGCCGCTGCGGGCGAGTGCCTCCGCGGCCCAGGAGCCGACGCCGCCGATACCGACCACGGCCACGCGCGCGGCGGATATTTTTTCTGCGGCGGGCGTGCCGTACAGGCGGCCGATGCCGCCGAAGCGTTCCTCATCCATCATTTCTCGAAAACCTGTGCAATGCGGGTGATGGCGGTGGCGCGGCCCGCGGCGTCCGTGACCACGCACACGCCGCACACCTGCGCGGGCCAGCCGCCCACGGGGTATTTGCAGGGCAGGGCGGTGATGCAGCCCTGCAGCACGGCCTCCGCATCGCGGCCGATGACGCCGTTGAGCGAGCCGCACATGCCGGCATCCGTGAGGTACGCCGTGCCGTGCTCCAGGATGCGCTCGTCCCCGGTCTGCACATGCGTGTGCGTGCCCACCACCGCGCTGGCCGTGCCGTCCAGCCTGTAGCCCATAGCCACCTTCTCGCTTGTGGTCTCCGCATGCATGTCCACCAGCAGCGCCGCGCATTCCGCGCGCAGGCGAACCGCCTCCGCATACCCCAGCGTGAACGGGTTGGTGGCGCCGGGGCGCATGAACGTGCGCCCGCTCAGGCACAGGATGCCCAGTCTGCCCGCGGGCGTCTCCAGCGCCAGGCTGCCCTTCCCGGGCGTGCCCTCCTGCAGGTTGAACGGGCGGACCACCCGCGCCGCGGCATCGGACCCGCCGTCCAGCCACGGCACCAGATCCGGCTGGTCCCAGGTGTGGTCGCCCAGGGTGATGGCGTCCGCGCCCTTCTCCAGCATTTCCTCCACCAGCTTGGGGGTGATGCCCTTGCCGCCGGCGGCGTTCTCCGCGTTCACCACGATGGCGTCCGCGGCGTACTGCGCGCGCAGCAGCGGGATGGCGCGGTAGAGCGCGCCGCGCCCCGGCTCGCCCACCACATCCCCTAGGAAAACAATGTTCATTTCTTCATGTTGGGCTCGCAGGGAACCACGGTCACGGGCACCTTGGCGCCGCGCACCAGCTTCTCCGCCGTGCTGCCCAGCAGGATGGTGCTGAAGATGCTGTGGTGGCGGTTGCCGATGACCACCTGGTCCACGTTGTGGCGCTCGCAGAAGCGCGCCACGCAGCGCACGATATCCTCGTGCTCCTCCGCCTTGCCGTATATCGGTACGCCCCATTTCTCGCGTACGGCATCGGCTATCTCCTTGGCGTGCTTGTCCGCCATCTCCAGGATGCGGTTCGGGTGCTCCGGGTCTATCTCCAGCCCGCAGAACGCTCCCGTCATGTCGCCGTTGGTCAGGCCGAACCCGGTGTCGCCCATGTTGTGGTGCACCACGTGCAGCAGGTACATCTTGCCCCCGCACTGGCGCGTCACGTTGGCCGCAAAGTCCAGCACGGCCTGCGATGCCTCCGAGAAATCTGTGGCTGCGAGTATTCTGAGCATGCCCAAACCTTACCACATTCCCCACTCCCAGCCAAGCAAATTCACGCCCGCAACGCCCCCCGCCCGCCGCAGGACGGTTTTTTTCATTGCAATTCGCGCCGGATTGTCGCACAATGCCTTCGGAGCCGCGCCCGGGAGGCGCACCCGCTCCGCAACTGAATCCATCATCATGAAGACTCTCAAGAGATTCGTACTGGTGGGCGCCCCCGCCTCCGGCAAGGGCACCCAATCCTCCTTCCTTTCCGAAACCTACGGGCTCAAGCCCCTGAGCACCGGCGCCCTCCTGCGCGCGGAAATCGCCGCCGGCTCCCAGCTGGGCCTGGAGGCCAAGAAGTACATGGACGCCGCCATGTTCGTGCCGGACGAGGTGGTGAACGGCATCGTGGCCAAGTGGCTGGGCGAGAACAAGGACTGCGGCTGCCTGCTGGACGGCTACCCCCGCACGGTGGCCCAGGCGGAGACGCTGGACGCCAACCTCACCCAGCTGGGCATGGAGGTTGACATCGTGATCTACCTGAACGTGGCGCTGGAGCTCATCCAGGCGCGCATGCTCAAGCGCAAGGCCTGCCCCAAGTGCGGCGAGACCACCCGCAACGGCGAGGAAACCTGCCCCAAGTGCGGTGCCACCATGATTGTGCGCACCGACGACAACCCGGAGGCCTTCGCCAAGCGCTGGAAGGACTACGAGAGCCTTACCGTGCCGGTCATCGAGCACTACCGCGCGCAGGGCAAGGTGGTGCAGATCGACGTGACGGAGGAGGGCGAGCCGGAGGAGGTCTCCGCCCGCATCGCCGCCGCCGTGCGCGCCTACTGCGAGAAGTGACCCGCCCCGCACAGGACAACCCTTCACGCCCGCCCGGCCCCGCGCCCGGCGGGCGTTTCTCTGACATGCGCCCCGCAGGCCCCGGAAAAATCGCTTGACTCCTCGCGCCCGCGCGCGTTAGAATGCCCGCTGTTATGAAGACGAAAGCACTTCTGATCATTGCCGCGTCCATGGCCCTGCCGCTTACGCAGTGCACGGACAAGACCCCCACCGCACCCGCCGCTGAAAACGCGGCGTCGGTGGTGCCGCAGCGCGCCGCCGCCTACGGCTCGCTTGCCACCATCCCCGCGGATGTGGAAGCCCTCATCTCCTTCAACCACTTCAACGAGCTCGTGCAGTGGCTGGTGGCCAAGCAGCTGGTTCCCGCAGAGGCCGTCACGGAGGACGTCACTATATGGGACGGCTGCGCGTTTGCCGTGAGCACCAAGGCCGTGGGCACGCTGGAGAAGCTCCTGCCCGCCCTCAAGGACATCAAGGTGAACGTCGGCGCGCAGCAGCCGCTCACCCCGGAGTCCGCCAAGGCCCTGGCGGATGCCATCAACTCCTGCGGCAAGATCGGCCCGGTCTACGCCACCATCACCGTGAACCCCGGCGCAGAGGCCAAGCTCGCCGAGCTCTACGACAAGCACATGGCCGAGCTGGTGCGCAACAAGAAGGTCTACGCCGAGTACGGCGGCTTCAAGGGCGTCCACATCAACCTGGTGAAGGACGAGCACCTCGCGCAGCTTGACCCCCAGCTCGCGCAGGCCCTCAAGCAGCGCAGCGTCTACATCGTCTCCAAGGTCGCGGGCAACACCCTGCAGATTGTGGCCTGCGAGGACGTGGCGGACATCCGCTTCGCCGCCACGCCGGAGGAATCCGTGCTGGGCACCGACAGGCTGAAGGCGGGCGACGCCCACCTGGGCGCCAGCAACTACGTGGTTTCCTTCGGCAGCCAGAAGCTGGCGGACCTTTCCAACCAGATGAACACCATTGGCGGGCTGCTGGATTCCCTGACGCCCATGCTGGACTCCCTGGGCGAATCCCCGGAGGGCGCGCAGGTGAAGGAGGGCATGGGCAAGGTGCTGGCAGAAATCAAGAAGCTGGACAACACCGCCCCCGTGAAGTTTGCAGACTTCCTGCAGGTCTGGAATGACGGCACCATCCACCTGGAGGCCCGCGCCGACGCCAGGGGATGCACCTTCCAGCCCGCCAAGCTCATCGGCGCGCCCCACGCCGCCAACGCCGCAATCTACGTGGAATGGACCCCCGGCACCGACGGCTCCGATTTCAGCATGGCCAACCTCTGGGACGGTGTGGAGCAGATTCTGCCCGCCGTGGCCGGGATTTCCCCCGAGTGCTCCGCCTACTACGCGCAGTACCAGCAGGTCAAGCCCGTGTTCCAGGCCTTCGGCAAGTCCTTCTCCACGCTCGGCGCGGGTATGGGCGGCTCCAATGCCATCCTGGTGGACGGCAACGGCAGCATGCCCTCCGACAAGCCGGAAGGCACCGCCATCCCCCGCGTGCTGTACGCCTCCGGCGTGGCTGACCGCACCCAGTTCGCCACCGCGTGGGCGCAGTTCAAGGATGCCGCCGGACAGGCCCTGACCTCCTTCGGCCAGGATGCTTCGCTCGTCAACATGCTTCCCGCCCAGGAGGTGCAGGAGGGCAACGCCACCGTCACCAGCCTGGTCACCCCGCTCAACGGGCCGGACCTGGCGCCCAACGTGGCCATCAGCGACCAGGTGATCGCCTTCGGCTCCTCGCCCAAGCAGACCGCCATCGTGGCCAACTCCGATGTTGCCTCTGCGGAATCCTTCGCGGGCGTGAAGTTCAGCCTGAACATGGATGCCGCCGCCAAGCTCTGCTCCACCATCTCCGACCTCGCCGGGGAACCCAAGGTGCAGTCCTGCGCGCAGAAGGCGGCTCAGTACGTCAAGTCTGTCAGCGGCACCGTCACCACAGAGGGCGGCGAGTGCATCATCCGCATCGACTACGAGCTGAAGTAACCGGCGCATGCAACCTTCCACGGGGCATGCCGCCAGTCCGGCATGCCCCGTTTTTTTTCCTCTGCAAAAATAAAAGGCACAATTATCTGCGCCTTATAGCATGAAGTGAATGGCACACGCTACAGTTGGGCCGCCCCGGCGGCCTTGGTTCTGGCGCTGGCGGCAAGCCCGCTCACAGCGGCGGAGCTGCCTGCCGGCGTGCCGGTCTACAATGGCGTGCAGCCCGCGCCCAAGCCCCTGCCCAAGGGGGTGCCCGTTGCGCGTTCCCCCCACCTGGTGCGCCCCGGCATGAACGCCCCGCGCCCCGGCGTGGCCATCCCCGGTTCCGTGCCGCGCCATTTGGCGCAAGACAAATCCGGCGAAAAGGCGAAAACACCTGCGGCGGGCGCTCCCGCCGCACCGAATTCACCCAATCCCAAAAAGTGATCCCGCGCGGCCCCGCCGCGCCAAATTTCCCAAATTGTAAATCGTAAATTGTAAATTCCCATGAATCGTTTTTTCTTATCCCTGATGCTCTGCCTGGTCCTGGTTCCCATGGGCCGCGCAGATGATGCCAATACCTCCGATCCCGTCGACAAGGCGGTGGATTCCCTCATGAAGGTGGGCGTGAAGCTCCTGGAGAAGGAGGCCCAGAAACTGGAGGGCGACCCCAACGCCGACCCCGACGGCAAGAAGCTGGCCGCGGGCGTCATCAACATCGGCGCCAAGCTGCTGGAGAAGCAGCGCCAGGAAATGGCGGAGGAGGCCGCCCAGGGCAACGGTCTCATCCCCGCCATGCAGCCCGTGCCCCTGAACGGCGCCAACCCCGCGCCCGGGCTCCAGCCCCTGCCGCAGGAGGCCGCCTCTCTCGTCAAGCAGGTGGTGCAGAGCGGCGTGGATGCCGCCGTGAGCGAGGCCCGCGAGGATGCACGCCGTGAGCAGCAGGAAATCGCCGATTCCCTCAACGCCCGCGTGGACCAGCAGGCCGCCGCAAACGACCGCGTCCAGGAATCCGTGGCCTCCGTGCAATGGGTTTGCTGGGCCCTGGTCGCCATCCTGGTGTTCGTCCTCATCCTGCTTGTCGGCCTTTTCTACTACATCCACGGCCTCCACAAGCGCCTGGATGCCACCAAGTAGCGGCATCCGAATCAAGGCGCGATGGACGCGTCGCCCCGGACCATGAAATCCCGCACGCGGAGCGTGCGCGAACTTTACAAATCGTCAATTGTAAATTGTCAATTGTAAATCCTCACAGTTGGATACCCAGCTGCTCCGGCAGGGCAATCCTTGGGCGTTCCGTGAGGATGTCGCCGCCGCGGGAGCCCACGGCCACGGTGTGCTCGAAATGCGCGGCCCAGGAGCCGTCCGTGGTCACGGCGGTCCAGTCGTCGTCCAGCACCTTCACGCGGTAGGTGCCGAGCGTGATCATCGGCTCGATGGCGAGTATCATACCGCGCTTGAGGCGGGGCAGGGGATAGTTAGGGCGGTAGTTCGGGATGGAGGGGTCCTCGTGCAGGTGGCGGCCCACGCCGTGCCCCACGTAGTCCCGCACGATGCCGAACCCGAAGGGCTTGACAAAGTCCTCGATGGCGCCGCAGACCTCGCTGAGCGGGTTGCCCTGCTTCGCCTGCTCGATGCCGCGGAAGAGCGCCTCCTCCGTCACCGCCAGCAGGCGCAGCGCGTCCTCGTTCACGTTGCCCACCGGCACGGTCATGGCGTTGTCGCCGTACCAGCCGTCCACGATGGCCCCGGCGTCCAGGCTCACGATGTCGCCGTCGTGGATGACGCGGTTGTCGCCGATGCCGTGGACGACCACCTCGTTGACGGAGATGCAGAGCTGGCCGGGGTAGCCGCCGTAGCCGAGGAAGGCGTTGCCGCAGCCCTCGCGCTTGAAGAGCTCGGCGGCGTAGTCGTCTATCTCCTTGGTGGTGATGCCGGGTTTGATGATGGGCATGAGGTCCATCAGGATGCGTGCGGAAACCTCCCCCGCCTTGCGCAGCTTGGAGATTTCATTGGGGTTGCGGACGTTGATGCGGTCGCTCATGGTGGTGGATGGTTTATTTGAACTGGACGTTTTCTGTGTCCTTTTGGGTGGTGAAGTCCTGTGCGGTGCCGGGCTTGTTGAACGCGTTGCGGAGAATGACGACGTCCTTGGCGGACTTGAGGTTGATGGCGTTGTCGCCCCTGAGGTGGAAAGTGTTGTCGACAATCTTGATGCCGCTGTGCACGGCGCCCTTGTGCACCCTGTTCTCCGGCAGGATGTTGATGACGGGCTCCGCGCAGTGGTCGAACACGCAGTTGAGGATGGTGAGGTCGCGCACCATGCCGGACTCGTACCAGCCGCTGGCGTCATCGGAGACGAGGATGGCGTGCATGTGGGTGTTGAGGAAGCGGACCTGGGTCACCCGCACGGGCTTGCGCGTGGTGATGAGGAAGCCGCGGGTGGGGATGAGCTGCACATCGCCGTCGTTCACGGTGAGTGAGGCCGTGTACGTCACGTTCTCCAGCACATCGGAGTTCTCCACCGTGCCCTCCGGCAGCGGGTCCGCCAGTTCCAGCTCCATCTCGTGCGTGTCCTCCAGCATCCTGGCCGCCACCACCCTGGTGGTGCCGCGCGGCAGCATGCTCTCGGCGTCGATGATGTCCACCTCGTCCCCCGCATGGTAGGCGGGGAATCCCCAGGTCTGGCACTCCATGAAGCGCATGCGCACGTGCGTGGGGTCCAGGATTTTCACGATGCGCATGTGAATGCCGTGCACGTTGATGGCGTCATCGTGCGCGCCGGAGAAGAAGAACTTCTCCACCCGGATGTCGCCGCCCACGCCGGAGAAGTGCAGCATGTCCACCCACGCGGAGCAGGTGCGCCCGCTGCCCTCCCGCGGGGCCACGGAGACGTCCTGGAAGAAGATGTCCCTGCTCATCTGGGAGAGGAAGCCCATGCCGTGCACGAAATAGAGGTGCACGTTGTGGTAGTGGATGTCGCTGCTGTGGTCGGCGAACATGCCGGCGCACTCGCGCACGGTGCTGCGGGCCTGGTAGGTGGTGCCCACGCGGTAGCCGGGGTTAGTATCGTAGGTGACGCGTACCTTGTTCGGCTCAATCTCCTCCACCGTGCCCTGCGCCAGCGTGGGGCCCCCGCGCCACACCTCCAGCCGCGGCTCGCGCACCATCTGCTGCACATGGATGTCCGCGGGCAGCTCCCAGCCGTCGCCCACCCAGGTGAGCTTGCCGTCCTGCACGCGGTAGCGGCTGTCCGGGTGGATGGTGAACACGGCCTCATGTTCTCCCACGCTCACGGCGGTGTACTCGGAGACGGTGGGGCGCGCGTAGTCCCAGCCCATGTCCTTCACGATGATGTGGTGGCTGTTCTCGAAATGCACCATGATCATCTTGCCGATGCAGATCATGTCCGCCCCGTTGCCCTCCAGCCGGTAGTGCTGCACGCCCGCCAGCTCGATACCCAGCTTCTTCTCGTCGTCCGGGCGGTCGTTCGTGTTGGAGAGCATGAGCTTGCGGCCGTCCAGCGTGGCGGCCTGCCACTCGTAGCGCCCAGGCTTGAAGACCAGGCGGATGGGATTTGCAGATTCGCCGCTGCCCTTGGGGGCCAGCGTGGTCACGATTTTGCCGGGGCTGGTCACCACCACGTCCCCCGGCTGCAGCTCCAGCTTGTTCACCGGCGCGTAGGTCTTCCACGGCGCCGCCTCGTCGCCCTTCGCGGCATCGTTCCCGTTCACGGGATCCACGTAGTAGGTGGCCGCGCCCAAAGGCAGCCCAATCCCCAGCAATACCGCAGAAAGCGCAATCTTGTCCATGCCTCACATTCTACCCGCACCCCACCCGTGCGTCAAACGAATTTGCCCCGCCATGAAAGAAATGGCTTGCCTTGGCGCGCCTTTGCGGTAAAGAATTCTCCATCATGAAAATATTCCGCACCATACTCGCGCTGGCATGCCTTTCCTCCCTCGCCCTTGCGGGGGACGACGACCCCATCCTGGTGAAGCTCAACAACGGGCGCGCGGAGGTGTACACCGTCTCCGGCAGCTATGTCCGCACCCTCGGCTCCAACGATGTGGTGCAGGCCTCCACCAACGGGCGGGAGGTGGCGCTGCTGCGCCAGAACGGCCGCGTGGAGCTCTACAGCCGCAGCGGCTCCTACATGCGTACCATCGGCTCCGGCGATGTGGTGGGCGTGCAGCTCAGCGGCGACACCGTGGCCCTCACCAAGCAGAACGGCCGCGTGGAAATCTACGGCATCGACGGCTCCTACAAGCGCACCCTCTAGCGCGGCACGGCGCAAAAAACACTCCGGAAGGTTATATGGGGGCCGAAATAACGCCCGGACCTGTCTTCGCCAAGGCTACGCCGAGGCCTATGGGAGATGCAACCCTTGGTGCCACGAACCACTCCGGCCCTGACGGGCGGAGTTATGGGGATTGACGCGCGGAGGGGGATGCCCCACAGGTTGATTCGGGCGCGCCTCACGCGCCCTCACCCCTTCGGGGCAAACCGCTGCGCGGTTTGTCCAATCAGCCTTACAGCCGTCGGCTGCTTTGACACCTGTGGCTACATATAAGATTGCGCCGCCCCCTTCGGGTGGGGCGCTTGTATCCAGCCGCGCCATCCGGCGCGGTTGCGGATGAGTTTCATCTGGCGTTCCGCCAGATGAAACATGATTCCACGCGCCGTGAGGCGCGTTATCGTTGAACCCCACCCTGCCGCAAGGCAGGGGGCGGTGTCCTCCTATGCGTAGCCACAGGTGTCAACCTGTGGGGTGTCCCCGCATGCCGACCAATCCCCATAACCCCGCTTGCCGGGGTGGTTCGTGGCACTATGGGTGATTTCTCTCATGCGCCCGTTACCTTCCATCATTGCACACTGACCGCGTCTATCCTCGCAATCGTGTATGCGCATGCGGGGAAAATAAACACTGGTGGAGTACGCAAAAAAGCCCGCAACCGTGGGGGTTGCGGGCGATACGGGGGATAGGACTCGAACCTACGACCTCCACCATGTCAAGGTGTTGCTCTACCAACTGAGCTACCTCCGCATGAGCTGGGCAGGGATGGATTCGAACCATCGAAAGCAAACGCTAGCAGATTTACAGTCTGCCCCCTTTGACCGCTCGGGAACCTACCCATGCAGGAAGCGCAGGCTGCCGAAGCAGCGTGCGGCGGAAATATACAGGAGATATCCCGCCCATGCAAGCCTTTTTTTTAGGATGCCGGATTTTTTTCTGAATTCGCGTGCCGGCGGGCGGCCCCGCAGAGGAAGAAGACGCCCATGGCCACCACGATGAGGGAGAGCAGCTGGCCTTGCGTGATGCCGTGCCACACGGCGGCGTCCGGCTGCTTGAAACACTCGCAGGTGATGCGGGCGGCGGCGTAGAGCAGGCAGAACAGGCCGCTGAAGAGGCCCGCGCGCGCGTTCCTGAGGGTGAGGCGCAGCGTGATGAGCACGGCGAAGATGAGCAGGCCCTCCCCCAGGGCCTCGAACAGCTGGGAGGGGTAGCGCCCGTGCAGGAACGGCGCTATGGCATCCTGCACGGCGGGGTTCTCTCGGCAGAGGCGGAAGAGGGTGTCGTACCCGCCCTCGTTGCCCTGCGCCAGCTGGGCCAGGGTGCCGCCGGCGGCCTGCTCCGCCTGCTGCACGGCGGCCATGCGCTCCAGGGCGGGCAGCTCAAAGAGCTCCTGCGGGAATTTGACGGCCACGGCGGCATCCGTGATGCGCCCGTAGAGCTCTCCGTTGATGAAGTTGGCCAGCCTGCCGAAGAAGATGCCGATGGGGGCCACGATGGCCAATCCGTCGCACACGGCGAGTGCGGAGAGCTTGTGCCGCCACGCGTACACGCACGCCACGGTGAGCACGCCCAAGATGCCGCCGTGGGAGGCCATGCCGCCCTCCCACACGCGCAGCACCCACAGCGGGTCCGCCAAAAAGCCCTCCAGCCCGTTCTCCGGCAGCCAGTAGAAGAAGAATTCCCCCAGGCGCCCGCCCAGCAGCACGCCCAGCACGCACACCCACGTGATGAAATCCCCCAGCTTGTCCGGCGCCACCGCGTACAGCTTGCGCTTGGAGAGCGCCAGCAGCACCATGTACCCCAGGATGAACCCCGCCACGTACGCCAGCCCGTACCACCGCAGGGCCAGCGGCGTGCCGGGGATGTCCAGGATAACGGGGTCCAGGTTGTGGATGTAGGTTGCGAGCGCGTTCATGCACGGGCGTTATAGCATGAGAGGGCAGGGGCTTCAAGCGCAATGTGGGTTTGCCGGGCCCCATAAAAAATCCGCGGCGGGCAAGTTTGTTCTCGCCATCGCGCGCGGTTTGGTGTATAAACATAGCACACGTTGAGAATTCTTATGACGACAAAACTGATTTGGCCCCTCGCCGTTGCGGCGGTTCTTGGTTCATCTGCGGCGAACGCCGCAAACGCCGAACACGCCCGCGTGACGCTCGATTTGAAAGCCACGGACGCCAAGGTGGAGCGCGTGGCCCCGCCGTACGACAACATGTTCTCCATCAAGGAGCGCGTCAAACCCGGCGCCGTGGAGGCCGCCTCCTGGTACTTTGTGCGCGTGCCGCTCAAGGTGGAGGGCAAGGGCAAGGCCACGGAACCCATCACCTTCGTCAACGACCTCAAGGTCCACATCTACCTCGTCTTCATGGGTGAGGAGACCGAGGACCTCACCATGGCCGAAACCGAAATCACCTACACGGAAATCCCCGTGAAACCCGGGCAGGGCGACAAGCCCTCCGAGGGCACGCTCACCGCCGCCGTGTTCATCTCCCCCGCCAACGCAGCCAAGATCTGCGGCACCAAGAACAAGGTGGACCTCACCGGCCACCACCTGGGCGCCGTGGCCGTGGAGGCCACCTTCGGCGGCTCCAACTGCCTCAACCCCAAGGAGGACCCCTCCCTCATCGTGGACAACAAGCTGAAGGCCAAGCTCACCAACGGCTGGTGGAAGAAGAAGAGCGCGCCCAACAAGAAGGGCGTGGTGGTCTGCTCCATTGCGGAAACCCCGTTCGCCCCGTACTACGCCGCGCTTTCCGGCGCGCCCACCGTGCCCATGTACGGCACCTCCTCGGAGGGCTCCTCATCATCCTCCAGCAGCGGCGGCTCTGATTCCTCATCCTCCGGCAACGACGGCTACGCCAAGGACACCGCCATCTCCGACACCGGCGCGGGCGATGACAGCGCCGATACCGGCACCGACAAGAAGAAGGACAAGAAAAAGAAGAAGAAGGCGGAGTGATTCCCGCACCACAGGCAGATTTCAACTCATCAACAACAATGGCTGAATACAAGAAAACAGTTGCCCTTGAAATAGGCGCGCAGAGTGTGGCCATGGCCCTGTTCACCCCGGCGGGGCGCGGCTACACGCTTTCCCGCTACGCCAGGCGGGATATCCTGCTCGACCCCGTGGAAGAGGGCATGCGCATGGATTACGTGAGCAACGCCATCAAGGAAATGGTGGCCGAGCTCAAGGTCGGCGGCAGCGAGGTCCGCAACATCGTCTCCGGGCAGCAGGTCTACCTGCGCTTCATCAAGCTGCCCCCCATCGAGGGCGACCTGGCGGAGCAGGTGCGTTACGAGGCCCAGCAGCAGATTCCCTTCCCCATCGACCAGATCCAGTACTCCTTCAAGGAGCTCTCCGACACGCCGGAGGGCGACAAGGAGGTGCTGCTGGTGGCCATCAAGAAGGACGTGCTGGACAACCTCAACAGCCAGGTGGAGGGCAACGGGCTCAAGACCAAGGCGGTGGACTGCTCCATCACCTCCCTGTACAACGCCTACCGCGCCAACCACCCGGAGGAGACGGACCCCGTGATGATACTGGACATCGGCGCCAAGAACACGGACATCCTGTTCTCCGAGAACGGGCGCTTCTTCACGCGCTCCGTCACGGCGGCGGGCGCGTTCATCACGAACGCGGTCTCCCGCGAGTTCAAGATGAGCTACCGCGATGCTGAGCAGTTCAAGATCGCCAAGGGCGCCGTCTCCCTGGGCAACGGCCACACCGATTCCATGGAGGCGGACGAGGCCGCGCTCGCCACCTGCATCCGCAACGCCATGAACCGCCTCTGCTCGGAGGTGCAGCGCACCATCACCCACTACCGCTCCCAGTACCACGGCAACCCGCCCACCAAGGTCTACATCTGCGGCGGCGGCGCACGCATGCCCTACGCACAGGAATTCCTGCAGGCCACCCTCAACCTCCCCGTGGAGTTCCTCAACACCCTCGGCATCATGGGCGTGGGCCCGCACGTGGACGTGGACGCCCTGCAGCAGGACGCCATCTGCCTGGGCCCGCTCGTGGGCGCGGCCGTCTCCGCCGCCAAGGCCGGCGAGTTCGCCATTGACCTGGTGCCCACCAGCGTGGGCAAGGACCGCGCGGAGAAGGAGCAGATGCCCAAGGTCATCATCGGCGGCGCCGTGGCACTCGTCGGAGCCGCCATCTTCGCCTACAACGCCTCCTCCGCCGCATCCGACGCCGAGGCCGCTCTCAAGCGCGCACTCCCCAAGGCAGAGAGCGTGGAGAGCGTGAACACCAAGCTCACCAACGTGAAGGACAAGTACGACAAGACGATGCGCGACATCGGCAAGCTCGGCGAGCTCTACAGCATGCGCTCCGCCTATGCGGACATCATGCGCCAGCTCGCAGAGCGCAGCGCCTCCGTCAAGTTCTGGCTCTCGGAATTCTCCCCGCTCATCAGCTATGACGTGGAGAACAACTCCCTCTCCGAATCCAGCGACGTGAAGGGCGTGAAGCTCATCGACATGAACAGCAGCCGGAACGCCGCCATCAGCTCCGCCATCAGCAAGGCACCGGAGGAAGCCGCCACCGGCGGCAAGAAGAAGGCCCCCGCCGTCACCGCCATCTATGTGAGCGGGTTCACCATCAAGCCGGTGGACGACGACAAGACGATGGACCAGCGCCAGGCGGTGTACGACATGGTGGCGGCAGGCTTCTACGAGAGCCGCCCGGATTCCCTCTTCGCGTATGATTCCGCGAAGGTGCAGAAGGACCTCAACTGCTACTTCCAGTTCGTGAACGCCAAGTCCGCCAAGGACAAGATGCCGCCGTACGTGGAGAAGTTCATGATGGTGATGCCGCTCAAGAACCCCATCCCCATCCCCGAGCTCGACCCCGCCAACAACAAGTAACCCAAGCCAATTGACAATTATGAGCATTAGCGACAACAAACGCGTGGTCACCCTGGCAACCGTGATGGGGCTTGCCTTCGCCGGCATCCTCTACGTAGGCTTCACCAAGAACGCAGAGTACGAGGAGACGCAGGCCAGGCTGAACGAAATCAGCGACCAGTTCCAGGACTACCAGAACCAGGACACCACACCCACCAAGCAGAACCTGGAGAACCTCACCGCAGCCTACAAGGAGGTGAGCAAGGTGAGCGACGACATGAAGGCCGCCTTCAGCAAGTACGCCTCCTTCTGCACCGGGCAGCCACAAATCTCCGCGCAGGATTTCCAGAAGCAGCTGCTGGCCGATATCGCCAGCGTGCGCACCCTGGCCACCGACAAGAAGGTGGGCCTGGCCCGCGGCGCGGAGGACCTGGGCATGGGCTCCTACAAGACCGCCGCCTCCAAGAAGGACGAGGTGCCCTACCTGGCCTTCCAGCACCAGGCCGTCAAGCGCGTGGTGGAGGACATCATCAACTCCGCCCCCGCATCCCTGGAGAAAGTCTACTGCGAGGACCTGCCGGACGAGGCCAGCCTGGACAACAAGAAGCCCGCGGAATACTTCCCGCTGCGCTTCCAGGTGGCTTTCGAGGCCAAGCGCGGCACGCTTCCCCAGGTCATCAACAAGATTATGGAGGACAAGGAATTCTTCCTCATGATCACCGGCCTGGCCGTGCAGGGCAGGGATGTGGTGCCCCCCGTGGCAGCCTACACCCCGCCCGCAACCGCGGCGGAAGTGCAGGGCGACGACTTGACCGGCGGTGACGGTGCGGAGGCGGGTGGCGACACGCCCGCCGCCGCGCCCCCCGCGCGCACCATCGCGGTGCAGCTCACCGGCAAGCCGGACGAGACCGCCCGCGTGCACATGACCTTCCAGGTGCTCTATTTCAACCCCAAGAAGAAGTAACCGCTAACTTTCACGCTACTATGGCAGAACAATCCAATCCCGGAAACAAAATCCTCGCCGCCGGCATCATCCTCGGCCTCGCCATGGGCGGCTGGGGCATCTACCTCGCCGGCGCAAACGCCGTCTCCGCCCCGGACACCTCCGTGGACACCGGCAAGGTCAACCACTCCCTCAGCGATGCCGCCAAGAAGATGAAGGCGGACATCCAGCAGGACCGCAAGGTGGCAGACACCGCACCGGAGGGCGCAACCATCAACGGCGAACCCCGCCTCGCACCCCTCTTCTTCTCCACGGAACTCTGGCAGTTCGCAGCGGACGACAAGAAGATGAACCTTGTGGTGGACATCTACGATCCCAAGTCCACCAGCATCCACGGCGACGTGCCCAACACCTGGTTCGTCACCAGCGGCATCGCGGACGCGCTGGGCCGCGCGGACGGCCTGGACATCGACAGCGACAACGACGGCTTCACGAACGGCGAGGAGTACAAGGGCCAGACCAAGCCCGCGGATCCCGCCAGCTATCCCGCCGTGCTCGCTCCCGGCTGCAAGCCCAAGCTGGAGCTCACCAAGCTCACCACCGCACGCGCCACCATCACCACCGACAACATGAACTCCGACCCCGCCATGAACCCCACCGAGGCCAACATCCGCATCCTGGGGCCGGACGGCAAGACCGTGGTGCACAAGGCCACCGTGAAGATCGGTGAATCCTTCGGCCTCTCGCCCAAGGACGGCAAGCGTTTCAAGCTCCTCGGCTACGAGAAGAAGACCTTCCCCGGCTTCGCGGACGACACCGTGGAGGAGAACGTGATTTCCGTGCAGGACACGGAAACCGCGGGCCCCGAAAAGCAGTTCACCGTGCGCGCCGGAAACCCCAACCCCTCGCTCAAGGGTGATGCCGTCAAGGGCCACCTCATCAGCGATACCACCGCCACGCTCCGCATCACCGCAGGCAGCGCGCTCGGCAAGCCGCAGGCCGTCGTGAAGGCCCAGCTCAACGCCGACTTCACCATCCCCGGCGGCGCCGGTGACGGAAAGGATTTGAAGGCCAACTTCACCTCCACCGATCCCACCGGCGGCGTCAACATCACTCCGGCGGGCGCACAGGCCCCCATCTGCGTGCCAAAAGTCAAGTCAAAGCACGCCGATGAGTAAAAAAATCGGCTTTTCCGACGGAATTTTCAAAAAAAATCAATTGTAGACTTTACAATCCAACAAAAATCTGGCATAAATTAGACATTACCATGAACCACGCACCTCTCATCATCGCTAAGCGTACAATGATACTCATGGCTGTGGCTGCAGCGTGTCCCTACGTGCAGGCACAATCCGCAGTTTCCATTCCCTCCCCTGAGCAGCCCGCTGCGCGCCCCGCAGCCACCATGCCCGCGCAGAGCATCAACGCGGCCCGCCGTGGCGGCGCCACCGCTGCCGCTCCCACGGAAGGCTACATCATGCCCTCCACCTCCGCAGGCGTGAGCGAAGTCGGCCCCTCCGCCGTGTACGAGGACACACCCGTCGCCGTGCAGCGCGCCATCAGCGCCCAGGCTCCCGCGGCCGTTCAGGAAAGCATCAACTACCGCGAGTCCGCACGCCGCCAGGCCCAGACCCAGGAGGCCCTCCTCGCTCTGGAGGAAGGCCGCACTGCCTACCGCGACAAGAAGTACGCCGTGGCCCTGGAGAAATACCAGGAGGCCTGGAAGAAGATCCCGAAGGCTCCCGCCACCGCCCAGTGGCAGGACTTCATCGTCAAGAGCATCAGCGATGCCTCCATCGCCGTTGCCATCGAATACTCCCGCGTGGGCCGCTACGACGACGCCGAGCAGCTGCTGCTCGACGTGCTGGTGCGTGACCCCAACAACAAGCGCGCACGCCAGGAGCTCTCCCTTCTCCGCGACCCCGTTCGCAACAACCCCGCCCTCACCCCGGAGCACGTGAAGAACGTGGACGAGGTGAACCGCCTGCTCACCCTGGCCTACGGCTACTATGACCTGGGCGACTTCGACAAGGCCTACGCCGAGTTCGCTCGCGTGCTGAAGATCGACAAGTACAACACTGCCGCCCGCCGCGGCCAGGAGGCCGTCAGCAAGCGCAAGATGAAGTACTACAAGAGCGCCCACGACGCTGTGCGCGCCAAGGCCCTGGAAGAGGTGGACGCCACCTGGGACAGCCTGAACGCCGAATCCGAGGCCCCGGCCGACCTGGCCTACGGCAACACCGGCGGCGGCACCACCATCTCCCCGGATGTGCTCCGCAACACGGAGACCCTGAACAGCCTGCACATCGCCGCCGTGAACTTCGAGGACACCCCCATGGAGGACGCTCTCGACTTCCTGCGCGCAGAGGCCCGCAAGCAGGGCGTGCATTTGAACTTCATCTTTGAAAAGGCCCAGCAGGCCGCCCCCGTGGCTGCCGCCACTCCCGCCGCCTCCTCCGATGATGAGGACGAAGACGAGGATGAGGACAGCGAGGAAGAGGAGGAGACCTCCTCCGCCGGCCCCGTGGCCGTGGCTGCCCCGGTTGCCCCCGCGGTGATTTCCTCCCTCAAGATGAGCGACCTCACCGCAGCAGAGCTGCTGCGCCGCATGTGCTCCCAGGCCAACTGCGACATGCGCGTGGAAGACAGCGCCGTGGTGGTGTACCAGAAGGGTGCCGCCTCCCAGCGCATGAGCCGCCGCCAGTGGCAGGTCCGCTCCGCATTCTTCCAGTCCAGCGGTGGTGACGAGGAGGATTCCGGCGATGACGATTTCACCTCCGACAGCGGACACAAGTCCGCCAAGATCGACCCCAAGGCCGCGCTCATCAACATGGGCGTCAGCTTCCCGCAGGGCTCTTCCGCCAAGTACTCTCCCGCCACGGGCATGCTCACCGTCTACAACACGGATGACGAGCTGGACACCGTGGAGGAAGCGGTCAACACCTACCGCCAGAACATGCCCAAGATGGTGAAGGTGAGCGCCAAGTTCGTGGAGATTGAGCAGACCAACGAGGAAGAGCTCAGCTTTGACTGGGTGGTCAATCCCTTCTCCGTCAACAAGTCCGGCAACACCTACGTCGGCGGCGTGAACGGTACCAACTCCAACCCGCTCCGCACCGTGAGCGACTTCGTCTCCTCCGGCGGCTCCGCCTTCGCCAACAACTACAACGGCGAGGGCTCCTGGCCCATCAACCGCCACGTGCCCGGCGCCTCCTCCACCCTGAAGGACGGCATCAACACCAGCACGCTCGGCGATGGCCTGGTGACCGGCGGCAACCGTTCCGGTTCCGGCGCCATCACGTCCAACACGCTCTCCAACCTCATCAAGGCCGGCTCCGCGGGCGAGTCCCAGACCACCAGCACGGCTCCCGGCATCCTCTCCCTCTCCGGCATCTTTGATTCCGGCTCCTACCAGATGATCATGCGCGGCCTCTCCCAGAAGAAGGGCGTGGATGTCATGTCGGCACCGAGCTTGGTCATCAGCGGCGACGAGCCCATGGAGTTCGCCCCCGCACCGGATGAGCGCATGCAGGCCCAGGACGACGAGGAAGGATGCGCCAAGATTGAGGTGGTCCGCCGCTTCGTCTACCCCATCTCCTACGAAGCGCCGCAGATTCAGAGCGGCGGCAACAACAACAACGGCAACAACAACGGCAACAACGGCAACTGGGGTGGCGGCGGCCTTCCCGTGGCTGCTCCCGCCAACCCGGATGAATGGGCCGTGGAAGACGTCGGTATCATGATGCGCTTCCAGATCGACCCGCTCAAGGAGGGCGAGGGTGACATCATCCACTTCAAGCGCTTCGAGATTCGCGTCGTCCAGTTCGAGGGCTTCGTGAACTACGGCTCGCCCATCACCGCCGGTATCGCCAACGAAACCGAGATTGAGCACATCGTGCTGACCGAGAACCGCATCGACATGCCCGTGTTCAGCCGCCGCTACATCAACTCCAACCCCTGCGTCTATGACGGTCACACCATCGCCATCGGTGGCTTGATCAACGATGAGGTGCAGAAGGTGGAGGACAAGGTGCCCGTCTTCGGCGACCTGCCCTTCGTGGGCCGTATGTTCCGCAGCAATGTGGAATCCCACATCCGCAAGAACCTCATGGTGTTCGTGACAGCGGAAATCCTTGACCCCCTGGGCAAGCCGATCCGCCACCGCGACTCCGGCAGCGGGGATGCCTCCCCCTCCGCCACTCCGGGCCTCTTCCCGGATGACGGCCTGGTCACTCCCTGAGTGACGCACCCGGTTCATTGGTAACTTCCCGCCCGCCCTGCATCCCGCAGGGCGGGCGTTTCTCTGCCCGGCGGGCGGGATGTGCCACCGCGGGGGTGCCGGGGCGCCTTACCCTTCCTTCCATGCAAAAGCAAAGCCGCTTGGCTCCAGGGGAACCAAGCGGCTGTGAATGTTCTTTTAATCTACCGGCTGTGGGACTCGAACCCACACTCTTTCGAACTCGATTTTGAGTCGAGCGCGTCTACCAATTCCGCCAAGCCGGCATGCGGCGCGCCACGTATTAAACAGGCATCGCACCTAAATGTCAAGGCAAAAAATTGAAGCCCCGCCTATTGCATGGCGGTGAAAGAACGCTCGGTGAGGTGCAATTCTGGGCGTGAATAGGCGTGGTGGGTATGCAAGCCGACCCCGAATCCACCCCGCCGCAACGCGGCGGGGTTCCGTGCCGAAACGTCCAACGTGGTTACCCCCCACCCTTCCGGGTGGGGCTAACCTTGAGTCGCCATCGGGATGGCTCCATTCTAGCCGCGCGCATGGCGCGCGGTAGCTGGATGAAAGGGGCGTTTGACAATGCAAACCCGATTTGCTACGATGTCCGCCTATGGGTCATACATACTCCATCAACAATGCGCATGTGGTTTACCACACGGGAAGGCGGATAATCCGGGAATCCGAGCTGGAGCGTTTACACGCGTATATCGCCACCCTCGCCCGCGATTACAGGGTGCGGCAGGTGTTGGTCGGCGGCACGGCGGACCATATCCACCTGCTGGGGGATTTCCCGATGGACAAGGCGCCCGCCGATGTGATACGCGCAATCAAGGCCAATTCCTCACGCTGGCTCAGGGGCCTGCACAGCTGTTACGCGGATTTTTCATGGCAGCAGGGCTACGGCTATTTCGCCGTGAGCGCGTCCATCCGCCTTGACGTGGTGCGCTACATCGAAAACCAGGCCGTTCACCATCTGAAAGAGAGCGCGGCACGTGAATACGAGCGCATGAAACATCTGCATGAAATCGCAGCCTATGGGGAAGCCTACAAGGTGTGAACATCCCATGGCCACCCGCGCCCGTTGGGCGCGCCACCCAACCCCGCGCCGCAAGGCGCGCGAACGTGGAGCCATTCCGATGGCGACTCAAGGTTAGCCCCACCCGGGAGGGTGGGGGGTGTCCCCCTCCGCACTTCCTCTAACGGAACCCCGCCTTGCGCGGGGTGGATTCGGGGTCGGTTTGCATACTAACCACGCCCGTTGCCACCAATCATTGCATACCTACCACGCCTTTCAAAAAACGATTGGGTGGCACATGCACGGAACATGCATGCGCCGCTGCGGAATCGCGAACCGCGAATCAGAAGCGCACGGAGACCCCGGCGTGGATTTCATGCCAGCGCATGGAGCGCGCCTTGAGCTTGGCGGTGGCGTCCGTGTAGCGGGAGTGGTAGGTGATTTCCGGCTCCGCGGTGCTGCCGAAATACTGGTATCCCACGTCAATCTGGCAGTTCCTGCCCACGCTGAAGGAAACGCCCGCGCCGAAGGCGTAGGCGAGCCCCTGGGCAACGCGGGTGTGGAAGTGCTCATAGTAGCAGCCGTACGGGCCGTAGTGGTAGTCGCCGTTGCTCACGTGCATGAAAGAGTTGTCCAGGCCCGCCTTGGCGCTGAGGTAGAAGTGCGCGCTTCTCTGCGGGTTGAGGTGGTGGCGGAATTCATACCCGCCGAGGAGGGAGAGGCGGCTGCGGTAGAAGCGGTAGTGCTCGTTCCAGTGCACGTGGTGGCCGTCCATGGCGGCCAGGCGCTCACGGTCGGTTCCGCCGGCGTAGCTGATGTCGAAGGTGAGCGCGTGGTGGGGCGCGAAAATCCAGGCGAACTGGCCCTCCACGCCAAAGACGTCGGTTGCGAACTGGTTGCGCGGGGAGGCGCTGATGCCGTAGAGGAAATCCATGGACCAGGCGTAGCGTGGCTCCGCCTCCATGTACGCCATGGGTGCCGCGGGGTCCTGCGCGGCGGGCATTTCCGTGGCGGGAGCAACCGTGGCGGGCGCCACCATGTTGGGCGGGGGAACGGCTCCGGGAGCCTGCCCGTACACGGGAAGGTGGGCGGGCAGCGGGGCGGCAAGGCCTGCGGCGGGCGCAAGCGCTGTCAGTGCGAACAGGATACTGTGTTTCTTCATGATGGTTGGTGGTGGTGTCTATGTTCTAAGGCGCAGGAGGGGGCGCTGTTTATTCGGGTACGCCAGATTTTATGGGTAACATAAACTGCCTCCATTGCACCGCGGCGAAAAAAACGCTCGGAGAGGTGCAACCCTTGATTCGGTGCCGCCTCACGGCACTTCACCCCTTCGGGGCAAACGCGCTTCGCGGTTTGTCCAATCCGCCTTACCGCGCCGCAAGCGGCGCGCCCCTTCGGAGACCGTCGGCGGGATTGGTATGCAATGATTGGCGCGAACGAGCGCATGAGAGATGCAACCCTTGGTGCCACGAACCACTCCGGCCCTGACGGGCGGAGTTATGGGGATTGACGTGCGGAGGGGGACACCCCACAGGTTGACACCTGTGGCTACATATAAGATTGCGCCGCCCCCTTCGGGTGGGGCGCTTGTATTCAGCCGCGCCATCCGGCGCGGTTGCGGATGAGTTTCATCTGGCGTTCCGCCAGATGAAACATGATTCCACGCGCCGTGAGGCGCGTTATCGTTGAACCCCACCCTGCCGCAAGGCAGGGGGCGGTGTCCTCCTATGCGTAGCCACAGGTGTCAACCTGTGGGGTGTCCCCGCATGCCTACCAATCCCCATAACCCCGCTTGCCGGGGTGGTTCGTGACACTAACGCCTGCAGCTCTCCGAGCGTTTTTTCTTCGCGTTGCAATGGGACAGCAGTGATTTACAATTTACAATTTGGAAAATTCGCGCGCCATACGGCGCGGCGGCTAGGTGAGAATTTCGCGTGAGTGCCTGCGCATCGCGTAGCGCGAAAGCATCGCATAATCTATCGACAAGGCACGCAAAATGGCGAAATAAATGGCGAAACAAATGGCGAAATAAAACATGCCAATGGCGCTCTGGCCGACGCGGGGTGCGCGCTACGCTTGGGGCCAGGGGAGGAGTTCCTTGATGTTGAGGATTTGGACGCGGGTGTTGTCCCACGAGAAGGCAAAGGAGACGTGCCAGTGGCCGGCGAACCAGCGGTCCGGGGTGTAGGCTTTGCAGATATCGACGAGGAGGCGCTGCTCGGTCACGATATCATCGCAGAGGGTGTCGTCGGAGTAATTCAAGGCGTAGCGGTACACAGTGCTGTCGGCGACATCGGGGTCCTGCGGAGTGGGGGAGGTGTGGGCGAGCACGAAATCGTAGTGCCGCTTGGGGCGGGAATGGAACAGGGCGGCGTTCACGCCCTCGGCATCCGGCCAGCAGGTGCGGCCTGGGGTGCGCGCGTTGCGGTCGATGGACACGGCGCCGCCCACGACGATGCCGAGCTTGCCGCCGATGGACACCTCCTCGAAATCATGCAGGGCGTGGATATGGGCGTATGGGGCGAGGTAGCCGGAATCCCCGCGGAAGCAGGCGGGGTTGTCGTGGTTGCCGCGCAGGACGTACAGCTCGGAGCCCATGTCGTGCAGCACCTTGTCCACGCCTGCCCATTCGTTCGGGGCCTCGCCGGGGAATCCGAACCCAGCATCGCCGAGCAGGATGACGGCGGCATCGCGCACACCTTTGTCGGCGAGGGCGCGGAGCGGTGAGAGGTTCAAGCCATGGGTGTCGCCCAGGAGGAGAACATTCGCTTGTTGGATAGTTGTCATGGGAGTATGGCTCATGCTAGCAAACGACGGCGCGTTTGTCTAGGCGAAAAAAGGCGGCAAGGCGGGCCGCAATCAGCGGCGCGCCTTGCCGAGGGGAAATAGCGGATGGAAGCCGCCGGGTCAGCCGATTTCCACGCGGCCCTTGAGGTTAGCGCCCTCATCCATGGAGAGCGAGCCGGTGGCGATATCGCCGTTGACGGTGGCGTTGTTGTTGAGGTGGCAGCGCTTGCTCTTGACATTGCCGTGGACGTGGCCGAAGACGTGGACTTCGCCGGCGTGGATGTCGCCCTTGATGTCCGCCATCTCGCCGATGGTGACCTTGCCCTCGTCCGACTGGATCTCACCCTCGACCTTGCCGTCGATGGTCATATCGTTCTTGAAGCGGATGGAGCCGATGATTTCGATGCCGGAAGCCAGCACGTTCGTGGTGTTGTTGTTCATGGGAATAATGTGGTTAAGGGTGAATAGGGGGTGTTGCGGGGGTTAGACGGTCATGATTTCCTTTTCCTTGGCCTCCACGAGCTCGTCGATTTTCTTGGTGTACTTGTCGGTGAGCTTCTGCACCTTGTCCTCGGCCTGGTGCACGCCGTCCTCGGTGAGCACGTTGTCGGCCTTGAGCTTCTTGATGCCGTCCATGCCGGTCTTGCGGGCTGCGCGCACGCGCACGCGGGCGTCCTCCTTGATACCGTCGATGTACTTGCAGAGCTCCTTGCGGCGCTCACCGGTGAGCTCCGGGATGGGGAGGCGCACGGAGCGGGCGTCAATCACGGGAGTGATGCCCAGCTTGCTGTCGGCGATGGCCTTCTTGATGTCGTTGAGGGTACCGGGGTCGAACGGCTGGATGAGGATGGAGCGGGCGTCCGGTGTGGAGACCACGGCCAGGCCCTTGAGCTTCATGGATGAGCCGTAGGAGGCCACGTAGACGTCCATGTTGTCCACGAGGGAGGGTGACGCCTTGCCGGTGCGCACGCCGGCGCAGTCGGAAGCGAGGCGTTCCAGCGCCTCCTCCATGGCGGTCTCAACTTCGAGCAAGAGTGTTTCTTCGTCCATAATGTATGATTGGTTGTTTTGGGGTGAATGTACGTTCAGCTGATGATGGTGCCGATTCTCTCACCGAGAAGGGCGCGCGTGATGTTGCCCTCGCGGTGCATGTCGAACACCATGATGGGCTTCTTGTTGTCCTTGCAGAGGGTGAAGGCGGTCTGGTCCATGACCTTGAGCTCGCGCTGGATGCACTCCTCGTAGGAGATGGTGTCGAACCGCGTGGCGCTGGGGTCGGTCTTGGGGTCTGCGGTGTAGACGCCGTCCACGGAGGTGGCCTTCATCACCACCTCTGCGTTGATTTCGCAGGCGCGCAAGGCGGCGGCGGTATCCGTGCTGAAGAAGGGGTTTCCGGTGCCTGCGGCGAAGACCACGACATGGCCGCTGCGCAGCAGGATTCGGGCGTTGTTGCGCACGTAGGGTTCCGCCACGTTCTTCATCTCGATGGCGCTCTGCACGTGTGCGGGCACGCCGGCCTCCTGCACGGCGGAGCAGATGGAGAGCGCGTTCATCACGGTGGCGAGCATGCCCACGTAGTCTGCGGTGGGGCGGTCCATGCCGCGCACGCTGGCCTTGGCGCCGCGCCAGATGTTGCCGCCGCCCACCACCACGGCAATCTGCAGGTCCGCGGTCTTCTGGGCCTCGGCGATCTCGCGCGCGATGCGCGCCACGATTTCCGGGGAGATGTTGTCCTTGCTGCCGGGGGCGCGCAGGGCCTCCCCGCTCAACTTCAGCAGAATGCGCTTGTACGCTTGATGATTCTCTTCGCTCATGGTGCGTGTGAAACCAGCTTCGCCACGTAATATACCAGTTTTCTTAAACAATATCCAGCAGAAATTTCGGTTGGTGTCAGAATTCCAGACCGACGGCGATACGGGCGTAGGGGCCGCCGCCTGCGCGGTAGCGGTCCAGGGTGTGCTTGCCGTTCTTGGTTTTGATGCGGAAATTGTTGTAGAAGGTGAAGCCGAGGTCACCGAGGAGAGTGACCTTGCAGGAGCCGATGTTCCAGTGGTAGGAGGCGGTGGCGCCGCCAATCCAGTTGTTCATGCGGAACTGGCAGGTTTTGCGGTGGCGGTTCACGGTCCACACGCTGCGGTTGTACTGCAGGAAGGGCCCCACGCGGAACTTCTCGCTGCCGCTCACGTACTGGTATGAGAGGCGCTCCGCCTGCAGCTGCAGCTCCCAGCGCGGCATCACGCGCCACTGGAAATTCACGAGCGGGTAGAACCACATGTTGTTGTAGTGCGGCATCACGGACACGCCGAGCGTGAACTTGAAATTGTCGCTCAGCGCGGAGGAGAAGCCCACGTTGCCGCCCCAGTAGAACATATCGTGGCTCATCGTATCGAAATCCGTGGATATCTGCGGCGTGAGCCCCAGGTGGAACTGGGATTTCTGGCCGATCTGGTGCAGCACGGTGGCGTTCAGCCCCAGCGTGTACAGGCGCGATTCGTCCAGCACGCGCGTGCCATCGTTGTGCAGCCAGCTGATGCGGCCGGAGAGCTTGCAGTCCAGGTGCCAGCCGTGCCAGGCGTGCTTGCGGCCGTTGATGAGCGGGATGGTGGCAAAGGCGTTCATGATGCGCGCGTGCTGCCCCTGCCCGTGGATATGCATGCGCCCCATGTACTCGAAGTAGTAGTCGTTCGGCACCAGGATCGGACGGGCGGACTCTCCCTCCGCCGCCGGTGCGGGCGGCAGCGTGGACGGCGTGGAGAAGATGGGGTCCATGCCCGTGTCGTCCATGAACACGCCGTCCTCCAGGATGATGTCGTCCTGCGCGAGAGCCGCGGCACCGCCCGCCAGCAGCGCCATTGCGAATGTGTGGAAAAATTTCTTCATTGGCACCATCCTACACCAAATCCACCGCAGGAAAAGCAAGAAATGCGTCGCATCCCGAAAAAAAATGCGTCTACCTGTGATTTTTTACTTGTCAAACTCGGCAAACGCGCGTATCATGCGCCCGCACCCCGTTCAACGGGCGGCACCAGTGGCTCGGTAGCTCAGTTGGTAGAGCAGCGGATTGAAAATCCGCGTGTCGGCGGTTCGATCCCGTCCCGAGCCACCATTTTTTTACCCTCATCCCTTCTCGCGGGGCGTAGCTCAGCCTGGTAGAGCGCCAGCTTTGGGAGCTGGATGTCGCAGGTTCGAATCCTGTCGCCCCGACTCCCCGGAGCTTCGGAGGGGAGTCGCCTCGGCGTAGCTGGACATGCTTGCCTGCCTCGGCGTATCGCAGAGAAGCCGGGCCATGTCCAGCGAAGACGGGCCGCGCCTAGCTTTCCAAATTGTAAATTGTAAATCATTGCCATCCCATGAAAACGCACAGACCCGTCTTCGCTGAAGCTACGCCGAGGCTTTCAGGGCTACGCCGAGGCCTACGGGAGGTGCAAGCCTTGGCGTGAACGAACGTGGTTGGTATGCAATGATTGGCGCGAACAAACGCATGAGAGAAGCCACCCATAGTGCCACGAACCACTCCGACCCTGACGGGCGGAGTTATGGGGATTGACGTGCGGAGGGGGACACCCCACAGGTT
>JAKSOU010000035.1 GCA_024405435.1 Akkermansia sp. | reverse complement strand
GGCGCGCACGCACCACGACAACATGCTGGTGCAGCTCCGCAAGGAATTGCGCAAGGAGTACGGCTTCCCGCTGGAGGACAAGTGCCCGGAGATAGGCATCCCCTGCGTGTACTCGCCGGAGAGGCCGCGCTTCCCGCGCTGCGACGGCTCGGTGTCCGCCGAGCGGGAACCCGGCACGCCGGCCAAGCTGGGCTGCGCCGCCGGATACGGCTCCGCCACCCACGTCACCGGCACCTTCGGTTTCATGGCCGCCGGCGCCGCCCTCCAAATCATCACTCAATCCCACCCATGAGCAAGTTCAACGGCCACCCGCGCGAGGCCCGCGCCAACAAGCACACCGCCGAATTCGAATCACGCCGCGAGCACAAGGCCGCAGGCAACGTGGTCCAGGCCCTCAACGAAAACGACCTCGATGATATCCTGGCCGCCAACCCGCAGGGGCTCTACCTGGTGCTGGACTGCATCCAGGACCCGCACAACCTGGGCGCCATCCTGCGCACGGCGGACGGCGCGGGCGTGGCCGCCGTGGTGGCCCCGCGCGACAAGTCGGCGGGCATCACGGAAACCGTGCTGCGCGTCTCCGTGGGCGCGGCGGAGAAGGTGCCGTTCGTGCAGGTCACCAACCTTTCCCGCACCATGAAGGCCATGAAGGAGGCGGGCATCTGGTTCGTGGGCACCAGCGACCACGGGGACCGCTCGCTCTACGATGTGGACCTGAAGGGCGGCATGGCCCTGGTGATGGGCGCGGAGGGCGAGGGCATGCGCCGCCTCACCGAGGAGAACTGCGATTTCCTGGTGCGCATCCCCATGCTCGGCAGCGTGCCCTGCCTGAACGTTTCCGTGGCCACCGGCGTCTGCCTGTACGAGGCCCTGCGCCAGCGTTCCACCCCGTAACACACCACCCATGCCGGATTCACCCATCATCGATGTCGATACCCTCCCCGGCGAGCGCGTGCGCTTCGTGTCGGACCTGCATTTGGCGCACGAGCGCTGCGAGGCGCTGACGCGCTACCGCCTGGCGGATTTGTTCGAGGGTACGGACACGCTGGTGGTGGTGGGCGATTTGGCGGAGACGCGCAATTGCCCGTGGCGGGAGATGGGGCTGAAACTGCGGCGGGAGTTCATGGAGCAATGCGCCGCCGCGGGCGTGCGGATGGTGGAGATAGCGGGCAACCACGACCCCGCCGCGCCCACCCAGCTGGCGCGTTTCTGGGGCGGCCGCGTGGTGGCCATGCACGGCCACGCCGTGTTCAAGGAGATTGCCCCGTGGAGCTGGGAGTACCTGAACAACAAAAAATTCTTCCGCGAATACATAGCCGCGCACCCGGAGGCCGACACCTCACTGGAGGCGCGCTTGGCGTATGCGCGCGAGCTATGCGACTCGCTGACTCCCATGCTGAAGCGCAAGGGGCCGCACATCCCGCTGCTCAGCGGGTTCCTGCACTGCTTCTGGCCGCCGGAGCGCCCGTGGAACATCGTGATGAACTGGCTGCGCAGCCCCGCCGCCGCCAACCGCTTCGCGGAGCGGTTTTTTCCGGAGGCGGAAACCCTCGTCTTCGGCCATTTCCACCGCAAGTGCTTCCGCCGCTTTCCCAACCGCACCATCGTGAACACCGGTGCCTGGTTCAAGCACGCACGCCCCTACATCCTGGATATGCAGGACGCCCGGATCACGGATTTCCGCCCGGCGGAGCGGTGCGCGAAAGCGGGGTGTTGAGCCGCCCTATCCGCGAAGGCCGTTGAAGACGGCCTGTGCCACCTCTTCCGGGGAATCCGCGGGGGAACCGGTGTGGGAAAGGCGGACAACCCCACCGGAGGGCGGGTAGTACACGATGCGGAGGGTGAGCGCGCCATCGCGCTCCGTGGCGAGCCCGGCCACGGGAACGGAGCAATCCGCCTGCAGGAGGTGCAGGAAGCGGCGTTCCGCGCGGATGCAGCGGTGTGTGGGCGCATGGTCCACGGCGGCCACCAGGGCGGTGGCGGCGGCATCGTCCGCGCGGGTTTCCAGGGCAATGGCCCCCTGCCCCAGCGCGGGCGGGAAATCCTCCACCGGCAGGGGTTGCAGGTGCAGCGTGCGCCCGCAAACCTCCAGCGTGGGCTGCGTGTAGCCGAGGCGGTTGAGCCCGGCGCGCGCCAGCAGGGTGGAGGTGGCCTCCGCGGATTCCGCCAGCCTGCGCAGGCGCGTGGCCACGTTGCCGCGCACGGGTACGGTGCGCGCCGCGGGCCAAAGCGATTGCACCAGGCGCGCGCGGCGCACGCTGCCCGTGGCCACCACGGGGCGGGCGGGGTCGGCGTCCTCCCGGCACACCAGCACGTCCTCCACCTGCTCGCGGGGCAGCACGGCGGCCAACGTGAAGCGGGGATCCAGCGCGCCGGGCATATCCTTGAGGCTGTGGACGGCGCAATCGATTTCCCCGGCGGCGAGCGCCTCCTCGATGGCGGCGATGAACACGCCCTTGTCGCCGGTTCCGGTGGCCTTGTTGACCTCGGAGAGGGGGATATCGGTCCGCTGGTCTCCGGCGGTGCGGATGACACGCAGCTCACAGCGCAGGCCGGGGTGCGCGGCCTGCAGGGCCTCCGCCGCCAACCGCGCCTGAGCGAGCGCCAGCTCGCTCCCCCGCGTTCCTATACGCACTAATTCCAAATCGTCAATCGTCAATCCAGCGGCGAAGCCGCCTAACTTCCCAAATCGTCAATTGTAAATCGTAAATTGTCAATTTAGATATCCCAGGGGTCCATCCACTTGAAGGCCACCACGCGCATCTTGCGGCCGAGGCGGAGGTTGACCTCGCTGAGGCTCTTCTGGCCGCGGGTGCCGTCGGGCTCGTACTCGGCGTTCTCCGGCGGGTCCACGGGGGAGACGTACTCGATCTCGCGCTGCACGGTGGCCTCGCACCAGGCCTGGGCCAGCACGGCGCCGTCCTTGCCGCGCACGCAGCCGTAAGCGCGCACGGTGAACGTGTCGTCGCGCACCGTCAGGATGTTGCCGAGGGAGGCCAGCACATCACTCTGGATGAGGTAGCCCGGCGCCGCCGTGTGCATGGAGCCGGCATCCGCCTTCGGGAACTTGAACAGGCGGCCGGCGCCCGGCTCGTTCAGGATCACCTCGTTGAAGAACTCCTGGTTCACATCCGTGGCGTCGATGGCGGCCTGGAGCGCGCCCGTGAGCGCCTCGTCGCTGCCGCCGGCATCCAGGCGGCGGTTGATGAAGTCGGACATGTTGAGGAAGGGTCCGCGCTTGCGGACCTGCTTGACGATTTCCTCGGCCAGCAGGCGTATGGTTTCCGGCTGGAGCATGCGTACCTCACCCCAGGCGGAGGCGATGCCGCCGCCGCCGGAGCGCAGCTGCGGGGAGCCCTGCAGCACGCTGTAGCCGCCGATGGTATCCAGGCTCTTGTCCGTGGTGGAGGCCATGAAGCGTGAGAAGAGCACCTCATCCTCGCCCTTGCCGGGCTCCACGAGGGTGAGGCGGCCCTCCTTGAGGGCAACGAGCTTGCGCTTGGCGAGGCCCTGGAGGACGGCGTTCCAGGCCTCCACGGAGGTGGAGTTGATGTTGAAACCGCCATCCACCATGAGGTACTGTGCGATGCGCTTCCAGCCCTCGTTGTGCATGATCTGCTCCACCACCTGCTCGTCGCGGTAGGGGGAGTTGGTCTTCTTGTAGCGCGCCACGGGCAGGGGTTCCGTGCCCTTGATGAACTTCTGCAGGGTGTCCTCCGCCTTCACGCGGCTGCCCTTGCCCGGCATGTCCGACACGGAGGAGCAGAACCAGCGGTCCCACAGCGCATCGTTGATGAGCAGGGCGTGGTCGAAGAAGTCGCCGAAGATGTGGGTGTTGCCGGTCACGCTCATGCCCAGCTCGCGCTGCTCGAAGTAGGAGTACACGTCGCCGGGGGGCAGGCAGGGATCTGCAAAGGCGTTGCCGATGCCCACGCCGGGCACGCCGGCCTGGTACTGCATGCGGCGCAGCTGTGAGATGCCGCCGCGGTCACCGCCGGCGGTCTTGTACCAGCCGGGCTGCAGGCGCATGCCGGCAAAGCCCGCCAGGGAGAACGGCGGGTGCACGGGAATCTCCATCACGGAGGCGAAGGAGACCTGCTCGCCGCCATCGCTGGTGATGCCCAGGATGCCGTTGTTGCCGATGTTGTCGATGGGAGCGGCGGTGAGCCCGCTGCCCACGTTGAGGGTGGCGAGCTGGAAGGGGTGGTAGCGGCGGGTCTGGTCGTCCGGGTCAAGGATGGCGCTGCCCCAGAAGGCGGGGCTGGAGTGCTGCCAGAGCTTGGTGCGGTAGTCCTTGCCGGGGTACACCTTGTTGTCGATCTTCAGGTTGGCGGACTTGGCGGCCACGCCCAGCGAGCAGAAGAAGAAGGGCATGGTGTTGTCCATCATGGCGGAGCTCCAGATGAAGCGGTCGCTCACGGAGATGTGCTTCTTCTCCGTGCCTTCGTCGGGGTCGGTGTTGCCGTCGGGCTGGCCCTCGCCGGGGTTCACCCAGCCCAGCAGCATGCGCTGCGGGGAGATGCCGCCCTTGTCGTTGAGCGCGGACTGGTCGGAGGGGTCGGGGGTTTCGGTTTCCTCCATGCCGCCGAATCCTGCCACCACGGTGAAGCAATCCGCGCGGCCCGGCACCAGGGACCACCCGTGCGGGTCGGCCGGCAGCTTGGTGGGGTCCACCTTGCCTGGCACGTACTCACCGGCGCCGATGGCAAGCTCGGTGCGGTACTTGCCGGCGAAATCCGTGGTGCCCTCCATCTGGTTGATGGGCACGTTGGAGTAGAGGCGCATGTAGTAGCCGTTGACGGCGTTGGGGGTGTAGCCCTCCTGCCAGGGGTTGGTTCTCACGGCCTGCTTCTCTGCAAGGCTGCGGCCCTTGGAGGGGGAGAAGAAGAGGATTTCGCCGGGCTGGAAGACGATTTCGCCGCGGCCGCCGCCGGCGCCCTCGAAGAAGTCGCCGCTGTCACGGCCGAAGGTGAACTCGAAGTTGTCCTGCGAGACCTGGCGTACCATTTCCTGCCAACCGAAGGTGTAGTAGGACTCGTTGGGGATGCCGTTGTACTTGCGGAGCCAGATTTGGCGGTACGGAGCGGAGAAGGACCAGAGCTTGTGGCCGGGGATGCGCATGGGGATGTTGTACGGGTTCCACCACAGCACCATGGGTGCGTACGCCATGCACAGGTGGTACTTGGGGTCTTCCGAATCGTTGTTGGCGGGCTGGGAGACCATGGCGTAGTTGCTGACGAAAGCCAGCATGACGGGGGTTCGCGCGTACCCGGCGGTGGTGTTGCCGGAATCCAGCATGGCGCGGGAATCGTAGAAGGACATCTGGCCGCCGGTTTCCGGGCTCTTGATGGAGCCGCCGGAGATATCGGTGCCGGAGCCGCTCATGCGGGTGTAGAGGTTGCCGGAGAGGGAGCCCTGCAGGCGGGCCGCGAAGGCACCGTCCACGGCCCCGCCATCGGGCCAGGTGTTGTAGTAGGCGTACATGTTCTGCCAGGAGCCGATGGGCATGGAGGGCTCGGTTCCCTTGGGCACGTCGTTGCCCTCGGCAATCGGGCAGTCCTGGTTGCTGCGGCAGGCGAACTCCGTGCCGGTGAGGCTATCCTTGTTGAGCAGCAGGCAGATATCCTGCTTGAAGCCGCCGGTGCGCACGTTGGTGAGCAGGGAGTGCGAGCTGATGGTGGCATCAAAGAAGTAGGGCATACCGGCGGGTGCGGTGGAGCCGGTGAGCAGGGGGATTTCCGGCATGGTGAGCACGCGCTCCGGGCGCTCCAGGTTGTCCGGCAGCGCCAGGCCGCTGTCCTCGCCGAACTTGGCGGGCGGCGTGTTCCAGGTGCGGTGCAGCACCTCGATGGGATCGGTGGTCTGCTCCTGCTCCTTCATCACCACCTTGGCCTTCTGGTTCTCGCCGCACACCCACCAGGCGAAGCACCCGGTGTTGGGGTCGCTCTCGCTGAGCGGGGGCAGCGGCACCATGTCCGCGTAGATGTACTGGCTGGGGGATGCGGTGGCGCCCAGCGTGCCCTCGCCCAGCAGGCACACGCGCTGGCCGGGCTTGCGGCCGCACAGCTGCGCCGCCGTGCTGATGGAGCGGGTGTCGTCCGGCTTCAGGGCGGAGATGAGCCAGCGGCGGAACATGGAGGAGCGGCCGGGGGTGTAGGTGCTCTGAATCTGGCCGTGGCCGGAGGCGCTCTTGCCGTAGATGGGGCCGTCCCAGCTGTCCCACACGCCCAGCAGGTGGGTTCCGGGGGCGTTGTCGTCCTCGCGCAGGATGCCGGAGGAGGCGCTCACGCGGCGGTCCGGGCCCAGCTCGATCTGGAGCTGTGCGATGGCGGCATCCAGGCCCACCAGAGCCTGCTGGCGCGCCTGTGCCTGCAGCACGGCCTGCATGGAGATGCGGCTCTGCGATGAAGCCATGGCCAGCACGCCCACCGCCAGCATGGCCAGCAGCATCATGAGCGTGAGCGTGGCGATAAGTGCAAACCCCTTCTTGCTGCGGGGCGCGCGGCCCCCGCGTCGGTTCCTCGATTTCAAATTCTGTACGCCTTTGTAACGCATGGTGGCAGGGTACACCAAAAGCGCTGCAAAAGTCAAGCGAAAATGTATGGTTGAACGCGCGGGCGGGGTGTGGTAGAATGTGCGCACGCATGACCCTGCAGGAGCTCAGAGAAGAAGTCAACCGCATTGATGCCGAAATCATGGAGCGGCTCAAGGAGCGCGCCGCCTGCGTGCACCAGGTGGGCGAAATCAAGCGCGTCACGAATTCGCCGGTGTTCTCGCCGGAGCGGGAGAGCGTGCTGATGGCGCGGCTGATGGAGCTGAACGGGGGCGTGCTGCCGGAGAAGGGCGTGGAGGCGATATGGCGGCAGATAGTGAGCTGCTCTTGCCAGATGGAGGGCGGCATGCGCGTGGGCTACCTGGGGCCGGAGGGCACGTGGAGCCACCAGGCCGCGCTCACGCGGTTCGGCGAGTGCGTCACCCTCATCCCCTTCTCCAACTTCGCCAACATCTTCTCCGCCGTGGAGCGCGCGGAGGTGGACTACGGCGTCATCCCCTTCGAGAACAGCACGGACGGCTCCGTCTCCCAGGCGGTGGACCACTTCGCGCACACGGAGCTGTACATCTGCGCGCAGATGGAGCAGCCCGTGCAAAACTGCCTGATGAGCAACGCGGCGCGGGAGGACATCAAGGTCATCTACTCCCACCCGCAGGTGCTGGGGCAGTGCCGCAACTGGCTGCTGAAGAATTTCCCGCACGCGGCGCAGGTGCCCACGGTGTCCACCACGGCGGCGGCACAGGTGGCCGCGGAGAAGGCGGAGGAGGGCGCGGCGGCGCTGGGCTGCCCCGTGGCCGCGGAGTACACCGGGCTGAAGGTGCTGGAGCGCAACATCCAGGACAAGGCCACCAACGCCACCCGCTTTGCCGTGATAGGCCACCAGAAGACGCGCCCCACCGGGAACGACCGCACCACCATCTGCTTCACGGTGCCGCACGTGGCGGGCGGGCTGGTGGAGGTGCTGCAGCATTTCAAGGCGCACGGCATCAACATCCTGAGCCTGGACTCCCGCCCCACGCGGGACACGCCGTGGGAGTACCTGTTCTACGTGGTGGTGGAGGGGCACGAGACCGTGAGCCCGCTATCGGACTGCCTGGCGGAGCTGCGGCGGCAGTGCCCGATGTTCAAGGTGCTGGGCTCCTACCCGGAAAAATGACCCATTAATCCCGCGCCATGTCGTTCACCTACCCCCAGGCCGAGAGCGTGCTGCTGCAATCCATCCGCAGCGGGCGCATGCCGCACGCGCTGCTGTTCACGGGCACGCCGGCGGCGGGCACGCACAGGCTGGCGCTGCGGCTGGCGCGCGAGCTCAACGGGGCTGTGGCGGAGAGCGTGGAGGCCCTGCGCCACACCATGTGCCGCGTGCTGCGCCCCAGCTCCAAGACCCGCCGCATCCTGATCGAGGACGTGCGCGGCATCGAGCCGTTCCTGGCGCTCAAGGCGGAGCCGGGGCAGACCAAGCTGGTGGTGATCCTGGAGGCGGACCGCATGATGGAGGAGGCCGCCAACGCCTTCCTGAAAACCCTGGAGGAGCCGCCGCCGCAAACCCTCATCATCCTGGTCACGGAGCAGCCCAGCCGCCTGCTCGTCACCATCCTCTCCCGCTGCGTGCGCCTCAACCTGCGGGAGTCCGGCGCGCAGCTCCACCTCAGCGAGGTGCAGCAGCTTTTCCTGCCGGCCGTGGCCGCCGCCCTGCGCAACGTGGGCGGCCCCAACTCCGATGTGGCCGCCCTCGCCCTGCGCGCGGATTTCGTGTCCCTGCTGGCAGAGCGCAAGGAGGTCATCTCCGACCACCTGAACGCCGCGCTCAAGGCGGAGGCCAAGGAGATTGCCGCCGGGACCGACATCAAGGACTGGGAGGCGCGCCAGAAGGACGCCACCGCCGCGCTCATCGAGACGGAATACCTGGCCGAGCGGGAGCAGATGCTGGAGCTGCTCTCCCTGTGCTTCGGCCAGGCGGTGCTGGTGGCCAGCCACGCGCCGGATGTGCAGCCCGTGACGCCTGAGGTGGCGCAGCTGGCGGCGGCGCTGCCCGTGGAGGACCTGCTGCGCCGCATGCGCGTGCTGGAGGCCCTGCGCGCCGACCTCAATTTCAACGTGTTCGACCAGCTGGCGCTGGATGCGCGCCTGGTGGACATCATCGGAACCACCCCCTTATGAACAGCATGACCGGATTCGGAGCGGCAACCGCTCCCCTTGGAAACACCGCCGTACGCGTGGAAATCGGCGGCGTGAACCGCAAGCAGGCGGAAATCGCCGTGGCCCTCCCCCGCGCCTGGGCCGAGCTGGAGACATCCCTCCGCGAAACCGTCGCCGCAGCCGTCTCCCGCGGCCGCGTCAACGTCAGCATCAGCCTCGCACGCGCCGCAGGAGCCCCCGCGCCCCTCACCGTCAACAGGGAGAAGCTCACCGCCTTCAAGAAGTGCATGAACGAGCTCATCGACAGCCTGGATGTGGACACGGTGCCCACGCTGGAGGCCCTGGTGCGCCTCGGCATCATCGGCGAGCAGACGGAATCCGACATCTCCGCGGAGGACGCCGCGCCCGCCGTGAACGCCGCCCTGCAGCAGGCCCTGCAAGCCTTCCTCACCCTGCGCGCGCAGGAGGGAGAGAACATGAAGCGCGACCTGCTGGCGCGCATCCAGACCCTGCGCGGCTACCGTGAGAAGCTGGCGGAGCGCGCCGCGGGCGTGCCCGCGCGCTACCGCGAGAACCTGATGAAGCGCCTGGAGGAATGCGGGCTGCCCCTGCCCTTGGAGGACGAGCGCCTGGTGAAGGAGATCGCGCTCTTTGCAGACCGCTGCGACGTGACGGAGGAGATGACGCGCCTGTCCTCCCACCTGGACCAGTTTGAAAAGATTTGCGGGCGCAACGAACCCGTGGGCCGCACGCTGGATTTCCTCTGCCAGGAAATCTTCCGCGAGCTCAACACCACCGGCTCCAAGGCCAACGACGCCGCACTCGCCCAGCTCGTGGTGGATGCCAAGACCGAGCTGGAGAAGGTACGCGAACAGGTGCAGAACATCGAATGATTCATTAAAAAAAGTATGCTAGGAACACTGCTCATCGTCTCCGGTCCCTCCGGCTGCGGCAAGACCACCCTCTGCCGCCGCGCGGAAGCGGACGGCCTCACCGCCTACTCCATCTCCTGCACCACCCGCGAACCCCGCCCCGGCGAGCGGGACGGCGTGGACTACCACTTCCTCTCGCAAGCCGATTTCGCAGCCAAGGTGGCCGCCGGGGAATTCCTGGAGCACGCCACCGTGCACGGCAACTCCTACGGCACCCTCCGCTCGCACATCGTGGAGCTTCTGCAGGCCGGAAAGAACGTGGTGATGGATATCGACGTGCAGGGCGCCGCCAGCATCCGCGCGTGTGAAGACCCCGTCATCCGCCGCGCCTTCGCGGATGTGTACATCTACCTGCCCTCCGCCCAGCTGGAGGCCCGCCTCCGCGGCCGCAAGACGGACGACGAGGCCACCATCCAACTGCGCCTGCACAACGCCGCCCAGGAGGACGCCCGCATGGGCGAGTACCAGTTCGTGCTGGAATCCGGCGACCGCGAGCACGACTACTCGCACTTCACCGCACTGCTGCGCGCACTCTCCATGCGCCGCCAGCTGCGCTGAGAGAGCACGCCCCGAGTTTGTCGCACCAAAGAAGGCGCCCCCACCCGCGCAACGGCGGATGGGGGCGCCCTGTATATACAACTGCGAAACGCAATCAGATCAGGTTGTCGCGCTCCTTGTCCAGGTAGTACTTGTAGGTATCCACCTTGAGCTCGCCGCAGGCGGACTCGTCGCACACGATGATGGCGGCGGGGTGCATCTGCAGGGCGGAGGCCGTCCACTTGTGGGACACGCTGCCGTCGATGATGTGGGCGAGCGCGCGGGACTTGTGGTGGCCGTTGCACACCAGCAGCACCTCGCGGGCGGCCATCACGGTGCCGATGCCCACGGTCAGCGCCTGCTTGGGCACCTTGTTCACGTCGTTCTCGAAGAAGCGGCTGTTGGCGATGATGGTGTCCGTGGTGAGGGACTCGATGTGCGTGGGGGCGGTGAGGGAGGAGCCGGGCTCGTTGAAGGCCAGGTGGCCGTCCGGGCCCACGCCGCCCATGAAGAGGTCGATGCCGCCGGCCTCAACGATGGCCTTCTCGTAGTCCTCGCACTCCTTCTTGAGGTCGGGGGCGTTGCCGTTGAGGATGTGCACGTTCTCCTTCTTGATGTTGATGTGGGAGAAGAAGTTGGTCCACATGAAGGAGTGGTAGGACTCCGGGTGCTCCTCCGGCAGGCCCACGTACTCGTCCATGTTGAAGGTGACGACGTTCTCGAAGGAGAGCTCGCCGGCCTCGTACTTCTTGATCAGGGCCCTGTAGAGGCCGAGGGGTGAAGACCCCGTGGGGCAGCCGAGCTTGAAGGGCTTCTCCGGAGTGGGGTGGGCTTCGATGATTCGCTTGGCCACGTAGTCGGCGGCCCAGGCGGACAGCTTGTCGTAATCGGGTTCAATGATAACGCGCATGGTGCTAGATATTGGGTTGGTGTAACGCGCGGGCGGGCACAGGCGCCCGTTTCCGCACGCCCACCAATCTACCAGATTTTCCCCGCCATGTGAAGCATTTTCTTGAGTGCGGCTACGCACGCGCTCACACGCACAGCCCAATTTCCCCTTGTGACCCTATACGGCGCATGGTAGAATGGCTATATGCCTGTCATTTCTGTCCAGCATTCGGATATCAGCATCATTTCCGTCAATGGCCAAGACTACATTTCCCTAACGGATATGGCAAATGCAAAGAACGATGAGAGCCGTGCGGCGGATATCATCAAGAACTGGCTGCGAAACCGCTACACGATAGAATTGCTGGGAACGTGGGAGCTTATCCACAATCCCGATTTCAAAGTGGTCGAATTCGACCACTTTAGGATGCAGGCCGGATTGCCCAATTTCGTGCTCAGCGCGTCCGAGTGGATAGAAAGGACGCATGCCATCGGCATTATTGTCCGCAAGGGGCGCTATGGCGGCACGTATGCGGTCCGTGACCTTGCGTTTGAATTCGGCACGGCCATCAGCGTGGCTTTCAAGCTCTATCTCATCGAGGAATTCCAGCGTCTCAAGGAGGAGGAACAAAAACTTGTTGGCTGGTCAGCCAAACGCGAGCTGGCAAAAATCAACTACCGCATCCATACAGATGCCATAAAGCGAAACCTGCTTCCTCCCCAAATCACGCCCAAACAGGCATCCCTGATATATGCAGACGAGGCGGATGTGCTCAATATCGCCATGTTTGGCATGACCGCCAAGCAGTGGCGTGAAAGCCACCCGGAGGACAAGGGCAACATCCGTGATTACGCCTCCGTCAATGAACTTATCTGCCTTTCCAACATGGAGAACCTCAACGCCATTTTCATTGCCGACAGCTTGCCGCAACCCGAGCGCCTAAAGCGATTGAATCGGATTGCCATTGAACAAATGCGCATCCTAACCCAGGCGGACGGAAGGAAATTGCTCAAATAAAATCCATCTCGAATTCCAAGCGCCCCACCCTGCAAAGCAGGGAGGGGCGGGCAGTAGTTGGGCGGAGGGGTTATTTCCCGGCCTTCTTGCCCTTCTTGATTCGCGCGCGCTCCTCGTCCATCAGGGAGGAGAGACTGCGGCAGGCGTCCTGGCGGACGGCAAAGCTGGCAACGCCCATGGACACCTTGCGGCAGGCCTTCATGCGGCGGCTCTGGGAGCTCATCACGGCGTGCACCTCGTCCGCGTCGCCGGCATCCCAGGTCACGCTGTCGGCGCGTGGAATCATGTTTCATCTGGCGTTTCGCCAGATGAAACTCATCCGCAACCGCGCCGGATGGCGCGGCTGGATACAAGCGCCCCACCCGAAGGGGCGGCGCAATCTTATATGTAGCCACAGGTGTCAACCTGTGGGGACACCCCCTCCGCACGTCAATCCCCATAACTCCGCCCGCCAGGGCCGGAGTGGTTCGTGGCGCCATGGGTTGCATCTCTCATGCGCTCGTTCGCGCCAATCATTGCATACCAACCACGCCTAGCAACAAAAACCATTGGGACACATGTGGCGCAAGATGCACCACCCGCCCCGCACCCCCGCAACCGCGGGCTGTGTCATACCGCCGGGAGCGGCTTCACTCCGTCTTTTTCTTGCGCGTCATGTACTTCATGATGCCGTAGAGCACGGCCAGCAGGAGCACGCCCAGGATGACCAGGTGGGATTCCCCCTTCACCGCGGCAATCAGGTTTTCCGGGGAATCCATGATGCCGGGGTTCTCGCTGCCCACCTTGTCGCCGAACCAGGCGAGCACCCAGCACCAGATGGCGGAGCCGCTGATGGTGGCCAGGCTGAAGGTGAGGAAGTTCACGCGGGAAAGGCCCGCCGGGATGGAAATGAGGTGGCGCACCACCGGCAGGAAGCGCGCAAAGAAGATGCCCGCCGTCGCGTAGTCGCGCATGAACTGCTCCGCCGTCTCCACCTTGTGGCGCGGCAGGAAAAAATACTTGCCCCAGCGGTAGATAATGGGGCGCCCCACCAGCAGGGAAATAACATACATGCAGCACGAACCCAGGTACGAGCCCACCGTGCCCGCCAGAACCACGCCCCAGAAGCACATGGACGAGCCCTCCTGGGATGCCGCTATCGCCGCCGGCGGTACCACCACCTCGCTCGGAACAGGTAGAATGGAGCTCTCCATTGCCATCAGCAGCGACACACCCCAGTACCCCCAGTCCTGGATGCACTGCATGCAAAAGTTCAGGAATTCATGCATGCCCACATTATGCACAATCCGCGCCCGTTGGGAAGCCTTTTATTGCAACGCTCCGGTTATTCGCCAAAACAGGCGCGCACCCGTTTTGCAAGCCGGTTTACCAGAACGGCAGCAACCAGTGATATGGCACAGGCTACGGGGAACATCCATCTCTCGCGCGGCAGCAAGGCGAATATGGCAGAGTGGGCGAGAAAGATTTCCAATGAGTATTTCCCCATCCATTCCACCCCTGCCTTTAGCATTCCCGGTACGTATCGGAGACAGCATGCCATGCCCCACAATACGAAGCCCCAACAGGGAAACATCAGTATTTCCATGTCGCTGCGCACATGGGAACTCAGTCCTTGGAACATGACTGCATATGTCAATCCGGTGTGGACCGCCGCGGCAATGACGGCCATGATACCCAAGGCAACCAGGTTCCCACCGCTACCCGCCTTGTGGGCAATATACATCCCTACCAGGAAGGCGGGGAAACGCTTAATGCTCCAAATGACCGTTGTTTCCGCCAAAAAATCGAAATGGCACTGTTTCATGCTAACAAACGATAGCAGTATGTAGCCTATTGCGGAGCATAGGGTTATTCCCAAAAGGGGATAATGCAATCGATGCATCAGGCGATATACGGCCGGCGCAACCAGATAATAAATCGCTATCGTGCGAATATACCATACATCCAATCCAAGGAACGCCAGCCAGGGATACACTTTGTCGAATGAATATAAACCGGGCACTGCCTCATGCCACACCCATAAGAAAATGATTCCGGAAACAATGCATGTGGGAATGATCCGCCAAAATCGCCGAAGGTAATACTCCTGTGTGTCCGATCTCTTTGACAAGGAATAATATATGCCGAACCCAGACATGAAAAAGAAAAGTTCCACCGCAAAATATCCGTACCATGTTACCAAAAGGGTGCAGCTTCCCCACCATCGCCAGTGGAACAGCATAACGATTATTATCGCGACGCCCATTATACTTTGCCGCTCTTGAGAGATGGAGCGCGCCATTCTTTGACACATGGTCTCATTTGCAAGATCTGCGTGGTCACCGTGCATGTCGGCATGATACAGTATTCCAAATACGGTATGCAAGCAAAATCGCTACAATGCTGAATATTCTTGAAAATTTGGAGACAAGGCTCCGACACACACATCACCCACCTCTTCCCCTCTGAAACATGAGCAAATAACCATTTGCAATCCCGCGCGCGGTCGTGTACAATGGCACGCATGATATGCGACCAGGTCATCATCACGGGAGCGTCCTCCGGGCTGGGGGAGGCCTTTGCACGGCGTCTGGCGGGCGGCTGCAAGCAAATGGTGCTGGTGGCTCGGCGCGCGGAGAAGCTGGATGCGCTGGCGGCGGAGCTGCGCGCCAAGAACCCGGAGCTGGAGGTGGCCACGGCACCCTGCGACCTTTCCGATGAAGCCCAGCGCGCGCGGCTGATTGCGGCCTTCGGCACGCTGGACCGCGGCGAGACCATGCTCATCAACAACGCCGGGCTGGGCGACCACGGGGATTTGGCGGGCAGCGAGCCCGCGCGCAACCGCCAGATGCTGCAGGTGAACATCTGCGCGCTCACGGAGCTTTCCCGCGCCCTGCTGCCCAAGCTCATGGAGCAGGGCGGCGGCATCATCAACATCGCCTCCCTGGCGGCGGAGCTGCCCATCCCGGATTTCGCCGTCTATGCGGCATCCAAGGCCTACGTGGCATCGTTCAGCGAGGCCCTGCGCCTGGAGATGAAGGAGCACGGCGTGCCCGTGCTGGCGGTGTGTCCCGGTCCCGTGCACACGGGGTTCGGGGATGTGGCGCGGCGCCCCGGCCACGGCAGCGGGGACGTGCCGTTCAAGAAATGGTTCTACACGCCCATCCCCACCGTGGTGGAGGGCTCTATCAAGGCGCTCATCAAGGGGCGCGCGCGGTACTATCCGTCTCTGCGGATACGGCTGTGCGCGTGGTTCCTGCGCATGGTTCCGCTGCCGGTGCTGCGGCTGGCCATGGGGTTCCGCCCGCGGCGCGCGGCGGCTGAAACGGAGAAGAAACCATGAAGATGCCGAAGGAATACCGCCGCCGGCGGCACCCGTTCCGCTGGTGCCTGCTGGGCGTGCTGCTGGTGGGCGCGTGCTCTCTGTTCACCGATGGCCCCGCGCACCTGGTGCAGGCCCTGCGCGGTGGCGCGGCGCCCCAGCCGCCCCGCGAAATCATCAAGGAGGTGGTGGTGTACAAGCCCGCCCCGCAGCCGGAACCCGCCCCCGCCCCGCAACCCGCCCCCGCGCCGGCCGTGCAGCCCGCCGCGCCGTGGCACCCGGCGGATGCCTTCGCCATGCCCGCCGTCACGCTGCCCCCCTTCCCGCCCGCCCTGCCGGAACAGGCCATGGACGGCTCGTTCTCCCACTTCACCAAGCTGCAGAGCGGCATCAACATGCGCTCCATGGTGGAATTCCGCCCCGGCTCCACCGCCTCCCGCGACCGCAAGCTCAAGGACGCCTACATGGTGCACCTGAGCATGAGCCTCTACCTGCCGCACGCCGCCAGCCCAGCGGAGCTGGCCGCCGCCAACCCGGACTTGAAAAAGGTCTTCGCCGACTACGACGCCCTGATGTCCGCCGCCAAGACCTCCCACTGGTGGGCGCCGCTCATGCTCCACAAGCAGAACCAGATCCGCAAGAACGCCGCCACCCTCTCCAAGCTGCTGGACCGCCACAACTTCTACGATACGGAAACCCTGCTGGAAATCACCGCGCCCAACACCGAACGCAAGGTGCTGTGGATGCAGGCGGACATGGACGTGGTGTCCGACGGCTCCGACGGCGACCGCCTGCCCACCATGCCGGAGAAGGTGATGAAGAGCGACTACTACCAGCCCACCACCTCCTACCGCTGGAAGAAGCTCGGCACCGTGCCCAACCCGCTGCTCAAGCCCTGGCAGGCGCGCCTGGAGAAGCTGCAGAAGGACAAAAAGGCCGCTCCCGCCGCGGTGAAGCACGCCCGCGCCGTGGTGAACGACCTCAAAACCTACAGCTACCTGCTGGCGGAGTACGACCCCTTCATCGTGGTGCCGCTCACGCTGCAGGAGGGGCGTGACGCCGCCTTCCGCCCGAAACCCGGCGACTACGCCGTGGTGGTGGTCGGCAAGCGCGTCTTCCCCGCCATCGTCGGTGATTTCGGCCCCGACTTCAAGTGCGGCGAGGCCTCCCTCCGCCTCGCCAGGGACGTCAACCCCAAGGCCACCTCGTACGCCCGCCCCATCTCGGACCTGGGCGTCTCCTACCTCGTCTTCCCCGGAACCGCGGAACCCCAGCCCGGGCCCATCGACTACCCGCGCCTCAACACCCGCTGCCGCGAGCTCCTGCAGGACCTCGGCGGCCTCTCCGCGGATGCCGAATTCGTGGAGATGAAGGATCTGCTCCCCCCGCCCCCGCCGAACAAGGGGAAATAACCCCGGATGGAGAAATTTTGGCTGTTTTCCGCCAAATTTTCACAACTGTGTGAAAATTTGTGAATTTTGCGCTTGCAATATCTCCGAACCCCGTGTAGTATTTGCGCGACTGCGTGTGGCGCAGACGGGCCGCACGCAACACCTCCAACCAATACATCAAAAACCAACCAATCAGACAACCATTATGAAACTTCGCCTCCCGCACAAGTTCCAGGCAGCGCTCATCGCGGCAGCTACCGCCATCACAACCAGCGCCACGGCGCAGGCTGCAAACGCCATTCTCGATGCCAAGCAGGTATTCGAGGGTGATCAGGTCAAATCTACCGTTACCGTGGACAATTGGACAGCCGGCGCCATGTCTGTGGTTGTGGAACTGGATGTGAACGCAGTTAAGCAGCTCCTTTCCACAACATGGATTGCCGGGGTCAAGGACGTTCACACCATCTTCAACTGCGAAGGCACTTGGAACGGTGGAGGTGACACGAAGTACAACGAGGGCGTGAACTTCAACGGCAGCACGGGAAATCACTATGCAACGCCATACGGACAGGCCTGGGCTCCCGGCAAAAACTCATTGGCCCTCAGTTTCTCCAGCGGCTTGTCGGAATCCCTGAAATTCAACAGCTCCACCCCATGGGACGACTATGCCGCAATATCCCTTGTGCTGACCATGAACAACGGAAGCACGATGACCTCCACCTGGAACATCCGCACCAAGGAGGGCGAGAACCTCACGTACTACGGCAGCAACACGGGAGTCAAATGGTCTCCGAACACCACGTTCACACCTGACGGCACGATCAAGGATATCGACACCGGCCTGGTGAAATATATGGCCGTATACACGGGTGCCCAAAACCAAGCGACATCGGCCACCATCTCGCAGGACGTTATCGACCGGTACGCCTGGAACGGGCTGGGAGATTCCGCCGAATGGAACACAACGGAGGCGAGCTGGCTGCACAACGGAACTGCCGTGCAATACAGGTCCGCCAACCACAGCCTGGCCACTTTCGACAATAAGGCGGAGGCCCATACGGTGACGCTCACCAGCGCCATCACCGCAGGCGACGTGCAGGTAGGAGATGCCTACACGTTCAACCTGGACGGCGGCAGCCTGACAGCATCCACCCTCACCCTTGCGGGGGATTCCGCCGCCCTGGCCCTGACGGGCGCCGGCGCGGTGAACGCCGGTGTGATCAGCGCCGCCGGAAAGACCATCTCCGTAGCCTCCGACATAGTGCTTCAGGGAGCCGCCGGCAGCAGCGCCGTCCTGGCGGGTTCCGGCACGTACAAGCTGGCATCCGGTCAAACGGCTATGGGCGATGTGACGCTGGGCGGAACCTGGCAAGGCACCGTGGAGCTGAGCGGCCAGCTCAACAACCTGAGCCTGGGCAGCGGATCCACCCTGTTTAGGGAGGGTTCAGCCGTTAGTCTGAACGGGGTGAGCCAGGGCAGCTCCTTTGCATCGGGCAACCAGACCATTGCCGCCAATGTGGTGATTGGTTCCGGCGGAGCCCACTTCAGGGCGCAAGGCGCACAGACCGTCACCTTTGCCGGCTCCCTGGGCGGCACCGGCGATTTGAAGCGCGACAACACCGCCTCCAACAACGCAACGCCCACATGGAAGTTCACGGGAGATGTTTCCGGCTTCACCGGATCCTTCATCAACGACCGATGCCACAACGACTACGGTCTCAACATCGTATTCGACGATTCGGCATCCGCCATCAAAGCCGATATCAAGAACGGGAGCAATGCGGCGGGAACCCTGACCGTCTCCTTCAACGCGGCGGGTACCATTGTTGACGGCGACATCCTGCGCAACACGAGCAGCGGTTACACGGCCAACAAGGTAAACGTCAATGTGAACACGGATGCCATCTTCAACGGCACAGTCACGGTGAACGCCCTGACGCTGGCCGATGCCGCGGCAGGGCACACCCTCACCCTCACCGGGGCCACCACGGTTTCCTCCACCACCTCGCTGGGGCTGGAATCGCAGTTGAGCAACGCCGGCACCCTCACCCTGGGCGGCACGGTAGCGTTCGGCAAGAATTCCATCGTAAACACGGGAAACGGATCCGTGGGATTTGCAGACAACAGCATCATCTTTGACATCACCCATCTCACCTGCACGGAAAACGAAGGCACCTACACCTACACACTGTTTAACGGTGGCGATGTGGATTTGAGCGTCTTCTCCGTGAGCAACCTGCGGGGCGTGGAAACGTTTGGCAAGAAGTGGGTGTTCGGGCATGACGGCACCATTTCCTATACCATCACCAGCAAAGACCTGGTATGGTACGGTGCAGAGGATGCTGCATGGACCACGGACCGGGCCTCCACGCCTTGGAGAGAGATGGCCGCCCCGGAAACGCCTGTCTATTTCTCGAACCAGGACGATGTGACCTTCGATGCAGCCCATAGCGCTAGCCTGACGCTCAACCTCGGCAGCGATGTGGAACCCACGGGCATAACGGTGGAAGAGGGCGCCGGTGTCACCGTACAGAATGCGGAAGGCAGCAATTTCTCCCTTGCGGCGCACCACCTGGCGGTGGACGGCACGCTGAAGCTGGCAACCGGTGCCGCACTGGGCGATGTAGCCATCGGTGGCGAGCTGCAGCTGGCCGGGCAGACGGAATTGGCGGGTGCGGTCACCGGTTCCGGCAAGCTGCATGTGCAGGCCGGCGGAGCGCTGGAGCTTGGCGCGGATTCCACGGTGGGAACCGATGTGAAGATTGACGCCGAGGGCTACGTTTCCCTTGCGGAGGGCTTGAACGCCTTCACCCTGAGCGGCTCTGAAGACGCCGCCGTGAAGGGCATTGAAAACGAAGGCACCATCAACCTGACGGGCAAGGACCTGACCTTGGACGCCCCCGTGGCGGGCAAGCAGTACGAACTTGGCACGGTACTCGGCGACAATTCCACGGATGTGTTCCTGAACACCGGTTCCACCGCCGTCTTCGACGGGGATATTTCCATGCACCATCTGGTTTCCCAGGAGGGAACCACAGTTAAGGTGGGCAGCGGTGCCACCATGACCCTACTGAACACGGCCAACCGCCAGGATGCGAACAATTACAGCACGTTCTACGGATTGGAAAGCGACGGCACGGTTTCCATCAAGTCCGGCAACGGCGACATCCGTTTCTATGGCAGCGGCAATGACCAAGTGTTTGACCTGGGACACCTTCACATCGACGGCACATCCGGCACAGCCTACGTGCTGACCGTCGGCGAGGTGAACTATGCCACGGATATCGTCGTCTCATCGCTCTCCGGCGGTGGCGCAAGCAGCGTCCTTCAGGTGTCCACCTGCTACAACGGCCAAGGCTCCGGAGAGGTGGTGGATGTCATCCTCGGCGATGCACAGGACCACAGCAGCCTGTACACGGGCAAAATCCAGTACGGTGTGGGTACCAGCAGTGCCAAGAGCGGATCCGGCATGAACCTGATCATCAAGGATGAGCTTGTGGTTTCCGGCGCCGTGCTGGAGACAACATTCTCTGGCGGCACCAGCGCCACAATCACCATCGACACCGCACTTGCCAAGGTGGCGGGCCTGATTGACAACTCCACCGGCAAGACAGTCTATGTGGTCGGCACCGAGGATGAGGAACACGGGATCAACCGCATCCTCGAGCTCACCGGTGCCGGCGACTACACATACAAGGGAGCCTTGGGCACCCACCTGGACTTGGTGCACAGCGGAGAGGGAACGCAATCCTTCACCGGCGACCTGAGTGCCTTCAACGGCTCGGTGACGGTGTCGAGGGGTTCGCTGGTTCTGGTCAACAGCGGGGAGACAAGCACCCTGAACGGCACGGTCTCCGTTGCGGACAGCGCCACCCTGACGATGCGCAACATGAACATCGGAGCGAAGATTTCCGGCAAGGGAACCATCGAGCAGAACAGCGAGGGCACCACAAACGTCACCGGCGACTTGTCGGACTTCCAAGGCAACGTGCAGGTGGCGAGGGGCACGCTCAATCTGATGAATATCGAGGGATCGGGCATCCAGAATGTCACCATCGCCAGCGGCTCCACGCTGGGTCTGTACAAGGGTATGGCCGCCACGCCTGAGGAAGAGGCCACGCTGTGGATCACCGAGGGCCGGTCCCTCACGGTCGGCGAGGATGGCACCCTGAACGCCGACCTGGTGATGAAGGCGGGTTCCGAGCTGGATGTTTCCCGCACGCTGGGCGGGGGTCTCACCATGGGTTCCAAGGTCTATCTGTACACCGGTGACAAGCTTGCCGTGTCCTTGGAGGGTGGTACGTCGACGACCGACATGTATGCGGTGGACACCTACCTGCGTGAATACTTTGCCACCCCCGAGGCCGAGTATTACACGCTGTTCACCGACATGGACGAATTCTACATCGATGATACGAAGCAGACTAAAGACCTCGGCTTCAGGGACTGGAAGAACTTTGACTTTGAAGCCAGCCGGCTCTACACCAACCTCATCGAGAACACCTACGCCCTGGTGTACAGGATGGATGAAAACGGCCGGGGCACCGTGGCGCTCGTCATGCTTCCCGAGCCGACGACCGGCACGCTGGGCCTGCTTGCGCTTGCCGCGCTGGCGGCCCGCCGGCGCAGGAAGTAAGTTCGGCATCGCCACAGCAAGGATTACCAAGGCCCAGCCGTTCCGGCTGGGCCTTCTTGCGTTCGCGCGCGCGTATGCGTATGACGTACGCGCGCGGGGTGGGTGGAGTTTTATGCTGGAACTGCGGAAGGGATTGTGGTAGCATGCGGGCGCAATGTTATCGGATAGGACCAAGGCGGGAATCGAGCGGGCGCCGCACCGCAGCCTGATGCGTGCGACAGGCATGACGGACGAGGACATCCGCAAGCCGTTTATCGCGATTTGCAATTCTTTCAACGAGGTGATACCGGGGCACGTGCACCTGAACAAGGTGGCGGAGCTGGTGAAGGAGGAGGTCCGCAAGGCGGGCGGCACGCCCATCGAGTTCAACCTCATCGGCGTGTGCGACGGCATCGCCATGGCGCACCGGGGCATGAAATACTCGCTTGCGAGCCGCGAACTGATAGCCGACAGCGTGGAGACCATGCTCTCCGCACACGCGTTCGACGCCTGCATCTGCATTCCGAACTGCGACAAGATTGTGCCGGGCATGGTGATGGGCGCGCTGCGCTGCAACATCCCCACCATCTTCTGCAGCGGCGGCCCCATGGCCGTGGGCAAGGGCCGCAACGGCGAGGACCTGGACCTCAACAGCGTGTTCGAGGCCGTGGCCGCCTGCACGGCCGGCAAGATTTCAGAGGACGAGCTGCACTTTGTGGAGTGCCACGCATGCCCGGGCGCGGGTTCCTGCTCCGGCCTGTTCACGGCGAACTCCATGAACTGCCTGTGCGAGGTGCTGGGCCTGGCGCTGCCGGGCAACGGCACGCTGCCCGCGCTTTCCGACGAGCGCAAGGAGCTGTGGCGCGCCGCCGCACGCCGAGCCGTGGAAATGGCCCTGCAGGGCGCCCCCCTGCCGCGCGATTTGGTGACGGAGAAGTCCATCGACAACGTTTTCGCGTGCGACATGGCCATGGGCGGCTCCTCCAACACTGTGCTGCACACCCTGGCTTTCGCCGCGGAAGCCGGGCTGGATTACGACCTGCACCGCATCGACGAGATTTCCCGCCGCACCCCGAACATCTGCAAGATTGCCCCCAGCTCCCGCTACCACATGCACGACCTGCAGCGCGCGGGCGGCATCATGACCCTGCTGGCGGAGGCGAACGCCGTTCCCGGCGTGCTGCACACGGATGTTCCCACCGTGAGCGGCAAGACCCTCGGCGAACAGATGGAGGGCCTGCACACGCAGGACCCCGCCGTGGTGCGAACCGTGGACAACGCCTACTCCCCGGACGGCGGGCTGGCCGTGCTCTTCGGCAACCTGGCGGAACAGGGCGCCATCGTGAAGAAGGCGGGCGTGCTGCCGGAAATGCTGGTGCACCGCGGTCCCGCCGTCATCTTCGAGAGCCAGGAGGACGCCTGCGCCGGTATCCTGGCGGACCGCGTGAAGCCCGGCGATGTGGTGGTCATCCGCAACGAGGGCCCCAAGGGCGGCCCCGGCATGCAGGAGATGCTCGCACCCACCAGCTACATCATGGGCAAGGGCCTCGGCAACTCCGTCGCACTCGTCACGGACGGCCGCTTCTCCGGCGCCACGCACGGCGCGTGCATCGGCCACGTGTCCCCGGAAGCCGCGGAGGGCGGGCTCATCGGCCTGCTGAAGGATGGCGACATCATCAGCATCGACATCCCGAACCGCACGATCACGGCGGAGCTGGGCGACGATGAAATCGCGGCGCGCCGCGCGGTGTGGCAGCCCACCATGCAGGAGATACCCGGCAAGTGGCTCAACCGCTACCGCAGGATGGCATCCAACGCCAGCCGCGGCGCCGTCCTCCAATAACCCCTTTCACAACACAATACTATGAGCGATACCAATACCAAGACAGGAAACCCCATCACCCGGTACTTCTCGGAGTTCGGCGTGCTGAAGGAGTGCGGCAAGAACTTCTGGCTGACCAACTTCATCCAGTTCTTCGACGGCCTGGCGTACTTCACCCTCATCATCGTGTTCGCCCTCTTCCTGAACAAGTACTGCGGCTTCCGAGACGCGGACGCGCCGTTCTGGGTGGGCATGTACACGCTGTTCCTCTCCATGTTCGTGTTCGCCGTGGGCACCATCTGCGACATCATCGGCCTGAAGCGCACATACGCCATCGGGTTCGCCCTGCTCATCACGGGGCGCGCCATCCTGGGTCTGGGCTCGGACTTCGGCATGCACATGCTGGGGCTCTCGCAGGACTCCTCGCGCTACATCGTGATGGGCGGTATCGCCATCATGTCCTTCGGCTCCGCCTTCATGAGCCCGTGCATCACCACCTCCATCCGCCGCTTCACCACCAAGCGCGCCAGGCCCACAGGCTTCAACTTCTACTACCTCTTCATGAACATCGGCGCCCTGCTGGCAGGCTTCGCCATCGTGGACCCGCTGCTGGCGTGGCGGGGCGACGTGGACGGCCTGCAGTGGGTGGTGAACCTGGGCACCTGCTGCTCGGTCTGCGCGTTCATCTTCACCCGCTTCATCAACGAGGACTTCTTCGCGGAGCCGGACGAGAAGGTCTCCCGCAACGAGACCTCCAACCGGCGCCCGCTCAAGCTCATTGGCGAGGTGGCCAGGGAGCGCACGTTCCAGAAGCTCATCGTGTTCCTGCTGCTGACGCTGGGCGTGCGCCTGGTGTTCACGCTGCAGTTCCTGGTGATGCCGCAGTACTACACCCGCACGATAGGCGACGACTTCCAGCTGGGCTTCATGAACTCGCTCAACCCGTTCGTCATCATCACGGGCCTGATTGTCATCATCCCCATCATCAACAAGTTCTCCACGGTGAAGCTGATGATTTCCGGCATGTCCATCTCCGCCGCATCGCTCATCCTCATGGCCATCCCGCCGCAGTGCTACTTCATCGTCCCCGGCATCACCACCATCAGCCAGGCCTACTACGTGGCCATCTTCCTGCAGATCCTGGTGTTCGCCTTCGGCGAGCTGCTCTTCAGCCCGCGCTTCTCAGAATACGTGGCGCGCGTGGCCCCCAAGGACAAGGTGGCCTCCTACATGTCGCTCTCCGCGCTGCCCATGTTCATCGCCAAGCCCATCAACGGCGTCATCGGCGGCCTGCTGGTCTCCTACCTCTGCTATGACGGCATCGCCGCCAAGATGGACACCATGCACATCGACTTCTGGCACTCGCCGGAGTTCATGTGGACCATCTACCTGATCATGGCGGTCATCTCCCCGCTCGCCATCATCCTCACCAAGGGCATGTTCGTCACCGAGGACCCGGAGGCGGACGCCAAGAAGGTCTCCGACGAGGAGGAGAAGGAACAGGCCGCCGAGGCCGAGGCCGTGGAGGCCGCCCTCGAGAACGAATAACCACCAACCATCTTTCATACCATGTCTGACAACGAAAACAAGACCCCGGAAGCAGCCCCCGCACAGAAGACGGACTGGAAGGCCATCATCGGCGACATGCTCATCCTGATTGCCTGCACCGGCGCCATCGGCGGCCTCTGCAACCTCGCCATGATGCCCTTCGAGACCGTCAACCCCACGGACTCCCTCATCTCCCTCGTCCGCAAGGGCGGCAACACCGAGAAGGACTGGACCGCCTTCCACAAGGAGCTCCGCGAGGGCACCGAATCCGCCAGCACGCAGGACAAGCTCTTCATCAACATCCCGGACCAGACCGGGCGCACGGTGCTCATGTGGGCCGCCTACGCCAACTTCAACGCCCCCAACAAGGCCCTCAAGAAGGACCTGCTGGAGCGCATCCCCTACGTGGAGGAGCTGCTCAAGGTTCCCGGAATCGACCTGCACGCTGTGGACAAGGACGGCTTCACCGCGCTGCACTGGGCGGCCTGGAGCGGCATGCCCGCCACCGCCTACGCCCTGGTGAAGGCCGGGCTTGACGTGAACCAGGCGGAGAGCAACGGCTACACCCCGCTCATGCTCGCCGCACGCCGCGGCAACGCGGAGGTCACCCGCATGCTCCTGCAGATGGGCGCAGACCCCAACCTGGCGAACAAGGACGGCAAGACCGCCCTGCAGCTCGCGCAGGAGGAGGAGTACGCCTACAAGCAGCGCGACAACTGGAAGTACACCCTCATCTTCTCCGAGGCCCGCGAGGACTTCTACAAGCAGACCGTGGCCGCCCTCACGCATCCCGCGGCGGCGGGAGACCCCGGCAGGGCCGCCCTGCACGAGCGCGCCTTGAAGAGCATGAAGAGCCTGCTGCTGCTGGATCTCCGCAAGGACATGGCCAAGCTGGTGGCGGCCGCCAAGAAGGCGGGCGCGCTGGACGAGCTGGTGAAGGTGGCGCATGAGATGGCCGCCCGCACCGGCGAGGAAACGGAGCCCGTGCAGGCGAGCGATGCCATGAAGGACCTCCTGGAGCCGCTCACCGAGATGATGGACGCCGTGCGCGTGGAAGGCGCAGCGGATGCCGTGGCGGACACCATCGAGGAGATGGCCACCCTCGCCAAGGACGTGAAGTAAACCGCCTTTTCCCGCGCCGTGAAATCCGCCGCGTCATGCCTGGCGTTCGCCGCGCTGGCCGCGCTGGTCTCCTGCGACAAGAGGGAGGCCGCCGCGCCGGAGCCGCAGACCGCGCAGGAGATGTACGCGCGGGCGCAGGAACTCATCCGCCCGAACGTGGAGCACGCCGCCAGCGATTTCGCCGGCGCGCTCCAGTGGCTGCAGAAGGCCGCGGACGCCGGGCTGGTGCAGGCGCAAACCGATTTGGCCGCGCTCTACATGGAGGGTGGCAAGGGCGTGGAGAAAAACGCCAAGCTGGCGCACGAGTGGTTCTCCAAGGCCGCCGCGCAGGGCAGCCGGGAGGCTTGCGTCTTCCTCGGCATCCTGGAATACGAGGGCCGCGGCGTGGCCAAGGACGTGAACGCCGCACTGGCGCACTGGCGCACGGCGGCTGATGCCGGGATAGCGGACGCGCAGTTCCGCCTGGGCATGGTGCTGGCGCAGAAGGCGGAGAGCATGCACGAGGCCGTGGACTGGCTCGTGAAGGCCGCACGCCCCGGCGACAAGACGGGCGAACCCGCCGCCGCAACCGCCCTGGGCAACATCTACGCCAAGGGCACCAACGGCGTGGAGAAAGATTTACAAAAATCCGCGGAGTGGTACGCGCAGGCCGCCGCCGCGGGTGAGCCCCGCGCCCAGATGGTCTACGCGGTCATGCTGCTCACGGGAGAACCCGTGCCCAAGGACGAGCAGCGCGGCATGGCCATGCTCCGCCTTTCCGCAGGCCAGGACAACCCCCAGGCCATCGCCCTGCTCATCCGCATCCTGAAAAACGGCCCGGATGCAGAAAAGAACGCCGCCGAGGCCGACGCCTGGCAGAAGCGGCTGGAGGATGTACAAGGTACAAAGTACAATGTACAAATCGGGGAGTAGCCCGCATGTGTCCCAATAGTTTTTGGAAGGGGCGTGATTGGTGTGCAATGATGGGTGGTAACGAGCGTGTTGGTGAGCAAATCGCCCCCGAATCCGCCCCGCCGTTCGGCGGGACTCCGTGCCGAAACGTCCAACGTGGTTGTCCCCCACCTTTCCAGGTGGGGCTAACCTTGAGGCGCCATCGGAATGGCTCAAATATAGCCGCGCCTGTCGGCGCGGAGACGACAAGTTTCATCTGGCATGCTGCCAGATGAAACTTTGCGCAATGCATGCCCACAGCGCATGTTTTTGGTAACGGTGCGGCATTGCCTCCACCCGCACCCATCGGGTGCGCCACCTTTCCCCGCGCCGCAAGGCGCGCGAACATGGAGCCATTCCGATGGCGACTCAAGGT
>JAKSOU010000034.1 GCA_024405435.1 Akkermansia sp. | reverse complement strand
GCGGCGACATCACCGTGAACGGCGACCTGCTCAAGGGCTCCACCGTCAAGCTGATCGACAAGACCCAGCGCGTGACGCTCAAAGGCGGTGCCATGGCCGGTACCATCAGCGGCATAGGGCGCGTGGACATCGATGGCGAGGTGGACATCACCGCGGGCAAGCTCACCGCGGAACAGGTGTACCTCAACGGCACGCTCACCCACGCCAAGGGATGGACTCTCACCAAGGGGCAGACGCTCACGCTGGGCGTCGGCAAGGTGGAGGGCAACCTGGTTGTGGCCACCGGCTCCGTGCTGGACTTCAACAACTACACGCTGGCCGCCGCGCCGGAGCTCAAGGGCGGCACCCTGGACATGGGAGCCGCGTCCTCCATCTCCATCTCGGGAAGCAAGGCCTCCATCACCCTCGGCAAGCAGGGCGTGAACGTTACCGCCAAGGGCACCATCTTCACGGACAAGGCATTGGAAGTGACGGGCGGCACCGTCACCCTCACCGCGCTGGACGGCTACAACGGCGACCTCATAGCGGAGGGCGGCTCCACGCTCAAGATCTCCACCGGCAAGCTGGCCGTGGACAACGACATCATCGTCAAGGGTTCCGCCGTGCTCAACAACGGCAGCACGCACAGCGGCGACATCACCGTGAACGGCGACCTGCTCAAGGGCTCCACCATCAAGCTGATTGACAAGACCCAGCGCGTGACGCTCAACGGCGGAGCCGTGTGCGGCACCATCAGTGGCATCGGCCGCGTGGATGTGAACGGCAGCGTGGACTTCACGCAGGGCAAGCTCACCGCGGAGCAAATCTACGTGAACTCCGGCGGCCGCCTGGTCAACACCAAGGCCTGGACCCTGGCCAAGGGGCAGACCCTCGCCTTCGCGGGCGGCAGCATGGAGGTGGGCGCCAAGGGGCTCTCCACGGCGGCGGGCAGCACGCTGCGCCTGCAGCAGTCCGGCACGCTCAACGGCTCGCTCACCCTGGGCGGCGGAGAGCTGGTGTACTACGGCAACTCGCCGCTGACGGTCACGGGCACGCTCACGCTCTCCAAGGCCACCACGCTGACGATGACGGGCGACCTGGTGAAGGGCACCACCTACACGCTCTTCAAGTGCAACGACATCGTGACGACCAAGACGTTCGACGCGGCAGCGTTCTTCAACAACAAGGACGTGGTGGTGAATATGGAAGCCTCAGCCATCACCGTCACCTACAACGGCGCGACCATGCACACCACCTCCCCGAGCTCCCTGGTCCGCGAACCCGAACCGGAGGAGACGGAAGAGGCGGTCGGGGAAGACCTGCCGACGCGTAACGCGCTGATGGCCACCACCGCCCCCGCGGGCACGCCCGCCATGGCAGGCGAGGAGCTCCCCGAAGTGGAGGAGGAAACCACGGTTGAAGCCCCGCAGGAGGGCGTCGTGCTCGTGACCACCGGGCAGGAGCGGGAGCCGCAGGCCGCCGTGGCGGATGCCATGGTGCAGGCGGACTGGGGCGCGGCCAACGCCGGGCGCGCCTTCACCGGCACGCTGGGCGGCCGCCACCAGAGCCTGCGCGCCCTGGGCACCGGGCGCACCGCCGTGTGGGCCGACACCATCTTCTCCCACACGCGCCAAAGCTCCGCGCACGGCCACGCCGGGGCGGACAGCAACCTGTACGGCGCCGCGCTGGGCGTGGAGTTCAACGCCGGGGCGCACGCCGCGGCGGGCCTGGCGCTCGGCCACACCTGGAACCGCGTGGAGACCTTCCGCCTGGGCCGCGTGAAGCAGGACACCCAGCACGCGGGCGCCTTCGGCCGCGCCAGGGTGTTCAACCGCGGCGCGCACAGCCTCTGGCTGGAGGGCTCCGCCGCCTACGGCAAGACGGAATCCCGCGCCACCCTGGGCGGTGACACCCGCGAACGCTGGACGCAGGACGGCGCCACGTTCTCCGTGCACGCCAACGACGTGGTGCAGGTGGGCGAGTCCACCGCGCTGAACCTCTTCGCGGGCCTGGAATACCTGGCCACGGACAGCGGGCGCATCGGCTCCGTGCACACGGGCTCCGTGCAGAACCTGCGGGCCGAGCTGGGCGGCGGCATCACCCACACGGTGGGCCGCGGCATGGTGTTCGCGGAGGCGGCGCTCCTGGGCGACATGGTGCGCCACAACCCGGAGGCCACCATCGGCGGGAAGTACAGCGGCGCGAACCCGGGGCGCATCGGCGCCGGCATCACCGTGGGCGGCGCGTACGCCCTCGGCGAGCGCTGGAGCCTCAACGCCTCCTACACCTTCCAGGGCGCCAGGCACAACAACAGCCACAGCGTGGACCTGGGCGCTTCCTGCCGATTCTGACGGCTTGCTCAGCAAGGCGACGGCAACTGCGAATGCCGTGTGCGCGGGGCAGGAGCGCTGCACCCAGTACATGGGCTTCGCCGCGTGGGAATTTTCTCGGAAACTAGCGGGGATATTGCTTGACGCGGCGGGCGGGGGAGGTATAAGCGGGTGGCAACATGGGCGAAATGCATGCTTTTGTGCGAAAAGCCGTGACGATACGGGGGAATGCCGACAAGCAACGTACCCACGCGTTACGGAACACGTACGGCGTTGCGCGCGGCTTTTTACCTTGATTCGGCGTGGTATTCTGGTAGAATACAAGGGATATGAACTGGCTGAAGCACGTATCCGCCACGATGATGATGATGGGAGCCTTTGCAGCAGGACAGCAGAACGCGCCATACGAGCCGAACCCCGACTGGGAGAACCCGCAGAACCTCAGTCAGGGACGCGAATCCGCCCGCGCGTTCTTTGTGCCCTTTGCCAACAAGGATGAGGCGATGAAGGGCGGCCGTGCCGATTCCTCCCTGGTGCAGTCCCTCAACGGCAACTGGAAATTCCACTGGGCTCCCAGCCCGCAGGAGCGCCCCGCGGACTTCTTCAAGCCGGAATTCAACGTCAACGACTGGAAGGACATCGATGTGCCCAGCAACTGGCAGATGCGCGGCTACGGCACCCCCATCTACAGCAACCAGCGCTACACCTGCATCCGCGACTGGCCGCGCGTGATGACCCCGCCGCGCAACGACGACGAGCGGGCCTACACCACCCCCAAGACCGAGCCGAACGCGGTGGGCTCCTACCGGCGCGACTTCGAGATACCCGCTGACTGGGACGGGCGGCAGGTGTTCATCCGCTTCGACGGCGTGGACTCCTTCTTCTACCTGTTCGTGAACGGGCAGAAGGTGGGCTTCTCCAAGGACAGCCGCACCGCCGCCGTGTTCGACATCACCAAGTACATCCACCCCGGCACCAACGTGCTGGCCGCGGAGGTCTACCGCTACAGCGACGGCACCTACCTGGAATGCCAGGACATGTGGCGCCTCTCCGGCATCTTCCGCGACGTCTACCTCTACTCCACCCCACCCGTCTTCATCCGCGACTTCTTCATCCACACCGAATTTGCGGAGAAGGACGGAAACACCGATTTCACCAAGGCCACGCTGCGCATTGAGATGGGCGTGGCCAACCGCAGCCAGGCGGATGCCGCCTGCACCGTGGAGGGCGCGCTCGTGAACGCCGCCGGCAAGACCGTGGCCACCCTGAAGACGGACACCCTGCACCCCGCGCAGAACTCCGAGGACAACGCCATCTTCAGCACGGAGGTCGCCAAGCCGGCGCTGTGGAGCGCGGAGAAGCCCAACCTGTACACGCTGCTGCTCACGCTGAAGGACGCGCAGGGCAAGGTGACGGAAACCATTTCCCGCAAGGTGGGATTCCGCAAGGTGGAGCTGCGTGACGGCCGCTTCCTGGTGAACGGCATGCCCGTGAAGCTCAAGGGCGTGAACCGCCATGAGAGCCAGCACGCCAACGGCCACGCCGTCACGCGCGAGGAGTGCCGTACCGAGCTCCTCCTCATGAAGCGCGGCAACATCAACCACATCCGCAACTCCCACTACCCGCAGCCCGACTTCTTCTACGAGATGTGCGACGAGCTGGGCATCTACGTGTGCGACGAGGCCAACATCGAATCCCACGGCTACTACTACGGCGACGAGTCCCTCTCCCACCCCGCCGAGTGGCGCGCCCAGCACGTCTGGCGCAACCAGAACATGGTGGAGCAGAGCAAGAACCACGCCTGCGTGGTCATGTGGTCCTACGGCAACGAGGCCGGCCCCGGCGACAACTTCGCGGCCGTGCGCGACTGGATCAAGAGCCGCGACACCTCGCGCCCCACGCAGTATGAGCGCAACAACGACCTGGCTGACCTGCACTCCAACCAGTACCCCAGCGTGAACTGGACCAAGGAGGTGGCATCCCGCCCCCTCCGCAAGCCTTGGTACGTCTCCGAATACGCCCACATCCTCTGCAACTCCATGGGCAACCTCAAGGACTACTGGAAGAACATCGACTCCAGCGATTCCATCATCGGCGGCAGCATCTGGGAATGGATCCACCAGAGCTACGACCAGGAGGTCACCCTGCCGGACGGCAGCACCGTGGTGCGCCAGAGCTACGGCGGCGACCACGGGGAGTACCCGAACGACGGCATCTTCTGCATCAAGGGCGTGATCTACAGCGACCGCACGCCCTCCCCGCTCTATGATGAAATCCGCAAGGTGCAGCAGAACATAGAGCTGCACCTGGCGGATATCCCGGCGGGCGCCAAGGGCGTGACCGTGGACATCCGCAACAAGAACTGCTTCACCAACACCAACGAGTACGATGCGGAGTGGGTGCTGCTCAAGGAGGGCAGGGAAGAGGTGGCCCGCGGCGGCTTCTCCGTGGATATCGCGCCGCAGCAGACCGGGCAGCTGGAAATCCCGCTGCAGAAGCTCGGCGCCGGCAAGTTCAGCCCGGACTGCCGCTACTTCCTCACCGTGAACTTCATGCTCAAGCATGACACCGCCTGGGCCCCCAAGGGCTATGTGGTGGCCACGGAGCAGCTCATCCTGCCGGAGGAGCTTACCAAGTTCTCCACCAAGGCCCACCTGCTGGCGCTGGACAAGGAGGCCAAGGTGGACGTGCGCAACGAGAACAACCGCCTCATCGTCATCGGCTCCAACTTCTCCGTGACCATCGACAAGGCCACGGGCGGCCTGCGCGACTACATTGTGAACGGCCACCAGCTGCTGGGCAGCAAGCCCACGCTGCTGCTCAACGCCTTCCGCGCGCCGCTGGCCAATGACAAGTGGGCCATGAACCAGTGGCTCAACAACGGCTTCCGCAACCTCAGCCACACCAGCACGCCCCTTGTGGTGGAGCGCATGCCCGGCGGTATCGTCCGCGTCTCGTGCGACATCATCAGCCAGGGCATCCGCAAGGAAAGCCTGGACAGCCGCGACTACGACAACGGCAAGTTCACCGTGAAGGACCAGGGCCCCATCATGGAGCGCGAGTTCCGCTTCAACACCCAGATGGTCTACACCATCATGCCCAACGGTTACATCTGCGTGCAGGCCGGCATTGTGCCCAGCGTGGAGAACGTGGTGCTGCCCAAGCTGGGCTACCAGCTCACCCTGCCCAAGCAGTACTCCAACGTGAAGTGGTACGGCCGCGGCCCCGGCGAGAACTACCCGGACCGCAAGAGCGGCTCCCCCGTGGGCATCTGGGAGCGCGCCGTGGCGGACATGGTGGAGAAGTACCCCTACCCCATGGAGATGGGCAACCGCATGGACACCAAGTGGGTGGCCGTGACGGATGATTCCGGCGTGGGCCTCATGGTGGCCGCCTCCACGGAGGAGACGCTCAACTTCTCCGCCCTGCCGTGCACCGCACAGGCCCTCTTCGCCGCCGCTCACCCGGAGGAGGTGCAGCAGGCGGACGCCACCATCCTCAGCATCGACAAGGCCACCCTCGGCCTGGGCGGCGCCGCCTGCGGCCCCCGCCCCATCGACCGCGACATCCCGCTCACCAAGCCCGCCACCTTCGTGTTCTCCCTGCGCCCGGTGGTGCCGGAACAGGACCTGCGCACCGTGGGGCGCGAGGTGATGCCGCTCACCGCCGCCGTCACCCTCACGCGCGACGGCATGGGCTACGTGCACGCGGCCTGCGGCACGCGCGACGCCAAGATCACGCTCACCCTGCCGGACGGATCGGAGCACGTGTACGACGGACCGTTCCTGCAGCGCGAGGAAGGCATCGTCATCGCCACGGCCAGCAGCGAGGGCTGCATGGATGCCGCGCGCACCTTCCAGCACATGGATGCCTGGAAGCCCGCCAACCTCATGCGCATCCACTCCTGCTCCAGCAGCAGTGGCCCCGCCGAATCCGCCTGGAACCTCATCGACGGCCGCCGCGACACCATCTGGCACTCCTACTGGCACGAGCCCGCCGCGGAGTACCCGCACAACGTGGTGGTGGATTTGGGCGTAGCCTCAGAGCTGCGCGGCTTCTCCGTCACCCCGCGCCAGGGCCGCGCCTCCTCCCGCGTGCGCAGGATTGCCTTCTACCTCTCCGATTCCCCCGACAAGTGGGGCGACTCACCGGATTGCGAGATGACCATGGAGGACAGCGACAACGAGCAGCGCGTGCTCCTGCCGGACCTCAAGTCCGCCCGCTATGTCAAGATGGTCTGCCTGGAGCCCATGGTCAAGGGTGAGCCCTTCGCCTCCGTGGCGGAGCTGGTGCCCATCATCACCCGCGTGGAGGGAGACTACCCGCCGCACGCCTTCTACGCCGTGGTGTACGCCAGCTCCGAGCGTGAGGAGGGCGGCGCCGCGCGCAACGTGCTGGACGGCAACCCGGACACCGCGTGGCACACCATGGTGGGCGTGACCGTGGCCAGCTTCCCGCACGAGCTGCGCCTGGACCTGGGCGCCGACCGCAAGTTCAAGGGCATGCGCTACCGCGGCGCCCGCCGCAACAAGGGCCGCGTGAAGGACTACGAGGTCTACGTGAGCAACGACGGCAAGAACTGGGGCGAACCCGTGGCGCGCGGCTCCTTCGCGGACAACGCAGAGGACCAGCAGGCCGTGTTCTTCACATCCGTCCGTGCGCGCTACGTGAGGTTCGTGGCCCTCTCCGCGCATGACGGCGGGGATTCCGCCGCAGTCTCCGAACTGGATGTCATCCTGGAGGAAAACCAATAGGCGCCGCGCATCCACACCTTCCCGGGGTTACCGCCGCCGCCTGTGCTGTCACAGGCGGCGGTTGACTTTGCCGCGCCCGCGCGCTACATATACACGCATGCGTGACAAGAAGCAGCAAGAGGCCGAGGAACCGATGCCGGAGGAGGAGTGCCCGCAGGAGAACCCCTGCCCCGAGACGGAGGGAGCCCCCGCGGAGGAACAGGCTGAACCCGCGCCGGAGGACGAGCTGGCCAAGTGGCACGAGCTTGCCCTGCGCACCGCCGCGGAGTACGACAACTACCGCAAGCGCACCGTGAAGGACCGCGAGGAGTTCGCCAAGTACGCCAACCGCAGCCTGCTGGAGGAGCTGCTGCCCGTGGTGGACAACTTTGAGATGGGCATGAAGATGGCGGAGGGCGATCAGGGCTCCATGATCTACATCGGCATGCAGATGGTGCAGAAGCAGCTGGCGGATTTCCTGGAGGGCCAGGGCGTGGAGCCCATCCCCACCGAGCCCGGCCAGATGTTCGACCACAACATCCACGAGGCTATCCAGAGCGAGCCCAGCGACCAGCCGGAGGGCACCATCCTGCGCATCATCCGCAGGGGCTACAACCTGCGCGGCCGCCTGCTGCGCCCCGCAAACGTGGTGACCGCCGCCCCCGCGCAGCAGGACGCCTAACCCTTTCAACTACCCGATAACCGATATGTCCAGAGATTATTACGAGGTGCTGGGCGTGGACCGCAACGCGGACGACGCCACCATCAAGAAGGCCTACCGCAAGCTCGCCATGAAGTACCATCCGGACCGCAATCCGGACAACAAGGAGGCCGAGGAGAAATTCAAGGAGCTGGGCGAGGCCTACGAGGTGCTCAGCAACGAGGAGAAGCGCGCCGCATACGACCGCATGGGCCACGAGGCCTTCAAGAACGGCGGCATGGGCGGCGCGGGCGGCCCCGGTGGATTCGGCGGGTTCTCCGACCCCATGGACATCTTCGCCCAGATGTTCGGCGGCGGGTTCGGGGGCTTTGGCGGGTTCGGTGGGCAGCAGGCGCGCAAGGCGGACCCCCGCCAGCCCGGCTCCGACCTGCGGTTCGACCTGGACATCACGCTGGAGGAGGCATTCGCCGGGTGCGACAAGCAGCTCACCATCGAGCGCCTGGTGCCCTGCGGGGATTGCAGCGCCACCGGCTCCAAGGACGGCGCGGCCGGGTTCAAGACCTGCCCCACCTGCCACGGCACCGGCATGGTCACCCGCCAGAGCGGGTTCTTTGTGCAGCGCAGCACCTGCCCCACCTGCCACGGCCACGGCCAGACCATCTCCAACCCCTGCCCCAAGTGCCGCGGCGAGGGCCGCGTGCACAGGGACGAGACCATCACCATGCACATCCCCGCCGGCGTGGACAGCGGCATGAAGCTCCGCTCCACAGGCAACGGAGACGCCGGAATCCACGGCGGAAACACCGGGGACCTGTACGTCTTTATCGATGTGAAGCCGCATGACGTCTTCACCCGCAACGGCGCGGACCTCAGCTGCCCGGTGTTCATCCCGTTTGCGGTGGCGGCGCGCGGCGGCGTGCTTCCCGTGCCCACGCTGGAGGGCCCCGCCAAGCTCAAAATCCCCGCCGGCACCCAGAGCGGCACCATCCTGCGCGTCCGCGGCAAGGGCATGCCCCAGCTGCGCGGCGGCTCCCGCGGTGACCTCCTGGTGGAGGTACAGGTGGAGACCCCCAAGAACCTCAGTTCCGCCCAGCAGAAGGCGCTGGACGCCCTGGCGGAGTCGCTCACCGATTCCAACCAGCCGGAGGTGGCGGATTTCCAGAAACGCGCCGCGCGCTTCCTGAAATCTTGACGCCCCCGCCAGCCCGCTTTTCCCCATTCCACGGCCATGCACCGCTGCTACCTGCCGAACGCCGATTTCAGCGCGCCCGCGCTCACCATTGAGCGTGAGGAGGCCCACCACGCCTTGCGCGTGCTGCGCATGAGGGCGGGGGAGGAGTGCGAGGTGTTCGACGGCTGCGGCAACGGCGTGCGTGGCCGCATTGTGGCCGTGCAGGGAAGCAGCGCCCTCACCGTGGGCGAATTGCAGCCCCTGCCGCCGGAACCGCCACGCGCGCAAATCACCCTCGCCGTGGCCCTGGCCAAGGGTACCAACACAGACCTCATCATGCAAAAGGCCGTGGAGCTCGGCGCCGCGCGCATCATCCCCATCGTCTCGGAACGCACCATCGTCCGCCTCAAACCGGACGAGGCACAGGCCAAGGCGGAAAAGTGGCGCCGCACCGTGCTGGAGGCCTGCAAGCAGAGCGGCGTGCGCCGCCTGCCCGCCGTGGAGGTTCCCCAGCCCCTCCCCGCCTTCCTGCAGCGTGCGGATCTGCCCGCGCTGAAGCTCGTGTGCGCCATCACCCCGCAGGCGCAACCCCTGCGGCACGTGCTGGAGCCCGCCCGCGCACGCGGCGAGTCCGCCGCCGTGGTCCTCATCGGCCCGGAGGGCGACTTCTCCCCCGCGGAATACGATTCCGCCGCCGCCGCCGGTTTCACCCACGTCTCCCTCGGCAGCATCATCCTGCGCGTGGAAACCGCCGTCTTCTCCGCACTCGCCTCCCTCCGCTACGCACTGGATGAATAAGCGGCGGGCGGAAATTTCGGAAGGGTGAATGATTGTCCTTGACTCACGCGCGCGTGGGGGGGTAGAATCGGGTGGCGTTGGAAACCGCGCCGCGATACGACCATGGAACCGATTTACGAAGGCAAAGCCAAGAGACTCTATACGACCGACGACCCGAACGTGCTCCGCATGGAGTACAAGGACTCCGCCACCGCGTTCAACGGTGAGAAGAAGGAGGATTTCGAGAACAAGGGCCGCTTCAACAAGGCCATCACCCTCATCATCTACAACATGCTTGAGGAAAAGGGCGTGAAGACCCACCTGGTGGCGGATGTGGACGACATCAACCTGCTGGTGAAGAAGGTGTCCATCATGCCGCTGGAGGTGATTGTCCGCAACGTGGCGGCGGGTTCGTTCTCCAAGCGCATGGGCGTGGCGGAGGGCACGCAGTTCACCAAGCCCATTGTGGAGTTCTCCTACAAGGACGACGCGCTGGGCGACCCGTTCATCAACGACGACTACGCCCGCGAGATGGGCGCCGCCTCCGAGGAGGACAGCGCCTACATCAAGAAGATGGCCCTGCTCATCAACGAAACCCTGAAGGAGTTCTTCCTGAAGGCCAACCTGCGCCTCATCGACTTCAAGATCGAGTTCGGCCGCCTGTCCACGGACCCGAGCCAGATTGTTCTGGCGGACGAGATCACGCCGGACACGTGCCGCCTGTGGGACGTGGAGACGAACGAGAAGATGGACAAGGACCGCTTCCGCCGCGGCCTGGGCGGCTTCATGGAAGCCTACGCGGAGGTGCTGAAGCGCCTTCAGAAGTAAGCCCGCAACACTTCGCCGCTCCACTCCCCACGGGGTGGGGCGGCTTTCACCTACACCCGTTTCAACCGATACAACCATGACGCTCACCCTTGAAGTGTTCAGCCGCTTCCAGTCCGCCACGGACGCGAACAAGCTGCTCTACACGCCGATAGCCGACCAGCTCACGTACAACCACACGCGCCTGTACACCGTGGAGTGCGAGGGCGACACCGCCGCCGCGCGCGACTACCTGCGCCGCGTGCTGGTGGATGAAATCTCCCAGCAGGTGAAGGACGACGGCACGCCCGCGCTGAGCGGAGAGCTCTTCTGCATCTCCTACGGCATCAAGAAGGGCGCGCTGGATTTGGAGAAGGAGGCCATCCTGGCCAACTACCGCGGCCGCAAGGGCCTGCCCTTCACCATCACCGCCCTCACCATCACCCAGAAGGTCTACGTCTTCGGCCAGGGCGACAAGGACGCCCTCGCCGCGCGCTTCTGCCGTGACGTCTGCAACCCCGCCATCCACACCTGGAGCGTCAAGTAACCGCCAACCTTCCATCATCCCATGACATACCGAACGATACCCGTGCGCCCGCTGAGCGAGGCCGAGCTCACGAAGCTGAGCCAGGACATGAAGCTCTCCCTCTCCACGGAGGACATGCTGGTGGTGCAGCAAATCTTCAACGAAATAGGCCGCGAGCCCACGGACGTGGAGCTGGAGGTCATCGCCCAAACCTGGTCGGAGCACTGCAAGCACCGCATCTTCGCCGCCACCGTGCAGCACACCGTGGACGGCAAGACCGAGGAAATCAAGAGCATGTACAAAACCTTCATCCAGCGCCCGTCCAAGGAAATCATGGCGCGCAAGCCGGGGTTCGTGCTCAGCTGCTTTGTGGACAACGCCGGCTTCATCAAGCTGGACGAGAACCTGTCCGTGTGCCTGAAGGCGGAGACGCACAACCACCCGAGCGCGATTGAGCCGTACGCGGGCGCCAACACGGGCCTGGGCGGCGTGATACGCGACATCCTGGGGGCCGGCAAGGGCGCCAAGCCCATTGCGAACCTGGATGTGTTCTGCTTCGGCGCGCCGGACACGCCGCAGGAGATGGTGGAGGGCCACAACATCATCCACCCGCTGGGCATCATGCGCGGCGTGGTGCACGGCGTGCGCGACTACGGCAACCGCATGGGCATTCCCACCACCAGCGGCGCCATCCAGTTCGACCCCACGTACATCTACAACCCGCTGGTGTTCTGCGGCACGGCGGGCGTGATTCCGCAGAGCGACATCGCCAAGGAGATGAAGCCCGGTCTGGCCGTGGTGGTCATCGGCGGCCGCACCGGAAAGGACGGCCTGCACGGCGCCACCTTCTCCTCCGCCGCCATGGGCGAGGGCTCACACGAGGAAGACCAGCAGGCCGTGCAAATCGGCAACCCCATCGAGGAAAAGAAGACGCTGGACGTCATCCTGGAGGCGCGCGAGCGCGGGCTCATCGAGTTTGTGACGGACTGCGGCGCGGGCGGCTTCTCCTCCGCCGCGGGCGAGATGCTTTCCGAAACCGGCGGCGATGTCTTCCTGGAGCGCGCACCGCTCAAGGAAACCAACATGCTCAGCTGGCAGATCTTCCTTTCCGAATCCCAGGAGCGCATGGTGCTCGCCGTCAAGAAGGAGAACCTGGATGAGCTGCAGAAGCTCGCCGACACCTTCCAGACGGAAATGACCATCCTCGGCGAGTCCAACGACAGCGGCGTGCTCCGCGTCTGGCACAACGGCGAGCTCGTCTGCGAGCTCGACAACTCCAAGCTCCACGAGGCCCCCACCAAGCACCTCACCTCCGTCTTTACCACCCCGGAGGCCAAGACCGGCCACGCGCTGGACGACTCGCACCTGGCGGACGACCTGAAGGCCGTGTTCGGCGACTTCGCGGTGGTCTCCCGCGAGCCCATCATCCGCGAGTACGACCACGAGGTGCAGGGCAACACCGTGCTCAAGCCGCTGGCAGGCGCCACCGCCGACGCCCCGCAGGACGCCTCGGTCATCGATATCGACGGTTCGGAGAAGCTGATGTCGCTGGCGCTGGCCATCCTGCCGGAATGGGGCAAGAAGGACCCGTACGCCATGGGCGCCGGCACGGTGGACGAAACCGTGCGCCAGCTGGTGCTGGCCGGCACGAACCCGGACAAGATTGCCCTGCTGGACAACTTCTGCATGGGCAACCCGGAGGAACCCACCGAACTGGGCCGCATCGTGGAATGCGCCAAGGGCATTCGCGAGGCCGCGCTGGCCTACGGCGCGCCGTACGTCTCCGGCAAGGATTCCTTCTACAACTACTTCGAGACCGAGGACGGCCCCGTCAACATCCCCGTCACCTTCCTCTGCTCCGGTTTCGGCGTGGTGGAGGACCCCGAACACGTGCACGGCGCCTCCCTGCGCCGCAGCAACAGCGTCATCTTCATGGTCGGCAACACGGAGGACGAGATGGGCGCCAGCGTCTACGCCCGCATCAAGGGCATTGCAGACGCCAAGGTGCCGCAGACCGACTGCGCCAAGAACTACGCGCTCTACAAGGCGTACTACGAGAACGCGCTCACCAAGGGCCTGGTGCTTTCCGCGCACGACCTCTCGGAGGGCGGCCTGGCCGTGGCCGCGGCGGAGATGGCCTTCTCCGGCGCGGGCGGCATTCAGATTGCCCTGGACAAGCTGCCCACCGCGGGCGGCTGGAAGAACAACGCCGTGCCCTGCTTCGCGGAGAGCACGGGCCGCTTCCTGGTGGAGGTGGACGAGGACATGGCCGCGGAGTTCGAGGCGGCCATGCAGGGCTTCCCCTGCGCCCGCGTGGGCTCCGCCACCGCGGACGCCAAGCTCACCCTCACCGCCAACGGCAAGACCGTCCTCACCGCAGACATCCAGGACCTCAAGCACATCTGGAAGCACGGCCTGACCCCGTATTATTAAAAAATGTCAATTGTAAATCGTAAATTGTAAATCCGCCATGCCTCACGCACTCCTTCTCAAATACCCCGGCACCAACTGCGATGTGGAAACCGCGCGCGCCCTCAACGCCGCCGGCTTCTCCACACAGGTGCAGCCCATCGCCACCGCCACACCGCAGCACGTCTCCAAGGCTCAATTGGTCGTCTTCTCCGGCGGCTTCTCCTACGGCGACTATGTGATGAGTGGCCGCCTGGCCCAGCTGGAGACGGAACGCTTCCTCGGCGATGCCATCCGCAAGCACTTCGACAACGGCGGCTTCCTCTTTGGCATCTGCAACGGCTTCCAGATCCTCACCAAGCTCGGCATCCTCCCCAAGGCCTCCCTCATTTGGAACAAGAGCGAGCGCTTCGAGTGCATGTGGGACAAGCTGGTGCGCGTGGCCAAGAACAGCCCGTACACCACCTACCTGCCGGATGAGTTCGAGCTGCCCTCCGCCCACGCGGAAGGACGCCTCGTCACCGAGCCGGGAGACGCCCAGAAGTACCTCGATTCCGGCTGCGTGGCCCTGCAGTACGCCGACAACCACAACGGCTCCGAGCTCCGCATCGCCGGCCTGCAGGACCCCTCCGGCCGCGCCATGGGACTCATGCCCCACCCGGAACGCTTCCTGAAGCCGCGCCACCACTACGACCCCGACTGGTCCGGCGACCCGGACTGGGGCTGGGGCTACTACTTCTTCAAGGGCGCGTTCGACGCGCTGAAATAGCGTGCGCCCCGCCGCGGCACCCTCGCGGAACGTTGACGGCAGGGGGAAAATCAAGTACAATGGATGGCATGACAAGCTACACGGCACCGGCAAAGGTGAACCTCTCGCTGCGGGTGAGCAGCAGGGCGCGCGAAGACGGATACCACAACGTGGATATCCTGATGGCCCCGATCGACCTGTGCGACACCCTGGAGTTCAACAATTCGCGCACCACCACGCTGGCGTGCGAGATGCCGGGCGTGCCCACGGATGAGAGCAACCTGGTGTTCAAGGCGGTGCGCGAGTTCGAGAAGGCATACGGCCGCAAGGCCAAGCAGCGCATCAACCTGGTGAAACGGATCCCGCACGGCGCCGGGCTCGGCGGCGGCTCCGCGGATGCCGCCGTCACCCTCCAGGCCCTCAACGGCATTCTGGGCACCAACTACGCCCCGGAGGAGCTGCACGCCATGGCCGCCGCCCTCGGCAGCGATGTGCCCTTCTTCCTCAACCCCGTGGTGAGCCGCTGCACCGGGCGCGGCGAGATTGTGAACCCGGTGCCGCAGCTGGCCGGCTGGAGCCGCCCGCTGGTGCTGCTCAAGCCGCAGTTCGGCGTGTCCACCCCGTACGCCTACAAGAACCTTACGTGCTCGCGCCGCCTGAAGGGCATCAACTACGGCACCCAGAAGCTGGACGACATCAACTTTGTCAACGAGCTGGAGCGCCCGGTGTTCGCCAAGTTCCCCGTGCTGGCCGCCATGAAGATGTGGCTGCTGGAGCAGGAGGGCGTGGGCGTGGCCCTCATGAGCGGCTCCGGCTCTTCCATATTCGCCCTCACCGACACCCCGGAGCAGGCGGCCGCCATCGCGGAAAAGGCACGGCTGGAGCTGGACCCCACGCTCTTCGTGCATTGCGGCGTGGTCAACCCCCAGCCCCAAGCCTGACGCCGCATGGACCCGCGCGCGTTCGACACCCGCATCCTGGCCGTGGCGGAGGATTGCGTGGCGGGTTTCCACCGCCGCCCGTTCGCGGCGGTTTCCGCGGCGTGCGGCGTGGATGAGGATGTGGTGGTTGCGCGCCTGCTGGCCATGCTGCGGGAGGGCCGCGTGCGGCGCGTGCGCCAGACCGTGCTCACCACCAGCCTGGCGCAGGGTGCCCTGGTGGCCTGGAATGTGCCGCCGGATGCGCTGGACGCCGCATTCGATTGGCTGCTGGCCCACGACCCCTTCACCGGGCACATCGTCGTGCGCCGCGCGGACCCGCCCACCGCGCCGGGCGCGGAGTACCGCCTCTGGACCACGCTGAAGGTGCCCACTGGATGCGGTTCCGTGCAGGAGCACTGCGGCATCCTGGCAAGGCATATCCACGCGCGGGATTGGGTGGCGATGCCCGTGGCGGGCATGTTCACGCTGGGCGTGGGCCACACGCGCCGCGCCCGCCTGCAACCGGGCGAGCGCCTGCCGCAGCCCCCGCGCATGCAAGTGCCGCACAGGCCGCAACTGGACGCCGCGGACTGGCGCGTGCTGCTTTCCCTGAAGGAGAGCCTGCAGCCGAACGAGTTCGTTTCTTGCCCGTGGGAGGCGCGCGCCGCCGCCATCGGCATGGATGCGGAGGAATACTGCCGCATTGCGGAATCACTGGATGTGCGCGGCGTGATTGGCCGTTTCGCCGTGTTCCTGGAGCACCGCGGCGCCGCGGATGAACGCACGGGCACGGGACACGCCGCACTGTTCCACTGGGCGGTGCCGCAGGGCATGGAGGAGCGCGCGGGCGCCGCCATCGGCTCACACCTGTGCATGACCCACTGCTACTGGCGCAGCGGCGGAGAAAAGGCTTTCGGCGGCGCGCAGATCATGGGCGTGGCCCACGCCGCCTCCGCTGAATCCCTGCGCGCACACAAGGCCGCCATGGACGCCTTCCTGGCATCGCAGGGCATCCCCCTCCTCCACACCGCCGCCTTCCTCAGCGGGCGCGCGGAAATACGCCCCAGCGAAATCTCCCCCGCCGCATACAAGCTCTGGCGGGATCATTGGGCGTGAATGCACATATGCCCCAATGGATTCTTTCCCGCATCGCATGCCGATGATGCTCATTGCGTTAAAAATTTCATGAAATAGACCCCCCTCCTTCGTGATGTGGAGAAAAACGCTCGGAGAGGTGCCACCCTTGGCGTGAATCCACACCGCCGAATGGCGGTGTGGATTCGGGGTCGGTTTGCATACCAACCACCCCTTGTTTACGTAGAATCATAAAATTTGGCACAGTGTCCAAAAACCCTTGGGGCACATGTGCGCTATACCCATCACGAAAAATGCGGTGGCCTTCAAATCACGCGGATGCCGGCCCGATGGGCGGCGCGGAGCTGGGCGGGGGTGAGGGAACATCCCTCTGCGGTGGCCAGCACCAGGGGTGCGGGCGGCGTGGCGGGCTTGCCCGTCACCATGCGCAGCAGCCAGTTGAACACGCGCGCCAGCCTCAGGCGGCGCATGTACTCGCCCGCACGGCGGATGCACTTCTCCGGCCCCTCCGCGTCCTCCACGGCAATCACCACGCCGTCGCACACCACGGCGCAACTGCCGATACCCAGGCGTGCCACCTCCTGCGCCATCAGGCGCGCGTGGGCGGCATCGTCCTGCACGGCGTGCAGCGGCTGCGCGTCCTCGGGCGGCAGCTCCACCGCGCGCAGCGTGATGCCGCTCTCGTTGCACAGGCGCAGCACTTCCCCCTTGTCGAACAGGATGGTGCGGTCGGCCTCGAACGCCACCTGTTTCACGCCGGCGGCCAGGCAGTTGCGGATGGTGGCGGCGCCGATGCACGGCACGTCGAACCGCATGTCGTGCCCGGGCTTGGTGACCTTGCAGAGGGTGGTGGCGCGGCCCGTTCCGGCGCTGCTCTGGATGCACTCGTTGGTGCCCTTGAAAGCCTCCACGCAAACCACGCGGTCGCCTTGCACCACAATGCTCTGGCCGATGTCCAGCCGTGCAATCTCGCGCGCCAGGGGCATGCCCGCCGCGGCCTCCGCCAGCTGTTGCGGCGAGGGTTCCGGGCCCGCCAGCAGGCCGGGGGAGGGCAGGTGGTCCTCCATGAAGGTGGTGGAGGGCAGTACGGTGATGCCGTGCTCCGCCAGGTAGCTGCACAGCGTGCCGAAGATGGTGTGCGCGTTGCGGCGCTCCAGCCCCGCCATCAGGCGCCGAACGGTGGCATCCGGCCACATGGTGTAGATGCAGGACGGCGTCACCTGCCCGCACAGCATCAGCTCCGTCACCCCGTGCTCACGCGCAAAGCGCGTGCCTTCCTCCAGCGCGCCCACGCGGAACTCCGCATACGCATCCGCCAGCCCGCGCAAATCCCTCTCCGCCAGCCCGCGCAGCGCCAGGCACACCACGCGCACTCCGGCGCGCCGCGCACTCTCCATCACCATGCGCGGGTAGTCTCCCGCCCCGGCGATGACTCCCAGCGTGCGCTCTGGTGTATTCTGGGCCATCCGTCACAATAGCGGAGAGAGAGGGATTCGAACCCTCGGTGACATCTCTGCCACGCTCGATTTCGAGTCGAGTGCCTTAGACCAACTCAGCCATCTCTCCGTGTGCAGGGATTGTGCCTGAGCGCGCCGAAACTGTCAAGGCAATTTGCAACCTGCACTTGACGATTGGCCGTTTGAACAACCGCGCGCGGCCCTGCTCCCATGCAACTCTGTGCTTGACTTTGCGGGCCGGGCAGGGTATGTATGGGGCAACGAAACACGATTCACCATTATGAACACCGCAGAAAACACTCTCATCCTCTTCAAGCCGGACTGCGTCCGCAAGAACCTTTCCGGCGTCATCCTGCAGCGCCTGCTGGCGGAGGGATTCCGCCTGCGCGGCATGAAGATGATCCAGCTGGACGATGCCATCCTGCGCGAGCACTACGCGCACATCATCGACCTGGTGATAGAAGGCGAGCCCCTGTTCCCCAAGCTCTCTGCGTTCATGCAGACCAGCCCTGTGGTGGCGCTGGTGCTCTCCGGCCCGGGCGTTGTCACCCGCGTGCGCACCATCCTGGGACCCACCAATTCCCAGAAGGCGGACAAGGGCACCATCCGCGGAGATTACGGCACCAACAGCATGTACAACATCTGCCACGCCTCCGATTCCCCGGAGAGCGCAGAGGTGGAAATCAAGCGCTTCTTCAAGCCGGAGGAAATCTTCGACAACGTGGACTGATTCCACAGCGCACGCACAAAACCCACCCCTTCTGCATCCCCTGCGCCGTTCCGCGGCGCGGGGGATGCTGTTTCGGCGTGATTGCGCGCGCTGCGATTTCCCACCTGTTTCCAACCGTTAGGCTTGGTAGAATTGACGGTGCGCGGCGGCTTGGCTAGCATGCTGGTGCGCGGCGGAAAACGACACGCCGCGCGCAACAAGATAAACAAGACATCATAGAATATGAAGAACACCATCATTGCTGCAATCGCGCTGGCTATGCCCTGCCTGGCCGGCCAGTCCGCCTCCCTGGCACCCGCACCCGTTCCCCGCGAGGTGGCGCGCACCTGCGCTGACTCCCCGTGGAGCATGGAAATCGGCGCCAACTACAACTTCGCCATGCGCGACCTGCTGAAGCACTCACAGGGTTCCTGCAAGGCCGTGGACACCATGGGCGGCGAGCTCACCCTGCTGCACCGCAACGCCGAGCACGATTCCATGTATGTGCGCCTGGGATATGCCTACGGCGGCGAATCCCACGGCGGGTCCTACGGGTTCAGGAACGACAACATCAAGCTCAACACCCACACCTTCGCCCTCACCACCGGCTACCGCTACACGCGATCCCTCGCGGAGCGCACCTCCATGTACATGGGCGCCGGCATCGGCGTGGTGAACCAGAGCATCAAGACCAAGTTCACCGCAGACGGATTCCACCGCGAGCGCGATTTCAGCTACAAGGCGCACGATGCCGCCTGGGGCTTCGCCGTGGAGGCGGAGGTGGGCCTGCGCTACCAGCTCTGCCCCTGCTGGGATGTGTTCCTGGCCTACCGCTTCTCCGCCAACACCGCCAAGAATTCCCTGGGCCGCGGAGATGTGGAGTTGACGGATTTCAACCGCAACCATCGCCAGTTCTTCCACGGCATCACCGCGGGCGTGGGTTTCAAATTCTAATCCCCCCCTCCCATCCTCCCCGGGGCGTGCGGGGTAGGCGGAATTGCCCCCTCAAAAAAAAATTAAAAAAAATTGAATTTTCTCTTGACAGGGTTCATTTCGGCATGTAGGATTGGCGGCGTGAGGGCAAACGAGCCTTCCGACTAACAATAGAAGATACAAAATATGAAAAAGACTATTATCCTCGCAGCCATGCTGGCCCTGCCCACCTTTGCAGGCCAGAAGGTTATCGTGAATCAGGCTCCGGTGGCTCCCGTCGCGGCTCCCGCCGTTGCCTCCCCGTGGTCCGTTGAAGGTGCCTTCACCTACAACTGGGCCCTCAGCAAGATCGCCAAGGACGGCGACTGCAAGAAGAAGCTCAAGAACGTCATGGGTGGCGACATCACCGGCGTGTACGCTCTGGACGAGAACCAGGCGGTGACCCTGCGCTTCGGCTACACCTGGGCCGGCCGCAAGAACGCGGCCGGCGTATACGGCCATGAGAAGGTTCGCCAGCACACGTTCTACCTGATGCCCGGCTACCGCTACACCTGCCCGATTGCGACCGACTGGTCCTTCTTCGCCGGTGTGAACGTCGGTGTCGCCAACGCCAGCACCAAGGACACCGACTACTGGGACTACACCGTGGCCGGGGAACGTTATCGCAGCAAGGAGTCCTACCACAAGGCAGCCTGGGGCTTTGCCTACTCCATCGAGGCCGGCGTGCGCTATGCCATCACCGAGAGCGTTGATGTGTTCGGCGCTTGGGACTTCAACGGCAACACCGCCTCCTGCAAGCTCCCGCATGGCGGCAAGACCAAGGCTCAGATCAACACGGGCTTCCGTGTGGGCGTGGGCGTGAAGTTCTAATCGAACCCACCAATTATCATTCAACCAGGGCAGGCGGCCGTTCGGCCGCCTGTTCTTTTTTTTCGGTGGTACGGCACGCACGCCGGGAAACGCGGCGCCTCACGCGAAGGGGCGGATGTCGTCCATCCACTGGCTTACGCTCTGGTAGCGTTCGCCTATCATGGGGCGGCAGGCGTGGTCTATGCTGCGCAGCAGGTCTATATCGAAGCTCTGCAGCAGGCGCGGGTAGGCGGCCAGCGGCGTGGCGCTGTCGTACAGCGCGCGCTGGCGGCAGCCGGGCAGGCAGGTGCCCGTGAGCAGGTAGTACAGCGTGGCGCCCAGCGCGTACAGATCGGTCCACGGCCCCATGTTGCCATCCTTCTCGCCCTGCTCCGCGGGGGTGAAGCCCAGGGATTCCACCACGGACACGTTGCTGTCGGTGTACTCCTCGCGCGCGGCGCCGAAATCGATGAGCTTGGGCAGGCCGTTGCGGGTGATGAGCACGTTGTCCGGCTTCACGTCGCGGTGCAGCAGCTTGCGCTCGTGCAGGTAGTCCAGCGTGTCCAGCAGGCGCGCCATGAGGCCCACCAGGGATTCCTGGGTGATTTGGCTCTTGCCCAGCGCGTAGTCCTGCGCCACCTGGCCCAGGGACACGCCGTCTATGTACTCCGTGGCGTAGTAGGAGGTCTGGTGGGCCTCGAAATAGCTGTACACCTTGGCGATACCGGGGTGGTCGAAACTGCCCAGCAGGCGCGCCTCGCGCAGGAAGTTGCCGCGCCCCCAGTCAAAGAGCTCTCGCCCGCCCTCCGGGTTGTTGAGGCACACATCCAGCGTGCCGGCCTGCCGGTAGCAGAGGGTGGCGGGGAAGTTCTCCTTGATGACCACCATGCGCCGCAGGCGGTTCTCCCTCGCCAGGTAGGTGATGCCGAAACCGCCGCTGCCCAGCGTGCGCTTGATGGTGTACCCGCGCAGCCCGTAGCCGGCGGGAAGCTCCTTGGGCGCTATGTCGCACTCCCGCTCCGCCTCCGCCGCCTGCCGGCTGTCGATATCCGCACCGTGCGCCGCCGCCAGGATGTCCTCCATGAACGACCCGACGTCGCGCGAGGGTTCCAGCGGGGTGATGGGGCGTGAATCCGGCATGCCAGCCATTGTAGAGGTTTCCCGCTCGCGTGTCCAGCAGAAACGGCGGATGCCACGCGCGCCCCGCGCGCGGCACGGAGCGCGAAACGCTTGCCAGGAGCGGTGCGGTGTGGTAGCATTAGGGGCGCGGCATGAAGAAGCTCAAGGTATGGATGATAGCGGCGGGGGCGCTGATGGCGGGGTGCTGCCCGCCCTCGGTGAACTACCCGTACACCCCGTCCGTGGTGCAGAAGCGCAGCGTGCTGCAGGGCAACCTGCTGCAACTGCTGCCGGAGGCGCAGCGCGCGCTGCCCGCCGCGGCGGAGGAGGCGCGCTGGATATCCGACACCGCCTACAAGGCCTCCGCCGGCATCTCCCGCGTGAACGGCTCCTGCCTTCCCGGCTGGTTCGGCAACGCGCTGGTCAACATCCACCTGCAGGACCGCGGCCTGTGCTGGCAGTACCAGCACGATTTGTTCCGCGAGCTGCGGCGCCGCCACCTGGAGTATTTCCGCCTGGGCTGCTGCGTGCGCGACTACGCGCGCCCCTCCGAGCACAATTGCGTGTACGTGAGCGCCAAGGGGGCCGAGTGGCCCGACGCATGGATACTGGACGCCTGGAAGTGGAACGGGCGGCTCACGGAATACTCTGCATCCGAGGTGAGCCCCAAGCGCTGGGTGGACATACCCGCCGTGTGCCACACCCTGGAGAAAATGTACCCGGAGTGCCACGCGCTACCCATCGAGCACTGGGGCATCCTGCGCGACCAGGACAGCGAGTACGCCCTGTACTGGGAGAGCGGCATGCCGCAATCCCGCCAGTACCAAACCATGCTCAAGAATATCGAGAAGGGCAAGAAGACCCACCCCGGAAGCCTTATCAACTATTGACCGTGAAATACACCGCCCTCCTGACCTGCGCCGCCGCGCTCCTCTGCACCTCCTGCCTGGTGCATGCACCCGCCACCTCCTACTACGACGAGCCGCAGGTGGTGGAGCAGCGCCAAGACACCCTCAAGCAGCTCATCAACCTGCTGCCGCCGCACCAGCGCACCATCCCCGCCGCGCGGGAGGAGGCCGCCTGGCTGGTGGAGCACGGCTTCAAGGCCGCCATCTCCATCTCACGCTACAACGACCCCATCGGCATCGGCTGGCAGAACAACGCCAACGTCAACTCACCCGACCACATCCGCGAGCGCGGCCTCTGCTGGCAGTACCAGGCGGACATGTTCCGCGAGATGCGGCGCCGCCACCTGGAATACTTCTACCTGGGCTGCTGCCGGCGCGACGGCGCCTCGGACGACGAGCACAACTCCATCTACATCCGCGCGGCCGCCGGGCAGTGGCCGGATGCCGTGCTCATGGACCCCTGGCCCCGCAGCGGGCGGCTCATTGTCCTGAACCGCCGGGATATCAAGATCGAGGGCTGGTACGATGTGCCGGACATGCGGGCCTACCTGGCCTCCGTCTACACGGAAAACCACCGCTACCCCATGGAGCACTGGGAGCGCGTGCAGAGCGACGAGAACCCGCGCCACTACATCTCCGTCTTCTCCGCGGAGGGCCGCAACAGCCGCCAGGGGCGCCTCATGCACGCCAACATGCAGCGCGGCCTCCGGGAGCGCAACGGCCGCCTCACCGATTACTGATCCGCACGTGCGGTCAGCTTCCCGCGGCCTTCTTGACGTGGACCAGCAGGAGCGCGATATCCGCGGGGGTGATGCCGGGAATGCGCGCGGCCTGGCCGATGGTGGTGGGGCGCACGCGGTCCAGGCGCTGGCGGGCCTCCGTCTTCATGGCGGGGATGGCGTTGTAGTCGATGGATGCGGGGATTTTCTTGTCCTCCTGTCGCCGGATGCGCTCTGCGGCCACTCGCATGCGGTCGATATGCCCGGCGTATGAGATTTCCAGCGCGGCGGGCTCCCATACGTCCTCCGGGAAGCGGGCCAGCATATCCTGCGGCAGGGTGCGCCAGGAGTTTTCCGAGCGGCGGAGCCACAGCTCCAGCGGCACGCCCTCGTGGCGCGTGTGGCGCGCGTACTCGCGCAAATCTTCGATGCCCTGCAGGCGCGCGGTGGCGGCATCACCCTCCGCCTGCGGCACCAAGCCCGCCTGCGCCGCCAGCGGACTGAGCCGCAGGTCCGCGTTGTCCTGGCGCAGCAGCAGGCGCATTTCCGCGCGGCTGGTGAACATGCGGTAGGGCTCGTCCGTGCCGCGGGTCACCAAGTCGTCCACCATCACGCCGAGGTACGCCTGGTCGCGGCGCAGGACGAGCGGTTCGCGCCCCAGGATGGAGAGCATGGCGTTGGCACCGGCGAGGAGCCCCTGCCCGGCGGCCTCCTCATATCCGCTGGTGCCGTTGATCTGCCCCGCAAAGTAGAGGCCGCGCACGCGCTTGGTCTCCAGCGCGGGCGTAAGTTCCGTGGGCACCACGAAATCGTATTCCACGGCGTATCCGGGGCGGATGAGCTCCGCGCGCTCCAAGCCGGGGATGCTGTGCACAATCTGCAGCTGCACGGAGAACGGCAGGCTGGAGGAGAGGCCGTTGAGGTAGTACTCGTCGGTGCTGCGGCCCTCCGGCTCGATGAAGACCTGGTGGCGGTCCTTGTCTGCGAAACGCACCACCTTGTCCTCGATGCTGGGGCAGTAGCGCGGCCCGGTGCCTTCTATCACGCCGCCGAAGAGCGGGCTGTGCTGCAGGTTGGCGCGGATGATGTCGTGCGTGCCGGTGTGGGTGTAGGTGATGCCGCAGGGCAGCTGGCGCAGGGTGAAATCCGCATCTGCCCAGTGGTTGAGCGTGCAGTGGGGTTCCGTCCCGCGGTGCAGGAGGGTGCGGGAGCGGTTGCTGAAGAGTGTGGGCGGCTCGTCGCCTGGCTGCATCTCCAGCGCGGCGAAATCGATGGTGCTGCCCTTGACGCGCGGGGAGGTTCCGGTCTTGAAGCGTGAGAGCGGGAAGCCCAGGCGCTCCAGGCAGGCGGAGATGCCGCTGGGCGCGCAGCCCAGGCGCCCGCCCGGCAGGTGGTTCATGCCCACGTGCAGCAGCCCGCGCATGAACGTGCCGCTGCACAGCACCACGCGCCTGGCGCGGATGGTCTGCCCCCAGGTGGTGCGAACGCCTACAGCCGCGCCGCCCTCCACCAGGATGTCGTCTGCATCCCCTTGGAAGAGCTGCACGCCGGGCGCGGTCTCCAGCACCCACTTCATGCGGGTGCGGTAGGCGGCCTTGTCGCACTGGGCGCGGGGAGCGCGCACGCTGGGGCCCTTGGCGGCGTTGAGCATGCGGTACTGCAGGGCGGTGGCGTCCGTGTTCAAGCCCATGGCACCGCCCAGGGCGTCGATCTCGCGCACGATATGCCCCTTGGCGAGCCCGCCAATGGAGGGGTTGCAGCTCATCTGGCCGATGGTGTCCAGGTTGTGGGTGACCACGGCCACGCGGCCGCCGAGGCGCGCGGCGGCCAATGCGGCCTCGATTCCGGCGTGCCCGCCGCCAATCACCGCCACATCGAACTCTGTCGGCTCCTCCGGCATGTAGGGCAAATCAGCACACGCACATGTCGCGGCGCAATGAAGGCGTCTTCTCCGTGCAGCCCAGGTAGTCCGCCAGCGCAAAGCCGAACTCCAGCGCAGCGCCGGGGCCGCGGCCCGTCACGATGTTGCCGTCCGTGGCGGCGGGGGTGTCCAGCACCTCAGCAGCGGATTTCAGGTCTCCCTTCACGGCGGGGTAGCAGGTCACGCGGCGGCCTTCCAGCACGCCCGCGGCCTCCAGCGCGATGGGTGCCGCGCAGATGGCCCCCACCAGCTTGCCCACCGCGTGGAACGCGCGCACCAGCGTGAGCACGCTGGGCGTGTCGCGCAGCGTCCACGATGCGGGGCCGCCCGGCAGCACAATGCCGTCGTACTGCTCCGGATCCACGTCCACCATGAGCATATCCGCGGTCACGGGCACGCCGTGCGCGCCCTCTGCGGTGCGGCCCTGCAGGCCGGCGGTGACCACGGGGATTTCCAGGCGGCGGAGGATGTCCACGGGTGCGGTGAGCTCGATTTCCTCAAACCCGGGGGCGACTATGAAAAGAATGGGTTTCATGCCCGCGATTATACGGACGCGGCGCGCGCAAGTCAAGTATGCAGCGGGGTGGAAAAAACCGCACCGCGCGGTGGCGCGGTGCGGTTGAAGGGTTGGTGTCGCCTTGGTTTAGGCGCCGAGCTGGAAGCGCTGGAAGGCCACCACGGTGATGGTGTCGCCCAGCTTCTTGCCGGTTTCGGCCACGAGCTTCTCCACGGAGATGGAGGGGTCCTTCACGAACTCCTGGCTCAGCAGGCAGCTCTGCTTGTAGAGGGCCTTCAGCTTGCCGGGGAGAATCTTCTCCAGCAGGGCCTCGGGCTTGCCCTCGGCCAGCAGCTGGGCCTTGGCAATCTCCTGCTCCTCCGCCACGAACGCCGGATCCAGCGAGCTGGAGTCCACGCTCTTGGGAGCGCAGGCGGCGATGTGCAGCGTGAGGTCCTTGCACATGGTGAGGAACTCCTCGTTGGAGGCGGTGGCGGCGCTGCCGCAGGAAACCTGCAGGAGCACGCCCACCTTGCCGCCCATGTGGATGTAGGAGGCCAGGGTGCCCTCGCCGCTCATGGTGTAGCGGGCGAACTTGCGGAACTTCATGTTCTCGCCGATGGCGGCGCACTGCTCGGCCAGGTACTTCTCCACCGTGGTGCCGTTGATGGCCACCTGCTGGGCGGCCTCCACCGTCGTCACGTCGGACGCCTTGAGGGCGGCGCCGATTTCCGCGACGAGGTTCTTGAACTTGTCGCCCTTGGCGCAGAAGTCGGTCTCGCAGTTGATTTCGTAGATGATGCCGTCCTTGCCCTCCACGATGGTGGCCACGATGCCTTCCTTGGCCTCGCGGTCAGCCTTCTTGGCGGCCTTGGCAATGCCCTTCTCGCGGAGGTACTTGACGGCTTCGTCCATGTTGCCGCCGCACTCCACGAGGGCGTTCTTGCAGTCCATCATGCCGGCGTCGGTCATGACGCGCAGCTCCTTGACCATTGCGGGTGTAATGTCAGCCATGGTTCGTGTATCGGGTTAGGCTTTGGCTTCGGCGGGCTTGGCCTTGTTGATGGCCTCCACCAGCACGGAGAGGATCAGGCGCACGGAGCGCACGGCGTCGTCGTTCCCGGGAATCGGGTAGTCCACGGAATCCGGGTCCGCGTTCGTATCGGTCAGCACAATCACCGGGATGTCCAGCTTGTGGGCCTCGCGGATGGCGATGTCCTCGTGGTCGGCGCCGATGGCCACCACCACGTCGGGCGCGCCGCCCATGTTGCGGATGCCCTGCAGGTTGCGCAGCAGCTTCTCGCGCTCGCGGGAGAGGGCGGCCAGCTCCTTCTTGGACATGGACTTGTACTCGGGCTGCTTGTCGAGGTTCTCGAGGTAGTCGAGACGCGCGATGCTCTTCTTGATGGTGGCCATGTTGGTGAGCATGCCGCCCAGCCAACGGAAGTTGACGTAGTACTGGCCGGTGGCCTCGGCGGCGTCCTTCACGGCCTCCTGGGCCTGGCGCTTGCAGCCGACAAAGAGGATCTTCTTGTTCTTGGCGGCCAAATCGGAGAGGAAGGCGCATGCCTTGTCGAGGCACTTTTCGGTTTCCTCCAGATTCACGATGTGAATGCCATTCTTCTGGGTGAGAATGTACTTCTTCATGTTGGGGTGCCACTTGCGGGTCTGGTGCCCGTAGTGCACACCGGCTTCCACCATCTTGGTGATGAGTTCGTCGATCATTGTATTTTCTTTGTTGTGCGCCCCTTGGATCAGGTGGCGCGGGTTTGTGGAAGGTGCTGCACTTTGGCCCCCAGCCTTCCGTTGTTGGTATGGCAGCATCAGCGGGGACGCGCAGGATACACCCGCGCGGGGGCATTGTCAACCTTTTTCACCCGATTTTTTCAACAAAAGCGGGTCAGCCGTCAGAATCGGCAGGAAGCGCCCAGGTCCACGCTGTGGCTGTTGTTGTGCC
>JAKSOU010000033.1 GCA_024405435.1 Akkermansia sp. | reverse complement strand
CGTCGCGCATGCTGCGGTTCTGCCACAGCAACACAACGCACAGCACAACCAGGGATACGATTCCGGCCTCTTTGATGGTGGATGCCTTCATGACGGTTCTCTATACCCCTTTAAGCACAAAACGGGGAAAAAGCCGAACCTTTTTTGAAAAAAACACGCGCCGCGGGAAACGGCGCGTGTTTTGTAATCACAAGGGTGGTGGCGGCTCAGTGCTTGAGCGTGGTGGCGGGCTTGAAGCTCACCGAGCGGCTGGCGGCAATCTGGATGGATTCGCCGGTGCGCGGGTTGCGGCCCATGTGGGCGGCCCTGATCTTGGTCTGGAAGGTACCAAAGCCGACAATCTGCACCTTCTCGTTGGCGACAGACTTGATGATGGCCTTCAGGGTGGCGTTGAGGGCGCGTTCGGCACACTGCCTGGTGGCCTCGGGGCCCAGCTCCTCCCGAATGACTTTGATTAATTGAGCTTTGTTCATGTTATTAGCGGTTTATGGTTGTATGCGCTAAGCAATACAATTCTAGCAGGAGCAAGGATGATGGCAAGACAAATTTTCATTGAAAAACGTTGGTAAAACGCGCATTAGTGCAAAATTTGGCGAAATTTAGCCAAATTTTGCAGGGGGTGTACAGGGCAAAAAAATGCAATTGGAAACGCAGCGGGCAGCAATCCGCGCGCAAAACGTCAAATTTCAGGGTTCAAAGGCCACGGCGCCCAGGTAGCCCTCTGCGGGGGAGAAAAGCTCCACGCGCGGCGCGGGAGAGAAGAGCGGGGAGATGCCGGATTCGCCATAGAGGAAGGGGTGCTCCCCGGCGGCGCCCCAGATGGTGCCGCCGGCGTGTTTCGCCAGGGCCTCCGCGGCGCACCAGCAGGCGTAGAACTCCTGCAGCGGGCAGCCGCGGGCGTGGAAGGCCTGCAGCTGCCGCGGGGCCATGATGCGGGCGGCGACGGCGTGCATGAGGCGGCGCGGGCGCACGCGCTCCACATCCACGCCCACGGCGCGGTGGTGGAAGGCCAGGCAGAGGCAGTTTCCGGAGTGGGAGAGGTTGAAGGGCTGCGGGGGGAACTCCGGCTTGCCGTTGGCGCTGTAGGTGAAGCGCACGTCCTGCACGGGCACGCCGCTCAGGCGTGAGAGCTCGCGGCGCAGCAGCATGCGCTCCGCCAGGTAGGGCGCGCCGCGCCGCGCGTGCTCCGCGCGCTCGCGCTCATCCAGCAGCGCGGCGTCCGCGGCGTCCGCGGCGGGTATGGCGTCCCTCTCGTATACCAGGTAGTGCATGGTTCAGAAGCGGCGAATGTCCACGGTGTTGGTCCGGGTATCGTAGATGCCGAAGGAGGGGCTGCCGCCGCGGGCGGTGATTTCGCCGGGGTTGGCCACCAGGGTTGGCCCGCAGGCGCGGTTGAAGGCCTGGTGGGTGTGGCCGAAGAACACGGCATCGAACCGCCCGGCGGCCAGCGCCCCCTGCGCGCGCTCCGGCATGTGCGTAATGTAGATGCGGCGGCCGTCCAGCTCCAGCACCCCGGCGTCGTCGTGCAGGGTGGTGTTGGCAAAGCTTTCCGTCATCTTGCGGAAGAGGGAGCGCTCGCGCTCGTTGTTGCCGAAAACGAGGTCGATCCCGAAGGGCCAGGAGAGGCGCAGGGTGCGGTAGGTGCCGCTGTGCACCATATCCCCCAGGCAGATGAGGTGCGTGCAGCCCGCCACCTCCGCCAGGCTGAGCGCCTGCACCAGGTTGGCGGCGTTGTCGTGGATGTCGGATATCAGTGCTACCTTCATGGCGGGGGATTACGGTTCGGGCCGGCTATCGGCCTTCTCCTCGGCCTTTTGCACGGAGAAGAGGGGTGAGAAGGGCACGGCGCCCTCCAGCTCGTCCCCGGCGCGGGCGGTGGAGATGCCCTCTGCGGTGACGTACCAGATCAGCGCGCCCTTCTCCGGGGGGCGGCACAGGCGGGCGCGCCCGCTCGGGGAGACGAACCCGCAGAAGACCGGGCGCACGTTCATGAAGCTGGCGAAGTTCTCCGCCATCTCCGCGGAGTAGGAGGCGGCGAAGCGCGCGGCGAACCACCCCGCGAACGCCTGCTCCGCGCGGGTGTGCGCCGGGGTGGTGCGCAGCCAGCAGTCGCCCGTGAGCTCCACGCCGCAGCGCCGCTTCAGCGCGTTGAAATCGCGGATATCCGCCTGCAGGGAGGGAGAGTACGGCAGCCCGGTGGGCATCGCATTTCCGCGCGCGTGCATCATGCGCACCAGCGTGTCGTACACGAAGGCGCGCGCCAGCGCCGGGCACTCCGGCGCGCGGCAGCGCAGCACGCCCTCCAACGCCTTGCCGTAGTGCAGCCCCGCAAAGAACTCCGCGCGGTCGTCCGTGTGCAGCAGCTGCGCCAGCGGCGTGGGGTCTATGCGGTGCATCTTCACCCAGTGCGGGTTGGGCCACTCCACGTCCACGGCGGAGCCGGTGGGCTTGGCGGGGTCCAGCAGGGAGCGCTTGAAGAACGCCTTGCCGTTCTTCACCACGGGTTCCTGCTCGGTGTAGTTGATTTCGCCCGTCTCGTTGACCACGGCGTACAGGGGCGTGCGCAGGGCGGCGGCGCCCAGCAGCTCCCCGGCAACGGTGGTCTCCTCCGCGGAGGCGGGGTTGGCGGCGGAGACGGAGGGCTCGCCCAGCACGAGCGTGCGGCGCGCGGCCTCCATCTGCCCCTGCGGGATATCGCGCCCGCCCGCGCGGATCTCCCACAGCACGGTGCTGTGGTCCGGCAGGGATTTGGCGGTTTCCAGCGCGGGGGTGAGGCAGGTGTAGAGCCTGGGGCTGACGGCCGCCAGGCGCTTGCGGTAGGTGGCGTAGTCCGTGGCGGCGGCCACCTTCGCCAGGTCCTCCCGGATGTGGCGGTTCTCACGGAGCAGGGCGTTCACGCGCTTGAGGGCCTCCTGCGCGGGCACGATGAGCTTCTCGTCCAGCTGCTGCGAGTAGTGCGCGTCCGCATAGATGAGGCAGCGCTCCATGAGGTCGGCGCGCAGCTCCTCCAGCCGCTGCTCGTCGTCCGCCAGGTTGGTGGAGGGCTCCACCATGGGCGGGAGCGGGCGTGAGAGTTTCTGCACGAACTGCAGGCGCTGTGCAGCCAGCTGCTCCCGCTCGGCGCGGCAGTGCCGGTTCCAGGTTTCGGTGAGGTGGCGTGCGGCCTTGGGGAGGGTGGAGAGGGTGTGTTCGATCTCCATGCGGCGGATGGGCCCCAGCTCCGTGATGGAGCTTTCCCCCGCCTCGATTTTCCGGAAGAGCGCGGTCAGCTCGTCGATATCCGCCTGCTCGCGCTTCAAGCGCGCCTGGGCGGCGGTGAGCAGCATCTCCATGCGCTTGCAGAAGTGGCGGTTCATCGGCGTGTCGCACGCCTTGATGCAGGTGGCCAGCTCCGCGGAATCCCCGCTGCGCAGGCACTCGCCCAGGCGCACGGCGGCGCGCTCCGCGTGGTTGGCCATCAGCACGCCGGTGATGACGACCAGCGCCGCGGCGCCCGCCACGGCGGCGGCCGCCAGGTACATGCGGCGCATGGGGCGTGAGCGGCGTGCTAGCTCTCGCTTGATGGCCTGCTTGAACTGGGTTGCCGCCTTGCGGTCCGCGCCTTCCAGGGAGCGCCCGGCGGACTTCACGCGGCGCGCGAGCTCCTTCTTGGCGTGGCGCAGGCTGTGGGCTTTCCACTGCGCGAGGGCCTGCGGGTCCCGGGTGAACTCGCGGAGCATCTCCTGCAGGCGCTCCATGTTGCGGGCGTCGCGGGCGGACTCTTGCTCGCGCCGCTCCTCCACGGCGCGCGGGGGCAGGCCGGCATCCAGGCGTTCCAGCTCGGCGCGGGCGTGCCGGTCTGCGGGGTTCTTGCGCAGCATCTCCAGGAGCACTTCGCGCGCGGCCTCCGTGTTACCGGCGGCCAGGTGCTTGCGCAGGGCGTGCATGGCAGGGTCTGGGCGTCTCCTGCTCATGGCGCGGGGTTGGGTTGAGGTGCGGCGGGCAGCTCCAGCCCGGGTGCGATTTCCAAAACGCGGTGCCCGGCGGCGCGCGCGCGCTCCAGGAGCCCGCGCGCCGCGGCGGTGCAGGCCATGCGGTGCGTGTCCGCAAAGGTATCCGATTCCTCCGCCGCGGTGGTGAAGGTGTGCCCCCAGCCGTGGTCCCGCGTCAGCCAGTCGCCCTCGTGCAGCAGGTGCAGGATATCCGCGCCCGCCGTGCCCGGCGGCACCAGCAGCACGCAGTCGTGCGCGTACGGCGGCAGGCGGAAGGCGCATGCGTTGCCCTTGTGCCCGGTCATGCGCTTCCACGTGGGCTGGGTGTCGGCGGCGGGCATGTCGTCCGCGCAGAAGGCGGGCACGTCCGCCAGGAAGGAGGGCTCGCCGCGCCAGGCGTCTTTCCAGAGCCCGCGGGCCTCCATGGCCAGCATGATACCGGCGGGCGTGGGGCGCGCGGGGTGGCGCAGCATGGCCGAGGCCTCCTCCCCGCTGAGGATGAGGTGGTGGGCGATGTGGCACGCGCGGCCGGAGTAGTCCGCCCCGCAGGCCAGCACGCGGGTGAGCACGTGGCGGGCGGCGCCGCGGTGCACCAGCACGCGGTAGGTGTACTGCGCGCCGCGCAGATGCCGGCCCGCCGTCTCGCGGTAGCCGCTCAGCGCCGTCAACCTGTCGCACAGGATGCGCGGCAGGTTCTCGCTTCGCGCCACGGTGCCGTAGCCGCCCCCCTCGCAATCGAGCAGGTGCGCTGCGCTGGTGTGGATGAGCTGCTGCGGCATGGCGGGGGAAGGAAGGGAATCAGGAGGTTTGCGCGCTGGGCAGCAGGGCGGGCGCGGCGCAGTGCAGCGCCCACAGCGCGGCATCCGTCACGCGGTACGGGTGCACCTGGCCGGATGCCGGGCCGATGAGCATGGAGCCGCTGGCCTCGTCCGCGAACTCGATGGGTGATTCGCCGAAGGATGAAGCCGCGAAGTAGCGCACGTTGGAGGAGATGGCCTCTGCATTGGTGCAGATGTGGGGCGCGATGTTGAAGATGAACTGGCGCAGGCGCGCGGAGTTGGCGTGGATGAGCTCCGGCATGAACATGCCGTTGCGCGTGGCGGGCAGCAGGGGCTCCGGCCCCAGCAGGTGCATCCACGTGTCGCACTTGCCGATGATGACGGCCAGCGGCACATCCAGCTTGTTGCCGGGGGGTATGTTGAGCTGCGTGCGCATGCGCATCTCGGATTCCGCCAGCAGCAGGGCCTGCCGCCCCGGCGGGTACAGGTTGCGCTGCAGCTGCGGGTCCTTGTTGTCCGCCAGCAGCTTGCGGAAGCCGGGGTTGGCCGTGGGATCGAACAGGAACAGCACGGCGTTGCTCACCTCCAGGTGGTGGCTGCCGGGGTTCAGCTCCCCGCCCTGCCCCGGCTGGAAATCCTCCCCCGCGTTGTCGTACAGCACAATGGAGTGGGTCTCCTCCCCCTTGTTGAGGTTGTAGATGAACGGGCGGGGCATGTTGGCCCACACGCCGTGGCGCCACACCTTGTGGTAGAGGCGGCCCTGCAGCTGGGTCTTGCCGATGTAGGCCTCCTGCGGGGTCTTGGCGGAGAAGAGGCGCATGCGCATGTCGTTGAGCGGCTCGTTGAGCACGGGGTCCGCATCACGGAACGGCATGCCGAAATCGCGCGGGAACTCCAGCTCCAGCTCGCGCACCAGCGCCGCCAGGAAATACGATTTGCCGGCCGCCGGCACGCCCACCAGGGAGATGAGGTGCTGCTGCGTGGCGGTGAAGAACGGCGGCAGCTTCAGGTGGCAGTGCGGGCAGGCGAACTGGGAGCACGCGGAGCCCTTGGGATCGATGGGCAGCCCCTGCCAGTTGCGCTCCGTGGGCTTGAAGCGCAGCATGGCGTCCGCGCCCAGGATGCTGTCGCCGCACAGGTCCGGGTGCACGGCGATGGCCAGCTCCTGGCCGGCGCGGAAGCGCTCCCAGCAGTTGGGGCACAGCAGCTCCTCCGCCGCGGCGCCGTTTGCCTCCGTGTCCGCCGGGCGCTTCTCCAGGCGGGATGCGAACACCGCCACCGCCAGCAGGTCCTTCAGGTAGAACGCGCAGTTCTCCAGGCCCTGGAACGTGGCCAGCACCTCCGGCGGGAAATCCTGCGCCACCGTCGGCAAATCCCCCAGCGAGTACGGGCCGTACCACTCGTGGTTCTCCGTGTTGTACAGGAACCACACGTTCGGGTCGTACCGCTCGAAATCCGGCTTGTTCACCGCATCCCCGTACCAGCACACGAAACACCCGCAATCCAGCACAAACAGGTACATCGTCTCCGGCCGTATCACCACGTCCGTGTTCATGCTCACACCGTTGAGCGAGTACTTCTCCACGTGCCCGTGCGGGAAGAACCGGCACGTGTTGTCGCGCTGCGCGAACGAGCCCCCGTTCTCTCCCTGCATCGGCAGGCGGAAGGTGTTCTTCTCTCCCGCGCCTATCGTCATGAACACGCCGTCGGACGACCAGAGCTTGGCCGTCAGGCAATCGTAGATGTAGAGCTGGTTGTTCATGGGAGCGGAAGCGCGCCTATTGTAGCCCACCGCCCGCGGCGCGTCAAGGCCGCGCCCGTGCATGCGCGCGGCGGATGCGCGGGAAGGCGTGTGCGCGCGGGGCGGCAATTCGCCCTTGAAAGCGAGCGGGGGCGTGGTAGAATGGGGGCATGCAGATTGCACGCACGAAAGATGAACTGCGCGCCGCGCTGGCACCGCTGCGCGGCAGGGGCAAGGTGGTGCTGGTGCCCACCATGGGCGCCCTGCACGAGGGCCACGCCACCCTGCTCCGCCAGGCGCGGCAGATTGCGGGCGGCGGCACGGTGGTGGCCAGCGTGTTCCTCAACCCCGTGCAGTTCAACGACGCCCACGACCTGGCGGCCTACCCGCGCACGCCGGAAGACGATGTGGAGACCTGCCGCGCCAACGGCGTGGATGTGCTCTTCATGCCCGTGCCGGAGGAGATGTACTGCGCGGACCGCACCATCACGGTGGAGGAAACGCACCTTTCCACCGTTCTGTGCGGGGCCAGCCGCCCCGGCCATTTCGCGGGCGTGTGCCTGGTGGTGGCCAAGCTCTTCAACCTGGTGCAGCCCACGGATGCCGTCTTCGGCAAGAAGGACTACCAGCAGCTCGCCATCCTGCGCCGCCTGGTGCGCGATATGGACATCCCCGTCACCCTCCACGGCGCGGAGATTGTGCGCGGCGCGGACGGGTTGGCCCTCTCCAGCCGCAACGCCCGCCTCACCCCGGAATTCCGCGCCGCCGCGCCCTCCATCAACCGCTTCCTCCAGGAAGCCCGCGCCGAGTACGCGCAGGGCGCCCCCGCCGCCCAGGTGGCCGCAACCGTGCGCCGCAAGCTGGAGGCCATCCCCGGCGTGCGCGTGGACTACGCGGAGCTGGTGGACGCGGAAACCCTGCACGAGCTCACCGACGAGCGCCGCCTGGCCCTGCTGGCCGTGGCCGCCTGGTTCGGCGATGTGCGCCTTATCGACAACACCGAACTGCAACGCGCATGATTCACGCCACCAACCTCCACCGTTCATACTCCATCGGCAAGAAGCAGGTGGAGGTGCTCCACGGGCTGGACCTCCACATCAACCGCGGCGAGAAGGTCTTCCTCTGCGGCCCCAGCGGCGCCGGAAAGACCACCCTCATGTACACCCTCGCGGGCCTGGAGCAGCCACTCCAGGGGCAGGTGCTCATCGACGGCACGGACATCTACTCCCTCTCCCTCAAGGAGCGCGCACGCTTCCGCAACCGCAACATGGGCTTCATCTTCCAGAACTACATGCTCATGCCAGAGCTCACCGCACTGGAGAACGCCTCCCTCGCCACCGCCGTGGCCGGTTGCGAGGCCACAGACCGCGTCGTCGCACTCCTCCAGAAGGTCGGACTCGGCAACCGACTGGACCACCTCCCCAACGAGCTCTCCGGCGGCGAGCAGCAGCGCGTCGCCATCGCACGCGCCCTCGCACACGACCCCGCCATCATCTTTGCCGACGAGCCAACCGGCAACCTGGATTCCCGGAACGGCGGCCAGATTCTCGATCTCCTCTTCGAGCTGGCGGACCAGGGCGGCAAAACCCTGGTGGTGGTCACGCACGATCCCGCCATCGCCGCCCGCGGCGACCGCGTGCTCACCATCCGTGACGGAGTGGTGAGCACAGAAGCCTAAACCGCGCCGAACTTCCCAAATTGTAAATCGTAAATCGTAAATTGTAAATCATCGGAACACAATCCGTCCGTCCTCGCTATCCACCTTAATCACACTCCCCTCCCTGTACTTTCCTTCCAGGATGGCGAGGCTGAGGGGGTCCAGGATATCATGCTGGATGGCGCGCTTGAGGGGGCGCGCGCCGTAGACGGGATCGTAGCCGTGGTTGGCGACCAGCTCCGCGGCGGCATCGGAGAGCTCCATGCGGAGGCCGCGGGCGGCCAGGCGCTTCTGCACGCGCTCCAGCTGGATGCGGACAATGCGCTTGAGGTCGTCTGCCTGCAGGCGATCGAAGATGATGATTTCATCCACGCGGTTGAGGAACTCCGGGCGGAAGTGGCCGCGCAGGGCGTCCAGCGCCTTTTCGTTGCGTGCGGCGGCGTCGCTCTCGCTGAGGATGAACTGTGAGCCGATGTTGCTGGTCATGATGAGCACGGTGTTGGTGAAATCCACCGTGCGGCCCTGGCCGTCCGTGATGCGGCCGTCGTCCAGCACCTGGAGCAGCACGTTGAACACATCCGGGTGGGCCTTCTCGATCTCGTCGAACAGCACCACGCTGTACGGGCGGCGCCGCACGGACTCCGTGAGCTGGCCGCCCTCGTCGTACCCCACGTACCCCGGAGGCGCGCCGATGAGGCGCGACACGCTGTGCTTCTCCATGTACTCGCTCATGTCGATGCGCACCATGGCCGCCTCGTCGTCGAACAGGAATTCCGCCAGGGCCTTGGCCAGCTCGGTCTTGCCCACGCCGGTGGGGCCCAGGAAGATGAAGGAGCCCAGCGGGCGGTGCTCATCCTGCAGCCCCGCGCGGGAGCGGCGCACGGCGTCCGCCACGGCCTTCACGGCGTCCCTCTGGCCGATGAGGCGTGCGCCGATACGTTCCTCCATGTGGACGAGCTTCTCTCGCTCGCCCTCCGCCAGGCGGGCGGCGGGGATGCCGGTCCAGGTGGAGACCACCTTGGCAATGTCGGCCTCGGTGACCTCCTCCTTGAGCAGGCCGTCGCCGGAGCTTTGGAGGTGTGCGAGGGCCTCGCGGGCCTGCTTGGCGTCGGCCTCGGCGGCGGGGATTTCGCCGTAGAGGATTTCGGAGGCGCGTGCGAGGTTGCCGCCGCGCTGGGCCTGCTCGGCCTCGGTGCGCAGGGCGTCGATGCGCTTCTGGGCACCGCGGGCGCGGACCACCACGTCCTTCTCGCTCTTCCAGCGTGCCACCATGGCGTCCACCTTCTCGCGGGTGTCGGCCAGCTCCTGGGTGATTTTCTCCAGGCGCTGTTTGGAATCGTCGTCCTTCTCCTTGGCGAGAGCCTGGCGCTCCATCTCCAGCTGCATGGCGCTGCGGTTGAGCTCGTCGATTTCGCTCGGCATGGAATCCAGCTCGATCTTGAGGCGCGCCGCGGCCTCGTCCACCAAATCCACGGCCTTGTCCGGCAGGAAGCGGTCGGTGATGTAGCGGTTGCTGAGGGTGGCGGCGGCCACGAGGGCGGAATCGGTGATATGCACGCCGTGGTGCACCTCGTAGCGCTCCTTGAGGCCGCGCAGGATGGCGATGGTGTCCTCCACGCTGGGCTCCGCCACGTACACGGGCTGGAAGCGGCGCTCCAGCGCGGCGTCCTTCTCGATGTACTTGCGGTACTCGTCCAGCGTGGTGGCGCCGATGGTGCGCAGCTCGCCGCGCGCCAGCGCCGGCTTCAGCAGGTTGGCCGCATCCATGGAGCTGTCGCCCCCGGCGCCCGCGCCCACCAGCGTGTGCAGCTCGTCGATGAACAGGATGATCTCGCCCTCGGAGGCCGTGACCTCCTTGATGAAGGCCTTGAGACGCTCCTCGAACTCGCCGCGGTACTTGGCGCCCGCCAGCATGGAGCCGATGTTCAGGCTCACCAGGCGCTTGCCGCGCATGCCCTCCGGCACGTCGCCGTCCACAATGCGCCGCGCCAGGCCCTCCGCGATGGCGGTCTTGCCCACGCCGGGCTCGCCGATGAGCACCGGGTTGTTCTTCGTGCGGCGCGAGAGGATTTGCAGCACGCGCCGGATCTCCGAATCGCGCCCGATGACCGGGTCGATCTTCCCCTGCCGCGCGCGCTCCGTCAGATCCGTGCCGTACTTCTCCAGCGTCTGGTACTTCTGCTCCGGGTCCTGGTCCGTGATGCGCTGGTTGCCGCGCACCTCCTTCAAGGCGTCCAGATACTTTTTCCGGGTCAGCCCGCAGGATTCCAGCAGGCGCTGCATCTCAGCGTCCGACTCCAGCACGCCCAGCACAAAATGCTCCACGCTCAGGAAATCATCCTTCATGCGCTTGCGCTGCTCCTCCGCCGCCGCAAGCGCCTTGTCCAGCTCCGCGGAGATACCCGCACCCTGGACCGACGCCCCGCGCTGCCGAGGCTGCCGCTCCAGCCACGCGGAAAGCTCGCGCTCCACCCGCCCCGGCTCCACCCCCGCCTTCTGCAGAACGGCCGGCAGCAAGCCGCCCTCCTGCTTCAGCAAGGCCAGCAGCAGCTCCGCAGGGTACACCTGCGCCCTACCCCCGGCGGAAGCCCCCTGCACCGCACCCTGCAGCGCCTCCATCATCTTCGTGGTGAAATTCGTATTCATGCCGTTAGGACACCCAACCCACCCCAACCGTTCAAAGAATTATGCGAAGTTGTGAAAAGCGGTATCCCCTGCCAGACAAAACGCCCATAAGAGCAGAGCACCCACACCGCACCTGATGAGTCAAAAAGTCAGGACGCCAACGAAACGCATAAGAGAATGGGACGTTCTCACGTGTTTTCTGCTTTACCCATGGCTGCGCCCGGCGTACAATGGAGACGCAGTGGATATCGCCGCCACACTGTAGAACTTTTTCCACAAGGAGGATAGAGACATGGCTTTCAACATCTTGACAGAAGAGGTCCGCATCAGATACAAGCATTCCTGGCTTGAGGACGACCGCTTGGAATTCAAGAGCGCCAAGGGCGGCATACCGGCGGAGCTGTGGTCCTCCTACAGTGCGTTTGCCAATACGGCGGGCGGCATCATCCTTCTGGGTGTGGAGGATGATGGAAGCATCACTGGTGTCAAGAACCCGCAAAAGACCATCGACACTCTCTTCATTACTCAGAACAACCCACAGAAATGCAGTGAGGCCCTCTGTGACAACAGGCATATCCAAGTCATCAGCCTAGCCGGCAAGAAAGTGGTCGCCATGTATGTGCCCAAGGCGGAACCGGGCGGGCGCCCCGTATTCCTGCGCGGGAACGAGGCCAACAGCTATATCCGCCGAGGCTCTGCGGATGTACGCTGCAAGAAGGAGGACATCACCCGCATGCACCGCAACCGAGTTGTGGTGGAGAGCCCAGTCTTCTCACTGGATGCCACCATTATCCGCAACTCTAACCTGCAGGACCTGGATGCCGCCACCCTCCGCAAATTCCGCCAGCGCATGCAGATTACGAGCCTGGGCGAATCCCTGCAGGATTTGGATGACGCCGCCCTGCTCACTAAACTGGGCGGCTACCGCGTGGATCGCGACTCCGGAGAAGAAGGAATCACCATGGCCGGCCTGCTCATGTTCGGCTCCAGCGACTCCTTGCAGGAACTCCTGCCGCACTTCCAGCTGGATTTTTTCGAGTACGACGACAGCACGGACATCTTGAAACGGTGGGTGGACCGCATCACCACGGACGGCACTTGGCCCGGCAACCTATACGAATTCTTTTACAAAGTTCTTCCGCGCCTCAACCAAGCCTTGAAGGTGCCTTTCAAATTGAACGCAGACCTGGCCCGCGATGAATCCTCCCCCGCACAAGTCGCCATCAGGGAGGCCCTAGCCAACGCTCTGATACATGCAGACTACTTCGAGCATTTCGGTGTTCGCATAGACCTGCGCCCATCTGGCATCACCCTCACCAACCCAGGCAGCCTGCTAGTGGACCCGGAATTGCTTTTCAGCGACCAGCAGCACCCCAGCATCTGCCGCAACAAAAACCTGCAGAAAATGTTCCAGGCCCTCGGCATCGGGGACAAGGCCGGTTCCGGCATCGACAAGATTGTCAACGGTTGGATGGACTACTGCATTGCTCTGCCGCAAGTGCAGGAGCTTCAGCAGCCGGACCGCGTTGTTTGGGATCTCCCTTTCACCAGCATGATTCCCAAGAAGCGAATCGACGAAGTCTCCGCCGCCATAGGTTTGTCTGCTTATTCGGCCCTGGATAGATGGGACAAGCTTATCTTGCTTTGCATCCCCCTGCAGCGCGCCATTGGTCACAGTGATTTGGCAGGGGTTCTCCGCCTCCATCCCGCCGACCTCAGTAAGCGCCTTGCCCGGCTTGTCAACCTTGGACTCCTTGAACCCTCAGGCCGCGGGCGTGGCACCAAATACCATCTGCCCACAGCCTTATCTGCAACCACCAACGGCCAAATGTCCGACCTAAATGCGTCAAATGTCCGACCTCTAGGCCAAATGTCCGACCTAAACGCGTCAAATGTCCGACCTCTGGGCCAAATGTCCGACCTCGATGGAAACGCTGATTCCGCTCCGCCTTTCCCAGAGATTGTTCGCAAAGTGGCAAAGGACCGCAAATCCACGCAGCAGGAAATGTGGGATGCCATCCTGACTCTGTGCGGGGATACCTGGCGCACTTCCACTGATATAGCCGCTATCCTTGACCGCGATGTGCGCACCATTCGCCGTCATTGCGACGCCTTGGTATTCTCACGCAAATTGACCCCCAAGCACCCCGAATCTCCGCATCATCCCATGCAGGCATACTGTGCAGCGCCCGCCTCCGAGCCCCCCAAAACGCCTCCCGCCTAACTCGCCAACGCCTGAAATTTGGGAAATTTTGGGCTTTTTGCCCGGTAAAGGACCGCGATATTGTTAATCGGGGAATGTATATATCGCAGGGGTATAGTAGTGCGGGGGTGGTTCGGTGTGGCGGGCGGTGTAACGCCCCGCGCCGACAGGCGCGCTAACTTCCTAAATAGTACATCGTACCCAGTAAATCCACTTGCCCGCCCGCCAGGTCCGCAGCGGTGGGCGGTACGTGTCACGCCGAAGCCGTCGGCGGAGGCGGAAGCCCAAGACTACGCCCTGGTGCAATACAAAGCCGGGAACGCCACATGATTTGCTTGAATCCAAAATCAGGCATGCCAGCGTCACCTTATCGGTAATGCCATCATGGCATGCAAGATTCTCGCGGGGTGCTTGCTTCAAAAATCAACGGGCATGAACCTCCGGGAACCCGTGGGCGCGGTTCCAGATATTCTTCTGGCGCACGCTGTAACGTGTATCTATGCTGGGAAACATGTCAAAAAAGCCGGGCAGGTAGCACGGTGCCTCCGGCAGGCAGCACACGCTGCTCAGCGTATCCCAGTCGAACAGGCCTTCCTCATAGCCCTTGTAGCACGCCTCGTCCCGCTCGCTTTCAGGCAGCTCCTTCAGCTTCCGGGCAAACTCAAGCACACTCTCGTATGTATACTTCTTCTTCCTCATTTCGCGCGGATTGTACCAAGGTTGACAACTTTGTCAAGTGCCGCATTCAGCCTGTCAGGCAGTTTCCAACCTTCGGCCTCGCAGTATGCAACGCCCGCCGCAACACCTGCCTGTACATCGTCAAAAGCCGGGACGGCGCCAGCGAGCAAACCATCCCCCTCTCCTTCGCCGCCACATGCACCCTCTTCCACGAACCGGCAAGGAGTAGCCCCCCCCCTCATGATTTGCTTGAATCCACTTTCGCGGTATGGTAGTATGCCGATTGGTGAGCTGCCCTTGGGTCTTTTGATTGCGGAATTGAAAGGGATGGGGCAGCATGCCTACTTCTACCTACTGGAACCATGGCCGACAGCAAGACGCAACAGGAACGGGAGGAACTGCACCGCGCGATATGGGCGATTGCCGATGAATTGCGCGGTTCGGTGGATGGATGGGACTTCAAGCACTATGTGCTGGGTGCCATGTTCTACCGGTACATTTCGGAACACTTGTGCCACTACGTGAACCAGGGCGAGTGGGATGCCGGCAACCTGCTGTTCGACTACGCCGCCCTTGCGGACAGCCAAGCCGAGGAACTGTTTGAGGACCTGGTCAGGGAAAAGGGCTTTTTCATCCTGCCCAGCGAGCTTTTCTGCAATGTGCTGGCCAAGGCCAAGAACGACGAGAACCTGAACGAGACGCTGGAGCGGGTATTCAACAACATAGAGAACTCCGCCGTGGGCACGGAGAGCGAGGACGACCTGAAAGGGCTGTTCGACGACTTCGACACCAACAGCAACAAGCTGGGCGCCACCGTGGCCAAGCGAAACGAGCGCCTGTGCAAGCTGCTGGAGGGTGTGGCGGACATGAAGCTCGGCGATGTGCGACACCACGACATCGATGCCTTCGGCGACGCCTACGAGTACCTGATGACCATGTACGCCTCCAACGCCGGCAAGTCCGGCGGCGAGTTCTTCACGCCGTCGGAGGTTTCCGTGCTGCTCACGCGCCTGGGCACGGTGGGCAAGCAGGAGGTGGGGCGCGTGTACGACCCCGCATGCGGCTCCGGCTCCCTCCTGCTGAAAGCGGAGGAAGTGTTGGGGCGCGACAAGGTGACGGGCGGCTTCTTCGGGCAGGAAATCAACATCACCACCTACAACCTTTGCCGCATCAACATGTTCCTGCACGATATCGCCTTCGACAAGTTCGATATCGCCTGCGAGGACACGCTTATTGCCCCCCAGCACTGGGACGACGAGCCCTTCGAGCTGATTGTCTCCAACCCGCCCTACTCCATCAAATGGGCCGGCAAGTCCAACCCGATTCTCATCAACGACCCCCGCTTCTCTCCCGCCGGCATCCTCGCCCCGGAAAGCAAGGCGGACATGGCGTTCATCATGCATTGCATCAGCTGGCTCGCCTCCAACGGCACCGCCGCCATCGTCTGCTTCCCCGGCATCATGTACCGCGGCGGCGCAGAACAGAAAATCAGGCAGTACCTCGTCTCAAACAACTTCGTGGACTGCGTGATCCAGCTTCCAGGCAACCTCTTCTTCGGCACCTCCATCTCCACCTGCATCATGGTGCTCAAGAAGAACAAGACCGACAACAAGACGCTCTTCATCGATGCCTCCAACGAATGCGTGAAGGTGACCAACAACAACAAGCTCACGGAGGACAACATCAACAGAATCGTTGACATCTTCTCCAAGCGCGAGGACATCGAGCACATCGCACACCTCGCCACGTTGAAGGAAATGGAGGACAACAAGTTCAACCTCTCCGTCTCCACCTACGTCACCCAGGAGGACACCCGCGAGGTGGTGGACATCGTTGCCCTCAACGCCGAGATTGACCGCATCGTCCAGCGTGAGGAACAGCTCCGCGCCGACATTTCACGTATCATCAAAGAATTGGAAGGAGATTGCCATGAGCAGTAAACTTGAACAGCTTTTGCAGAAACTCTGCCCCAATGGGGTGCCGTTTACGCCCCTATCCGATATTACTTCTATATTGCGCGGGCGAAGATTAACAAAAAAACAGCTTCATACTGATGGGCAATATCCTGTTTTCCACGGTGGCATTGAGCCACTAGGGCATTATGCCGAATATAACAGGGAAGCGCAGACCGTCATGATTATTAATGTTGGTGCATCTGCTGGCACAGTAGGGATTTACCCAAAACCATATTGGGCGTCAGATGGGTGCTTTTGCATAAACCCTTCCCCCGCATTTAACAATCGATACCTCTTTCACTTCTTCAAAAGTATTGAGCCTTTTTTAGTTTCCAAGGTCAGACATGCGGGTATTCCCACATTAGACATACATGTTATCGAGAGCGTACGTATTCCCGTTCCTCCCATCGAAATCCAAAACGAAATTGTAAGCATTCTAGATAAGCTCAGTGAGCTTACAGCAGAGCTTACAACAGAGCTTACAGCAGAGCTTACAGCCCGCCAGAAGCAGTACGAGTACTACCGAGACCAACTGCTGGACTTCGAAAATAGGGGGGGTATAACGCACTTACAATAAATGAGTTATGTAACATAAGCCGAGGAAAAGTAATTTCAAAACAGTATTTAAAGGAGCATGCGGGCGAATATCCAGTATATTCCTCTCAAACGGAAAGAAATGGGATATTCGGAAACATTGACACCTATGACTATCAAGGAGAATATTTAACATGGACCACTGATGGGGCAAATGCAGGCTCCGTATTCTACAGAAATGGCAAATTTAGCATTACTAACGTGTGCGGGCTTCTGAAAGTCAAATCGAGCCATATCTCTATTCGGTATCTGTACTATATACTGCGCAAATATGCGCCCAAGCATGTGAGTAAAGGAATGGGAAATTACAAATTAATGAGTCACGCCATGTCCGTCATCAAGATACCCGTGCCCTCTTTGGAGGAACAAACAGGCATTGTAAAATTACTCGACCGCTTCGAGGCCCTTTGCACCGACCTGACAGCTGGGCTTCCTGCCGAGATAGAGGCTCGGAAGAAGCAATACGAGTATTACCGGGACAAGCTGCTGACATTCACCCCCCTGGCCGAATCATGAAGACGCCCCCCAAGTATGGAGTAATAGCGGAAACAAGCGCAGACACGGTGGTGACCGAGTACGTGCCGAGCGCGAGGAAGTCCGACCAGTACCAGAGCGAGGCTGAGCTGGAGGCGGAGTTCATTTCCATGCTACAGGGGCAAGGGTACGAGTACCTGCCGATACACAGCGAGGGAGATTTGCTGGTCAACCTGCGTGCGCGGCTGGAGGAGCTGAACGAGTACCGCTTCACAGATGACGAGTGGGAACGCTTTTTCACGGCGGTGATAGCCAACCAGAAGCACGGCATAGTGGAAAAGGCGGCGCTCATCCAGGAGGACTACGTGCAGGTGCTGACGCGCGACGACGGCACGCACAAGAACATCAACCTCATCGACAAAAAGAGCATCCACGGCAACCGGCTGCAGGTCATCAACCAATACGAGCTGGGCAAGAAGGAGGGAGCCAAGTACGACAACCGCTACGATGTGACCATACTGGTGAACGGCCTGCCCCTGGTGCATGTGGAGCTGAAGCGGCGCGGGGTGAACATCCGCGAGGCGTTCAACCAAATCAACCGCTACCAGAGGGATTCGTTCTGGGCGGGCAGCGGTTTGTTCGAGTTCGTGCAAGTCTTCGTGATTTCCAACGGCACGAACACCAAGTACTACTCCAACACCACACGCTGGAACACGGTGGAATCCGCCAAAAGCGGTAACCGCCACCGCGAGAAGACCAGCAACAGTTTCGAGTTCACCTCTTACTGGGCGAAGGCCAACAATGATCCCATCACCGACCTGGTGGACTTCACGCGGACGTTCTTTGCGCGGCACACGCTGCTCAACGTGCTCACGCGCTACTGCGTGTTCACCACGGAACGGCAACTGCTGGTGATGCGCCCCTACCAGATCAGGGCCACGGAGTGCGTGCTCGACAAGATCAACATTGCCTACAACAACAAGTATTACGGCACTACCCAAGGCGGCGGGTACATCTGGCACACCACGGGTTCCGGCAAGACGCTCACCTCGTTCAAGTGCGCGCGCCTGGCCACGCAGCTGCCGTACATCGACAAGGTGATTTTCGTGGTGGACCGCAAGGACCTGGACTACCAGACCATGAAGGAGTACGACCGCTTCGAGAAGGGCTGCGCCAACAGCAACACTTCCGTGCGCGTGCTCCAGAAGCAGCTGGAAAAGGCGGACGCCCGCATCATCATCACCACCATCCAGAAGCTCTCCACCTTCATCAAGAAGAACCCCGCGCACGATGCGTACAAGCTGCACACGGTGTTCATCTTCGACGAGTGCCACCGCAGCCAGTTCGGCGACATGCACCGCGCCATCATCCAGAAGTTCAAGAACTACTACATGTTCGGCTTCACCGGCACGCCCATCTTCGCCAAGAACGCCCCCAAATCCGTGAAGCAGACGGTGTTCACCACAGAGCAGACTTTCGGGGACATGCTCCACTCCTACATCATCGTGGATGCCATACGCGACAAGAACGTGCTGCCCTTCCGCATCGACTACATCAAGACGATGGACAAGGAGGAGGACGTGAAGGACGAGGAAGTGTGGGACATCGACCGCGAGAAGCCCTACCAGGCACCGCAGCGCATAGCCAAGGTGACGGAGTACATCCTGGACCACTTCAACCAGAAAACGTACCGCGGCAGCAAGACGTACGCCTTCAACGCCCTCACCAACATCGGAGAGGTGGCGTCCGCCAAGAACAACCGCATTAAGGAAATCAAAGACAAGCAGCGCATCAGCGGGTTCAACTCCATACTGGCGGTGGCTTCCATTCCCGCCGCAAGGCAATACTACCTGGAGTTCCAGAAGCAGATGGCGGAGCATCCGGAAAAGCGGCTGCGCATCGCCACCATCTTCAGCTTCGCCCCCAACGAGGAGGACGAGGACGGCATCCTGGGCGAAGAGAACCCGGAGGACACCGCCGGGCTGGACCAGGGCTCGCGCGATTTCCTGGAGAGCGCCATCCGCGACTACAACGCGATGTTCCAGACGAACTACGACACCTCCGGCGAGAAGTTCCAAAGCTACTACAAGGACGTCTCCCTGCGCATGAAGAACAAGGAGCTGGATTTGCTCATCGTGGTGAACATGTTCCTGACCGGGTTCGACGCCACCACGCTCAACACGCTCTGGGTGGACAAGATGCTCAAGTCGCACGGGCTGCTGCAGGCGTTCTCGCGCACCAACCGCATCCTGAATTCGGTGAAGGCCTTCGGCAACATCGTGTGCTTCCGCCCTCTGCGCAAGCGCGTGGATTCCGCCCTCGCGCTCTTCGGCGACAAGGATGCGGGCGGCGTGGTGCTGCTGCGCACATTCAAGGACTACTACTACGGCTACACCGACAAGAAGGGAATCCACCAAAAGGGGTATGTGGATATGCTGGCGGAGCTACTGGAGAATTATCCGCTCAGCGAGTCGGTCATTGTGGGGGAACAGCGCCAAAGCAAGTTCATCCGCCTGTTCGGCGCCATCCTCCGCATGCGAAACCTGCTGGCATCGTTCGATGAATTCGAATCGCACGACACCCTGCCCGAACGCGACCTGCAGGACTACCTCGGCCGCTACCAAGACTTGCGCGACGAATGGAACCAACGCCACCGGAAGGGGGAGCTGGCCGACATCGTGGACGACCTTGTCTTCGAGATGGAGCTGGTGGCGCAAATCGAAATCAACATCGACTACATCCTGCTGCTGGTGAAAAAGTACCACGACAGCCAGTGCAAGGACGAGGAGTTGCTGGTGAGCATCAAGAAAGCCGTGAACGGCAGCCCCGAGCTCCGCAGCAAGAAGATGCTCATCGAGGCGTTTATTGCCGGCATCAACGAGGTGGACGACATCACCGCCGAATGGTATGCCTTTGTTGCCAAGAGGCGCGAGGAGGACCTGCTGGAGATAATCGACACCGAAAATCTGAAAGATGCGGAGACGCGCAAGTTCCTGGCCGTTTCCTTCCGCGAGGGCTACGTCAAGACCACCGGCACGGATATCGACAAGCTCATGCCCCCGGTTTCGCGTTTCGGCGGCATGCGCGCCGCCAAGAAGGAAGCCGTGCTCTCCAAGCTCAAAGAGTTCTTTGAACGCTACAAGGGCATCGGCAGCCTGTTCACCGCAGAGCCACCATCCACCGATTACGACAACACCGAGCCCGCCCTGCCCTCCGCCGCGGAAAGGGGGCAATAAGATGCCGCCGGGCTTGGGGCCTGGCGGCAAATAGAATATGCGGTATTATGCGTCGCGGGGCAACGCCCCTTTCGGGGAAACCGCTTCGTGATTTCTGTATACCGTGCGCGGCGCGGTGGTGTCAAGCGCGATGTGTGAAAATTCGGCATGTGAAAATTCGGCATGTGTAGGGTATGTGGTGTGCAATGATTGGTATGGACGGGCGCATGAGAGGAGCCACCCATAGTGCCACGAACCACTCCGGCCCTGCGGGGCGGAGTTATGGGGATTGATATGCGGAGGGGGATGCTCCACAGGTTGACACCTGTGGCTACACATAGGATATCACCGCCCCCTGCCATCGGCTGCGCCGAGGCAGGGTGGGGTTCAATGTTTGCGCGCCAGTCGGCTCGGCTGAATACAAGCGCCCCACCCGAAGGGGGCGGCGCAATCTTTCACGTAGCCACACGGTGTCAACCTGTGGGGTGTCCCCACATGCCCGCCAATCCCCATAACCCCGCTTGGCGGGGTGGTTCGGGGCACCTGTGGATATGGAAAGCCCCGCCGGGCTGGGCCGGGCGGGGCTTTGGGTTGAATGGTGATTGGCTTCCGTTACTCGGCGGCGGGGGTTTCCGGGGCCGGGGTTTCCGCGGTCTTTTCCTCCGTGGTGCCGGTGGAGCCGGTGGAGGTGGTGGTGGCGGCGGCTACGGGAGCCTGGAGCTGGGGCAGGTCGATGATCTCGATGAGCGCCATGGGTGCGCTGTCGGTCTTGCGCTGTCCGAGCTTGACGATGCGGCAGTATCCGCCCTGGCGGTCCTTGGTGGCCTCAGCGACGACGCTGAAGAGCTTTGCGACGACCTTGGGCTGGGGAAGTGCGGCGAGGGCCTGCCTGCGGGTGTGGAGGGTTGATTTCTTGGCCAGGGTGATGAGTTTCTCCACGTAGGGGCGGAGGGCTTTGGCCTTGGCGAGTGTGGTGGTGATGCGGCCGTTGCTGATGAGGCTGCAAGCCTGGTTGGCCAGCATGGCCTTGCGATGTGATGCCGTGCGCTGAAGCTTGGCTTTCTTTACTCCGTGTCTCATAATCGATTAATTGGTTGGAATGTTGATTGGTTTGGTGATGTGGTTTACTCGTCGTCGTCGCCGAAGACCTCGATGTTGCGGTTGATGAGGTCCTGGAGGTCGGAGCCGCGGGTGTCCTCTGTGTTGTCGCGCAGACGGCCGGAGCCGCCGGAGGCGGGGGCGAGGAGCTTGGGGTCGAAGGTCATGCCGAGGGAGAGGCCGTGCTGGACGAGCTTGTCCTTGATTTCGTTGAGGGACTTCTTGCCGAAGTTGCGGTACTTGAGCATCTCTGCCTCGGTCTTCTGGGCGAGCTGGCCGACGGTGGTGATGTTTGCGTTGTTGAGGCAGTTTGCGGCGCGCACGGAGAGCTCGATCTCGTTCACGCTCATGTTGAGGAGCTTGCGGAGCTGGGCGGTGTTGGCGTCCTGCTCGGCGTTGGAGCCCTTCTCGAATTCCACGCTGTCGCTGCCGCCCACGAAGACATCCAGGTGGTGGCGCAGGATGCTGGCGGCCTGAAGCATGGCGCTGTCCGGGGAGACGCGGCCATCCGTCCAGACGTCCAGGACGAGCTTGTCGAACTCGGTCATCTGGCCCACGCGGGCGTTGTCCACCGCGTACTTCACGCGGGTGACCGGGGAGAAGATGGAATCAATGGGGATGACGCCGATGGGGCGGTCCTTGTCGTTGTTGTCGTCTGCGGTGTGGAAGCCGCGGCCGACGTTGACCTCGAAGTCGCAGTCGAAGATGGTGCTCTGGTCCAGGTGGCAGATGATCTGGTCCTTGTTGACGACGGAGTACATGTGGTCCTCCTTGATGTCGGCCGCGGTGACCTCGCCCTGCTTGGTGACGCGGAGGGAGAGTGTGCGGGGCTCCTTGCCGTGGTGGATGAACTTGACCTTCTTGAGGTTCAGGATGATTTCCGTGACGTCTTCCACCACGCCGGGAAGGGAGGTGAACTCGTGCTGAGCGCCGGCGATGCGGACGCTGGTGATGGCGGCACCCTCCAGGGAGCTGAGCAGCACGCGGCGCAGGGAATTGCCGAGCGTGTGGCCGAAGCCGGTCTCGATGGGCTCCGCGATGAAGGTGATGTGGTTGGCGTCCTCCGGGTCCTCAATGCGGGTGAGGGTGTCCGGGATCTCGAAATGGGCCAGTTTGATGACCCCCTGCTTGCTGGTATCTTCTTCAGACATGGTTTTTGGTGGCCGGGTTTCCCTCCCTGCGGGCTTTGCTTCCAGTGGAAAAGGAGGACCTACGGCCGGGGTTTTGTAAACCCGCGCGGGCGGAGTATAACGGTTTGCGGCGCGCTTGGCAAGCAAAATTTACGATTTACGATTTACAATTTACAATTTGGGGAGTTTGCGCGCCTGGCGGCGCGGGGATTTGGCCGCCCGGCGGGGCTTTCAACCGCGCGGGGGGCGGTGATGTACAATGTACAAAGGACAATGTACAAAGTGGGAGTTCGCGCGCCTTGCGGCGCGGGTGGATTACAAGTTTCATCCGGCCTGGAGCCAGAGGAAACGTTACTGCATCTCCTTCTGCGTTGATAATGCAGTGCACTACACCCCCCTTGCTAAAAGTTTTTTTCAGTATACTGAAAAAAAATCGAGAAACGAGAAGTTTTTTCAGTGGGGAGGAACGAAAGCCTTGGCGTGAACGGGCGAGGTGGGTATGCAAACCGACCCCGAATCCGCGTGGGCGGGGTTATTTGCGGCGTCTTGCGGCCAGGGCGGCAAGGGCCAGCAGGGGGAGGGTGGTGGGCTCCGGGACGGGGTACGGGAAGCCGAGGAAGGAGGCGCCGAGGATGTACATGTCGTCCCCGTACCAGGGCAACTCGTCTACGATGAAGGAGGTGATTCCGAGGACCGGGGTGGGGTCCAGGGTTCCGGGCACGGTGGCTTCGATGAGATCCACGTTGGCGGAGAAGATTTGGGGCACGTCGAACGCGGTGCGCAGGGCATCGTCGTCGGAATCCGTGAGGTAGAGGGTGAGGGGCATGCCGGTGGCGTCATCGAAGGTGCCGCCCCAAAGGGTAGCGGCGTGCACGGTATCGTTCCCGCCGAGGATGAGGGAGAGGGGGCGGCCGGATTCCAGCACGTCGCGCAGCTTGAGGGCGAGCACCTGCGCATCCACGCCCTCATCCGCCATGGTGATGGGTTGCGGAATCAGCGACAGGCCCTCTTCCGTGGTGAGCACGTCATCCATGACGGCATGGCGGTAGTATCCGCCCCTGCCCTTGCCGTATTCGGTCAGCTGCGGCTCCGGAACGGGAAACAGGTCCAGGAAATACCACTCCATGCCGTAGAACGCATTGCCCGGGGCATCCTCGAAAGAATCCCGCAGCAGGTGCCACACGGCATCCGGCTCCCCCAGGGCGGGGTCCACGCCGCTTTTCGCCATGATGTCGGCATGCTCGCGCTGCCACCAGTCGATGATGTTCGCGGCGGATGCCGCCCAGCACATTTCGCGGTCCGCGTCCTCCGGGTCGAAGGACTTGTTGGCATCGTACCAGCCCTGCCCTGTGGAGACGCCGGATGCCCAGAACTCCGCTGCCGCCAACGGCGGCAGCAGGCATGCCAACAGGGCTGTGAAGAGGCTTTTCATTATTCTCCCAGCACGCTGGCGAGCATCTGGCCGATGCCGTGGAAGGCGGCTGCCACGCGGTTCTGGCCGGGATCCTCCAGGGCCACGGGGTGACCCTCGTCGCCGCAGGAGCGGGTGCCGATGTCCAGCGGAACCTTGCCGAGCAGGGGCACGCCGAGCTTCTGGGCCTCGCGCTCGCCGCCGCCCTCGCCGAAGATGTTGTAGACCAATCCGTCGCTGGGGCAGACGAAGTAGCTCATGTTCTCGATGATGCCGAGGATGGGGGTGTTGACGCGCTGGAAGAGGCCGACGGCCTTGCGGGCGTCGATGAGCGCGACCTCCTGCGGGGTGGTGACGATGACGGCACCCGCCAGGTCCACGGTCTGCACGATGGTGAGCTGGATGTCGCCCGTTCCCGGGGGCATGTCCAGGATGAGGAAGTCCAGGCCGCCCCAATCCACATCGCGAAGGAACTGCTGCACGTAGCGCGTGGCGAGCGGGCCGCGCACGGCCACGGGGGAGGCCTCGTCAATCATCAGGCCCATGGAGAGCAGCTTCACGCCGTGGGCCTCCACGGGCAGGAACTGCTCCTTGTCGGAGCAGCCGGGGCGCTCCTTGGTGCCGAACATCAGCGCCATGGACGGGCCGTAGATGTCCAAATCCAGCAAGCCGGTTCGGTAGCCGAGGCGGCTGAGGGCCACGGCGAGGTTGGCGGAGACGGTGCTCTTGCCCACGCCGCCCTTGCCGGATGCCACGGCGATGACGTGCTTCACGCCGGGCACGCTGGACTTCCAGTCGGCGGGGTCATCGTTGGGCCCCTTGGCCTTCTTCTGTTCCGGGGCGTGGTGCTCGATGTTGACATCCAGCTTGGCGAGGCCGGGGAGCTCCTTGATGACGCCCATGACGTTCTCGTAGATGTAGCGCGGGACGTCGCCGTTTCGGCTTTCCACGACGAGGTCCACCTTGACGTGACCCTCCGGGGAGACATCGATGTTCTTGACGAGGCCGAAGGAGACGATATCACGGCTGAAGCCGGGATACTTCACGGTGGTGAGGGCGGCGCGGATGAGCTCCGGCGTGAGTTTGGAATCAGGCATGGGATGAAATCAGGGGTTGAGGTCTTGGTCCTTGTTCTTTTTCCTGCGGCGCAGCATGGAAAACCTGGGGAAACGGCGGCTCCTGCGCACGGCGAACATAACCACATCCACCACGATGGCGCAGGCCCTGCGGAAAACGCGGACGAAGGGAGCGAGGGCGCGGTGCACGGCGGGGTACCGCTCATAGACAAGGCTGGCCACCACAATGCCGCAAATCATGCCGAACTTGAAGCCGATACCCAGGTGGTACTGGATATCGAAGCAATCCAGCGTGAGCTCCGCGCAGAGCATGGCACCCACAAAGCCCACCAGCAGGAACGCCGTGTAGTTCAGGATGGGGTGCTTCTCAATGATACCGATGCACCAGCCCGCCACCAGCCGCAGCGCCGCAATGCCGATGAACACGCCGATGCACACCACCCAGATGTGCAGCGCCTCCGGGATTTGCGTGACGTTGTTCACCATGCCCACTGCGGCCACCACGTTGTCCAGCGAGAGCGAGAGGTCCATCAGCTCAATGCTGACAATGGTGAGCAGGAAGGTCTTGCCGCGGCGCACGGGCTGCACGGAGGTGTCGGTCTTCTCCTCCCCCGCGCCAGCCTGCACATGCAGGCAGGCGAGGTAGATGAGGTAGAGGGCGCCGAACCACTTGACCCAGAGGTTGTGCATGAGCCAGGCGACGAGAGCGAGTGCGATGCCGCGGAAGACGTAGGCGCCGACGAGGCCCCAGCGGAGCGCGGGCTTCTGCTGCTCCTTGGGGAGGCGCGCGGCCATGGCTGCGATACCCAGCGCGTTGTCCACGGAGAGCAGGCCCTCAATCAGGATGAGGTTGAAGATGACCATGGCGCTTGCCGAAAGGAAGGCGCCCATATCCGGGATGCTGTTCCAGGCATCTATGGCTTCTTGAAACATGGCGGTTGGCGTGGGGGTGTCAGGCTTGGAGTGATTCCACCAGAGTGGCGGCGCAGCGCACGCACTGCGTGCACGGCACGCGGTTGGCGCCCTTCAGCTCGCGGCAGTGGATGGCGCCGTTCTCCGCGCGGAAGGCGTCGATTATCTGCTGCGCCTTGTCCGGCAGCACGCGTGTGGCGCCGTAGAGCGCGCCGCAGAGGCCCTCCGGGGCCCTGCCGCCGCCGCACGCGGCCATTTCGGCCAGCAGGTCGTCCCTGCCGAAGGCGGCGCAGACGGTCTGGGCGCAGTTGTAGGAATGGGGAGGCTGGCGGAAGGTTTCCAGTGCTTTTTCTGCTGCATTCATGGTAGTGTGATATGTGAAAGGATTATCGGAGCATGCGGAGGGCGCGTTCGGTGGCGTTGAGGGCGGCGTCCACGTCCGCAACGTTGTTGTACGCGGCCACGGAGTAGCGCACGGTGCCGGTGGTGCCGAGGGCCTGCATGAGCGGCTGGCAGCAGTGGTGGCCCGTGCGCACCGCCACGCCCATCTGGTCCAGCAGCATGCCCAAATCATAGTGGTGCACGCCCTCCGCCACCACGGACACCAGCGCGCCGCGCCCGCCGCGCGGGCCCAGCACGCGCACGCCGCCCAGCGCGGAGAGGCCGTCGTACAGGCGGTCCGCGAGGGTGCGCTCATGCGCGGCGATATTCTCCACGCCGAGCTCCCGCACGTAGCGCAGGGCTGCGGCGAGGGCGATGTTCCCTGCGATGTTGGGGGTGCCGGCCTCGTACTTGAAGGGGAGCTTGTTGTAGGTGGTGTTGGCGAAGGTGACCTCGGCAATCATCTCGCCGCCGCCCTGCCAGGGCGGCAGGGAATCCAGCAGCTCGCGGCGCCCCCAGAGCACGCCGGTGCCCGTGGGCGCGTACACCTTGTGGCCGGAGAACGCATAGAAATCACACCCCAGGGCCGCCACGTCCAGCGGCGTGTGGCCCGCCGCCTGCGCGCCGTCCACCAGCACGATGCAATCCGCGCGGTTGCGCCTGGCCGCGGCAATGATATCCTGCACGGGGTTGACCAGGCCGAGGGCGTTTGAGATGTGCGGCACGGCCACCACGCGGGTGCGCGGGCCGAGCAGCGCGGTGTAGGCTGCCAGGTCGAAGGTGAGCTCCGCGGTGAGCGGCACCACGCGCAATTGCGCGCCGGTGCGGCCGCAGAGCATCTGCCACGGCACAATGTTGGAGTGGTGCGCATCCGTGGTCACCACGATTTCATCCCCCTGCCCCACCAGGCCCGCGAATCCCAGCACCGTGGCCACCAGGTTGATACCCGCCGTGCAGCCGGAGGTGAACACCACCTCGTCCGCGGAGGCGGCGCCGATGAAGGCCGCGGCATCCGCGCGGGCCTGCTCGTGCAGCTCGGTGGCGACACGGCTGAGACGGTGGGCGCCGCGGTGGATGTTGGCGTTCTGCGCGGTGTAGTAGGTGTTCAGGGCATCCAGCACCGCCTGCGGCTTCTGCGTGGTGGCGGCGTTGTCCAGGTACACCGGGGCGTCGCCCGCGGCGAACATGGGAAAGTCTGTACGGCAGTCACGCATCCTCGGCGGTTTCCTTCATGTGCATGGCCATGCGGTGCGCGGCCTCCGGCACGTACTCCTTCCACTCCTCGTCGCCCTCTTGAATCATCTTCACGATGTCCTGCGGCGTCTTGAACAGGAGCTTCTGGTTGAAGTACGGCACCTCGATGATGTCGCCGTCGTCTTGCAGGTGGCGGTAGAGGTGGCGGTACTTCCGCGGCGGGTGGTAGGAGCCGGCGGTGACGAATTCCCCCGTCTCGCGGTTCACCCAGGGGGTCACGTAGAACTTGGTGTTGTTGACGACGATGTGGCCCATGCTGGCGAGGATGCCGCCGGGGATGTCCGCCCACTTGTCCTGGAAGAGCTCGTTGAACAGCGCGACGGAGAGGGCGATGGCCACGGGCTCCGTGGTGTACTGCCTGAGCATGGTGGAGATGCGGTGGAAGTGGGTGATGTTGGTGACCATGACGGTCTTGCCGAGAGCGGCGAGAGCGTCCGCGCGGTCCAGGAAGGCCACCAGGTCCACGTCTTCGCCGCGCAGGAGGTTGGAGAGGGAAATCTCGCAGATGTCCACCACGCGTGGGTGCTGCTCCTCCGGCAGGGCGGTGAGGAACTTCTTGTGCACGCTCTCCATCATCTCCATGTGGATGTTGCAGATGGGCATGAAGCTGCCGCGCATGAGCACGATGGGGCGCTTGTAGAGCAGGTCCGCGGGCTGGGCCACGGAGCCGTCCGGGCAGAGGATGGTGGCCTCCGTCACGCCGCTGCGCACGAGCTGCAGCGCGAGGATGCGGTTGTCGAACATGGCGAAGCCGTTGCCGGAAAAGCGCATGAAGTCGATTTCGTAGAGGGCGCAGTCCAGGTTGTCGCCCACGCCCTGCACGAACTGGTCCATGTGCTCGCGCTTGTAGAAGAGGGAATGGATGAGGTTGACGCCCAGGATGCCCAGCACGCGCATCTGCACATCGTGGTCCGGCACCTTGAGGCGCACGTGCATCACGAAATCGCTGGGCTGCGCGCCCGGCTTGAGCTGGAAGCGCACGCCGATCCAAGCGGACCAGTCGCCGTTGTCCCGGTAGGCCTTGCACTTGCAGGTGTTGGCGTAGGCGAAGAAGCAGGTGTCCGC
>JAKSOU010000032.1 GCA_024405435.1 Akkermansia sp. | reverse complement strand
ACAATCACGCTGCCGCCAACGCCGATCGTGCCGTTGCCCATGGTGGCATTCCCGGACACGATGGCTTTCCTGGCGAGGGTGCCGGCACCCAGGTCCAGCGTGCCGCCCTGCAGCTTCAGCTCGTAACTGCCGATGAGTTTCGGGTTCAGCGTGACCGATTCTCCTTCGCCCACATACAGCCAGCCGGTGTACACGTAGGCGGTGGCGGATTCCTCCAGCGTGAACTTGGACAGCCGGGCCGTCTTCCAGAGCAGGTCCAGCTTGGCGCCGTCCCCCATGGTGAACGTTGCGTTCTTCCCGATGGTGACGCCATCCCCCAGCCAGAGCTTGCCGCCCTCGCGTCCAATGGTGGCTATGGAGGTGCCGGGGATTGTTATGGCATTGTCAATCACGCCGTTCTTGACGGTGGCTTCCCCGGCCACGACGATGTCCTTGGAGAGGATTTTGCCGCCAAAGTCCAGCGTGCTCTTGTTGTCCAGGGTGACGGCGCCCGTGCCGTTGAGGTTGCCGCCCAGGGTGAGGGTCTTGCCCGCGGCCACGGAGATGGCACCGTTTTGCGTGCCGCCGCCGATGCTGGCATCCCCGGCCACGCTGACATTCATGGAGAGGGTATGGTCCGCCAGGTTGAGCACGGCGTTGTCGTCCAGGGAGACGTTGCTGTCCGTGCCGGAGAGGTTTGCGTCAAGCGTGACCGTGGTTCCCTCCGCCACAGACAGCGTGCCGTTGTCAACCACGGCGGATTCCACCTCGAACATGAACTTGTCCAGCGAGGCTTGCGTTCCTCCCAGGTCCAGCCTGCCGCCGGCCATGCCCACGGTTCCGGTGCCCAGGGGATCGGCGTCGCCGCTCACCTTCAGGGTGCCGGCCTGCACGATGATGGTGCTGTTGGCGGAGGCGTTGGAGCCGCTCATGACCATGGTGCCCGCGCCCGTCTTGAGGATAACGGCCTTGTCGTCGGGAGTCATCCCCCCGATGGAAACGATGTCGCCCGTGAAGGCGAGCTCCTTGCCCCCATGCACGTTGAACTCAACGCTGTTCTCGTTGCCGAACACGCAAACGCGGGCGGAAAGGACGGAATCCTCCGTCACCTCCACCACGTTGTCGATGTTGGTGAACTTGACGGCACCATCCTTATCATTGCCCCGACCGGCAATCTCGCCGCCCGCCAGCGTAATCTTGTTGTACATCGTGAACATCCAGATGTGGTCGCCCAGGTCCAGCTTGCCGCCCTTCAGGATGGTGAGGTCGTGGTATGCGCCGCCCCAACCATCGTTGCGGCCGGCGGTCACGGTGGAACCCTCGCCGATGACGAGGTTGCCATTGTATACCGTGTCGCCCGCCGTGGTTGCATTGGTGTGTACAAGCCGGATAGTCGTCTCTTCCAGCGCCTTGAGGGAGCCTATGCTCACCTTCGCCTCCGCCGCGCCGGTGACGGTGATGCCGCCACTCTGTACATCCAGTTGGTTGAGCGTCAGCGGGGCCTCCGGGTCGCCGTTCAGCGTGAGCGTCTTGCCGCAGTCCACGGTGAGTGTACCCGTAATGGTGCCGTTGCCGATGCTGGAGGAGCCTTCCAGCCTCACGGCCTTGTCAAGCGTGTGGCCGCCCAGGTTCAGCTTGGCGTTGTCGCCCAGGATGACGGAGCCGTCCTCGCCGCCCAGGTTGCCCAGCAGCGTGAGCGTCTTGCCCGCACCCACGGTGAGGTTGTTGATGAGTTTGCCGTTGCCGATGCTGGCGGAGCCGCCATCCAGGGTTACGGCCTTGTAAAGCTCTTGGTTGCCCAGGTTCAGCTTGGCGTTGTCGCCCAGCATAACGGCACCGCCCTCGCCTTCCAGGTTTCCGCCCAGGGTGAGCGTCTTGCCCGCGCCCACGGTGAGCGCGCCGTTGAGCGTGCCGCCGTTGATGGTGGCATCCCCGGACACGGTGACATCCTTGGAGAGGATGTTGCCGTCCAGGTCCAGCGTGCTGTCGTTGGACAGGCTCACGCCGCCGGTGCCGGAAAGGGCGCTGCTCAGCGTGAGCTTCTTGCCCGCATCCACGGAGAGGGCACCGTTGTGCGTGCCGCCGTTGATGGTGGCATCCCCGGACACGGTGACATCCTTGGAGAGGATGTTGCCGTCCAGGTCCAGCGTGCTGTCGTTGGACAGGCTCACGCCGCCGGTGCCGGAGAGGTCGTCGCTCAGCGTGAGCTTCTTGCCCGCCTCCACGGTGAGCGCGCTGTTGAGCGTGCCGTTGCCGATGGTGGCGGAGCCTGTCAGGGCCACGGCCTTGCCTAGCGTGGCGTGGCCCAGGTTCAGCGTGGCATTGTCTCCCAGGGTGACGCCGCCATAGCCGTTCAGGTTGCCGGTCAGGGTGAGCGTCTTGCCCGCACCCACGGTGAGGGCGCTGTTGAGCGTTCCTCCGCCAATGGTGGCGGAGCCTGCCAGGGTTACGGCCTTCTCAAGCGTGGTGTTGCCCAGGTTCAGCACGGCACCGTTCTCCAGGGTGACACCGCCATCGCCGTTCAGGGTGCCGCCCAGGGTGAGCGTCTTGCCCGCGCCCACGGTGAGCGCGCCGTTGAGCGTGCCGCCGTCAATGGTGGCGGAGCCCGCCAGGGTCACGGCCTTGCCAAGCGTGTGACCGCCCAGGTTCAGCACGGTGTTGTCGCCCAGGGTGACGCAGCCGGAGCCATCCAGGACGCCGCTCAGGGTGAGCTCCATGTCGGCTTGCACCGCCAAGTCACCGTTGTATGTGCCGCCGCCCAGGGTGGCATTCCCGGTCATGGAGACGCTTTTGTAGAGGGTCCTGTTGTTGAGGTTCAGTTCGGCGTTGTCGCCTAGGGTGACGCTGCCGGAGCCATACAGGGCACCGCACAGGGTGAGCTTCTTGCCCTTGCCAACGGAGAGGGTGCCGTTGTACGTGCCGGTGCCGATGAAGGCATTCCCGGTCATAACGACATTTTGGGAGAGGGTTTGGCCGTTCAGGTTCAGCGTGGCGTTGTCGCGCAGGGTGATGTCGCCGGTGCCGGTGAATCCGCCGTACAGAAGGGTGAGAGTCTTGCCGGCCTTCACCTCCACGGCGCCGTTGAGCGTTCCGCTGCCGATCATGGCGGAACCTTCCAGGGATACGGCTTTCTCGAGGGTGTGGTCGTTCAGGTCCAGCTTGGTGTTGTCGCCCAGGGTGATTCCGCCTGTGCCGGTGAGGTCGCCGCCCAGGGTGAGCATCATGCCGGCTTGCACCGCCAAGTCGCCTTTGTATGTGCCGCCGCCGATGGTGGCGGAGCCGTTCAAGGTCACGGCTTTCTCGAGGGTTTTGCCGTTCAGGCTCAACGCAGCCAAGTGTCCCAGAGTGACCTCACCGGTTCCGGAGAGGTCGCCGCACAGGGTGAGAGTCTTGCCGGCTTTCACCTCCAAGACGCCGTTGTACGTGCCGTGGCCGAAGGTGGCGGAGCCGTTCAGGGTCACGCCGTCTGCCAGGGTTTTGCCGTTCAGGTCCAGCAGGCTATTGTCTTCCATGATGAAGTCGCCGTTGATGTGCAGGTCATTGCTGCCCAAGGTGAAAGATGCGCCGTTCTGCAAGGTGAAATTGCCGTTGACGGTACCATTGCTGATGGAAGACGCCCCGGTCAAGTAGACTGGGCAGGAGAGGGTTTTGCCGTTCAGGTCCAGCCGGCTCTTGTCTTTCAAGTAGACGCGTGCGGTGCCGCCAAGGTTCCCGGTCAGCGTGTACGCCTGATTCTCCAACAGGTTGATCACGCCGTTGTCAAACACCACGGATTGCCCCGTGATGTTGAACCAGACCAGCGCGACATCCGTGCCGCCAAGGTTCAGGCGCGAATTGTTCCCCATTTCCCATTTCGTACTCCCAACTTCGGGTGCAACACCCACGTTGTCCAGCAAAAGCTCTCCATCGACAATCTTGGTAGGCTCCCTGTATTGGAACTTAATGTAGTAATTGGCCCTGAGCAGGTTATTCGGGCCGGTTACGGACAATGCGAACTTGTGGTAATACTTGTCCAGGGTTATCGTTTGGTCGCCTGTCAACTCGACAACGCCATTGTCGTCCTCGGCATGCGAAATGCCGGAGCACGCGATGACAGCCGCGAGGATGTGGGTCAGGAACAGGGTCTTTTTCATAATGATTGGATTTGATGTGTGGTTACCGGACGGCGCATGCACGTGCATGCGCAGGCGCGCCAAAGTGTAAGCCTTTGGGATGCCTACGTCAAGCCAAACTTGCTATTTTCAACGCTTTTTCAACGCGCGCGGCGTATAAACCCCGCCCCGCCTGGCTCAAAGCCAAGCGGGGCGGCCGTTTCACGCGCGCAACGCGCGCCTAACTTTCAAATTGTCAATCGTAAATTGTAAATTGTAAATCAGTTGTCCTTGCGGCGCCTTGCCGCCAGGGCGGCAAGCGCAAGCAAGGACAACGTTCCCGTTGCGGGTTCCGGGGTGGGAACAAGTGCCGTGAACACGGGGCGGCCCTGCGCGTCTATGCTCAGGGTCCGGCTGCCGTATCCGCCCAGCAGCAGGTAGATGTCCCTCTCTGCGGTTTCCGCGGTCAGCTTGGCATCCCCCAGGTTGAAGGAGATGCCGTTGGTTTCCGGGTCGAATCCCTCCGGCAGGGTGAGGTCGGAGGCGTCGAAGGTGACGTCCGTCATATCCACGGAGCAGTGGAAGAGGTCGGAAAGGTTGAAGTAGTACACGCCCGACACCAGATCGTATGAGGCCTGGGAGAGCTTGATGGTGACATCGTTGAGGGTGATGGTGTTCTGCCCCACGGAGATTTTGTTGTCCGCCGTGATGGTCATGCTCTTTATCATGAGGTCGGCCTGCGACTGGATTTCCAAACCGTCCGCCAGGCTGGTGGCACGCCCGGTTCCGAGTATCTCTTTTTCAGACACGGTAAGCTCTTTCATCAGACCGGGGTACACAGGGCCAATTATCGGCTGAGGGCTGGCCGACACGGCCTGGTCCTCCTGCGTGGCGTTGAGCGGCTGGATGATCGGCCTGTGGAGAGCCTGGATGGTTGTGCCGCCCACCTCGATGCGACCATTGTAGGCGTACGAATCCACGACTTGGCAGTTGCTGTCGATTTTCGTTTCCCCGAAGAAGCGTACGCTCTTGCCCTCGTTCACGGTCACTTTGCCGCCAATGGTGCCGTTGCCGATGGCGGAGTCTGCCTTCAAGACGAGGTCGTGCATGAAGGTGTGCCCGTTCAGGTCAACCGTGGTGTCCTTGCCGATGGTGACGGTGCGACGCGATTCCAAGAAGGTCATCATTATATCGTGGTCCAGCACAAGCCTGCCGTTGGAGACGGTGGTGTCGCCAATCAGCTTCAAGCCCTTGGTGAGGGTGTGCCCGCCCAGGTCCAGGGTGGAAGTGTAGAAAGTATAGGAGGGATACTTTTGATTGACGACGCCGATGGAGATGTCCCCGGTTCCGCCGAGGTCGCCGCAGAGGGAGACCTGCTGGTCGCCTTCGGCAAATGTCACGGCGCCGTTGACCGAGCCGTTGCCGATGGCAGAGTCGAAACCAAGCGAGACATCGCAGGAAACGGTGCCGCCGCCCAGGTCCAGGGCGGCCCCGCCCTCCACGGTGACGCCGCCCGTGATGGTGGAGTTCTCGCGCAGGTTCAGGCGAGAGCCGGCAGCCACGGTCCAGCCGCCCGTGATGGCGACATCCTTGAGGGTGACGGTGTGCGCGCCCACGGAGATTCTGTTGTTGGCGGCAAGGGTCAGGTCCTGCAACAACAGGTCTTCTGTGGAATCAATCATCAGGCCGCTCGCCATGCTGGCGGCCTGCCCCTGGCCGCGTATGGTGTCCGTGTCCAGGGTGAGGTTGACCAGCAGGCCGGGCTGGGTCTGCAAGAGCGCGGTTAGGATGGCGCTCCCCGCCAGCATGAAGTCGTCGGGTTCAAGCAGTTTCGTGCTGGAGTCCAGCACTTTCATGACGAGGGACTTGCCCTCGTCCTCCAGGGTGACGAGGGCCTTGGCGGCATCCGCCTCCCCGCCATGGGAGACATTCACCACCTTGTAGGGGCCCTCCCCGAACCCCAGGATGTCAAGCCGAGATTCCACCAGCGTGACGGTGCGCCCGGCCAGCAGGTCCAAGTTCGTCATAGCGTCCGCCTTGATGCCGAGCGTGAGGTTCGCCATGTTGAACGCCTTCCACGGATCGTCTCCCGAAAGCGACACCATGGGGGTATCCGCTGCGGCAAGTCCGTCCACCAGGTGGAAATTGAGAATCTGCGTGCCGGTCAGGGATACGGCCTGGATGCCGCTGCCGTATATGTCGACAGAATTCTCCGATAATCTAACACGGCATTCCCCGCCCGCAACATGATTGAAGGTCATGGCATGGCCCTGGTATGTCTCACCGTCGATGAGGATGCTAGCGCCCTCCCCCACCAGGTGAACCTCATTGCGACATACTGTCAAACCACTAAGTCCCGTGGCGCTCCCCCCGATGACACTGGGGGCGCAGCCGGCATCCAAGTTCGTTATGTAGACTTTGTTTCTCTCAACGTTCGCAGTCTCCTGTGCCCTGGAGTAGCCGCCGTAGATGTAGCCGCCCACACTCCCGCCCGTGACTATGACCGTGTTGTCGTTGGGATCGTCAACAACTTTGAAGCAATAGCCACCGTACAAGCCCTGCCGAACGGTTCCCCCCGACATCCTGACCGTATTTTGGTATGTATCTGTCTCAAAGTGCGACCCGCCGTACGCGTTTTGCACAATGCCTCCCCGAATGGTGACGCTTGCACCGTGGTTGGTTGGAATGCCATCCTGACAGCCATAGACATCGCCCAGCTCCTCAAACTGTGCATCGGGGTCCTCGAAAATCTCGAGATCCCCGTCCACGGAGCGAATATTGTTGCCATACATGAGCTCTCCTCCCGCATAACCGGTGTTGGCGTACATATTCCCGCCCAGCAGGGCGGCGGTGAGCATGGTGATGAATAGTGTCTTTTTCATAATCGTGTTTTCAGGCAGGGAGCCCGTTTCTATTTCCACAAGGGGTGGCATTCCCAGTTTTCCGGCAAGCCCATCTTGTGCAGGGGAATACCCAATCTCTGGGAGTCATGCAGGAAATCCTGCATGCGAATGTGCCAACGGGAAGATGGAGCCACGTGTTTGAGCAGGTGGCGGCAAATGAAAATCAACGGGGCAATGGTGGATTGGGTGTGCATCATGGAGACCGCGCCGGTCAAAGCGCCCGTTGGTTTCACCCATTTGTGCGCCTTTTCCGAATAAACGTAATCCCATGGCAGGAACGGGGTGTTGTTCATGCGGGGGACGGAGAGGAAGGTTTTGTTCCAAATGCGGGCGTGGTGCGCGCAATCGTTACGCAAAACGCGCAGAGAGGTCAGCCAGGTGTACAACGTCTTGGCATCTACCCCCCATTGGGCGGAAATGCGGTTTTGCATCTTCTTGCGCGAATGGGTGTAGAAATACACCACCATTCCGAAATCCATCACCCCCACAGCCATCCACAAGGGAAGGTAGTCATGCTTGTCTCCGTATTTGTTGAAGAAGTGGTCAATGAAATCCACGCCGCACTGTTTCACGTTGCCCAGCCTGTCTCTCTGGATATGGACACGATCCAAACAATTGATGTATCCTTTCCAATGGGGGAAATAGGTTGGCTGCGCGTATGCAAAGGGTGATTGACCCTCTGTATGCAGGTGTGCTATCCGGCTGCGGAGCGCCACTTCAATTCGCTCAATGGCATCCAGCATCAGAAAACGCAACCTGCGGTCGAAAAGGTAATGCGCCCACACTTTCTCAAGCGTTGTGCCCGGTATAAACTCGTTTCCGATTATTCCGCTGCAATCCCTGACGCGGAACGGGTGAAGATAGGCGCTGAAGCGATAATAACCCACCTCGGACAAGCGTCTCTCCAAGAGCGACGCGTCCGCCTCAAGTCCACGCTCGATGAGGAGCTTGGCTTGTTCCTGAATGGAAAGGTGTGGCTTGAGGTATTCCATGCGCAAAAAAAACCCTCCCCATGTTCGCAGTTGAAGGAATCAACGGATTCCAACCCTAGGCGGGGGAGGTTATCTGGGTTCAGTATACATGCTTTCCCGAGCATGTCAAGGGATAAAATTCAAAAAAAGTGTCAAACTGCACATGCGCGCACCGGCGGGCGGTGCGGGGGGAATTTTGGCATGCTGGCGCAAATTTTGGAAAAAAAGGAGAAATTTTGCTTGCCAAAGGAGGAGAATGGGGGTATAAATTGCCGCCCGCACCACCAGGGTGCGCATTCAACCTTCAAACAACAAGTAAAGAATATGTCCAAGCATTCCACACTGAAAGCCACCGGTACCGTGGGCGGCAAGCGTTCCGTCCTGAAGCGTTTTGAACGAGTCAAGCTCATGAAGGAGCGCGGCCAGTGGAAAGAGGGCCAGAGCCCGATCGGCCTGCCCAAGACCAAGTTTGAGTCCTGATACCTGCCCCGCGCGCAGGCAAGACCCGATTTTCAGAGCCTCCGGTTATGCGACCGCGAGGCTCCTTTTTAACCCGCCCCCGCTTTACACCAACCCCATCCCGATATGCCGGAAGAAGATACCAGCCCCGCCGCGCCGGAAGGCAGCGTGCGCATCAACAAATACCTGGCCCTGTGCGGATTCGAGTCCCGCCGCGCAGCGGACAAAATCATAGAGGAGGGCCGCGTGGAGGTGAACGGCCAGCGCGTGGAGACCCCTGGGGTTCGCGTGCAGCCCACGGATTTCGTGAAGGTGGACGGGCACCGCGTGACGCCGAAGGCGGTGGAGGCGGTGCTGCTGAACAAGCCGCGTGGCTTTGTGTGCAGCCGGAAGGCGCAGGGGGCGGACGGCACGGTGTACGACCTGCTGCCGCCCAAGTACAGCCACCTGAACTACGCGGGGCGGCTGGACGCGGACAGCGAGGGCCTGCTGGTGTTCACCAACAACGGCGTGCTGATGCAGAACATACCGCACCCGAGTGCCGGAGTGGAGAAGGAATACTGGGTGACGCTGGACCAGGCGTTCGATGCGAGCGTGCTGGTGCAGCTGCTCAAGGGGCTGCGCCTGCCGGAAGGCCAGGCCAGGGCCAAGTACGTTTCCCGCCTGTCGGCGCGGCGCGCGTGCGTGGTGCTGGAGCAGGGGCTGAAGCGCCAGGTGCGCCAGATGTTCGGCTGCCTGGGCCTGCGCGTGAAGAAGCTGGTGCGCGTACGCATCGGCTCCCTCTGGGGCGGCGACCTGGAGCCCGGGCACTGCGCCCTGCTCACGGAGGAACAGGTGGCCATGCTCACCACCAATCCCCCGCGCCGCAAGGGCCTGGTGGGCGCCAAGCAAGTTTTCAAGCCCCGCACGGAAACCGCGGGGAACACCCCTGCCCCGCAGGACGATGCGGACGAGAACTACGACTTCAACCCCGCCGATTTCGAGACGGAGGAGGAGGCGCTGGAATCCTCCACCAAGTACGCGGAGGGGGAATCCCTGGAGCCGGAGCGCCCGCTGCGCGGGCCGCGCCCCTTCGGCCGCGTGCCTCACGCACCCCGCCAGCAACGCGGGTTCGGCGAACGCCGCGAGCAGCGAGGCGGGTTCCGCGGCGGCAGGCGAGACGACCACGGCCAGCGCGGCGGTTTCCGCCCGCGCGGCGGCGAGAGGAATTTCGGCAACCGCCGGTTCCAGCGCCGCGACGAGGACAACGGCGGGGAACGCCGCCCGTTCGGCCCGCGCCGCTTTGAACGCCGCGACGACGACAACGGCGAGCGCCGCAATTTCGGCGAGCACCGCAATTTCGGTGAGCGCCAGGGTTTCGGGCAGCGCCGCAATTTCGGCGACCGCAAGCCCGGCGGCAACCGCCGCTTCAACCGCAACGACGGCGAGCGCCGCGGCGGGTTCGGCAACAACCGCCGAGGATTCGGCGGCCACGGCAACCAAGGCGGCCACGGCGGCGGAAGGCCCTTCCACCGCCGCGGGGAATAACCCTGAAAAGCGTTACCGCCATGCTGCGCACCACCGTCATCACCGCCCTGCTGGCCGCGGCACCCATGCTGCCCGCGCAGCAGGAGCCCGCGCAACAAGCCCCCGCACCGCAGGAGCCCGCGCCGGAGGTGACGCAGGCCAGCCTGCGCTGCGACGACGAGAAGCTGGAGGCCGCGCTGGCGGATTTGAAGAAGGAGGCGGAGGAGAACGGCGGCAGCCCGCGCGCCGCACGCCAGGTCTACCTGCGCTATGATTTCGCCGGGCACCGCCCGCAGGCGGAGGCCTGGGCGCAGAGGTTCATCGCCATGCTCACGGAAAAGGCCGGGCAGGGCAACCCCAAGGCCATGCTGAACCTGGCCTACCTCTACCAACAGGGAGACCCCGTGGTGCCGGCGGACGCGGACAAGGCGATGCTGTGGCTCAAATCCGCGGAGGCGGCGGAGGATTCCGCGGCCTGCATTATGCTGGCCGGCATCTACACCGCCCAGAACAAGCCGGAGGAGGCCGCCAAGGCCTACCGCCACGCCTTCGCCATCTATGGGAAGCGCGCCGCGCAGGGCAACACCGCCTGCAAGCTGCGCATGGCGGATATGCTCTACCAGGGCATGGGCGTGCAGCGGGATGCCGACCGCGCCGTGAAAATCTACGAGGATCTGGCGGAAAAGGACGACCCCACCGCCATCGCGGAGCTTTTCCGCATCTACGTCAAGACCCCGGACAGCCTGCCGAAGGCCCTGGGGTACGCCCGCCGCCTGGCGGATGCCGGGGATGCCAAGATGGCCTACCTCATGTACTGCGAGCTCACGCGCGGAAACAACCTGGAGCACGACGAGACCGCCGCCGCCAAGTACCTGGAAACCGCCACCAAGGAACCACACCCCTTCCCGGAGGCCCTCTACCAGAAGGGATGGGATGCCGAGGGCGCGGGCGATGCACAGGGCGCCATCCCCTTCTACGAGCGCGCCATCACCATGGGGCACGACCGCGCACGCACGCGCCTGGCGCTCATCCTCATGAACGGCGCGCAGGGCGATGAAGGCAGGGAGCGCGGGCTGAAGCTGCTCATGCAGTCCGCCACGGAGTTCAACTCCCCCTACTCCGCGTACGAGCTTGCCCTGTACTACAACCAGACGGGCGATTCCGCGCAGGCGGACGAGTGGTACATCAAGGCCAGCGAGCGCGGGTACGCCCCCGCCATGGCGCGCCGCGGCACCCTGCACCTCATCCCCTTCTCTCCCGTGGAATGGAACCCCACCCTGGCCTACCGCTGGTGGAAGCAGGGCGACCGCGCGGGAGAGGCCGCCTGCACCCGCTGCATCAACCTTTACCTGTACCTTTTCATCCCCCTGCTGGTGGTGCTGGTCTGCACCGCCCCCCTGCTCCTTATCAGAACCCTCGCCAAGCGCAAGGGTAACAAACCGAAAATGCTTTGACACCCCGCCGGCGCGCGGCGCGGGTTACGACTCCGTGCAGGCGCGCAGGATGATGAGGACAACCACGATGAAGAAAACCCAGGAGCCGATGTTGGGGCCCTGCTTTTCCTCCGGATTGGGTGAAATCTGGCGCTGCCTCTTTGTCTTGGGGCGGGTGAACGCGGGAACGGGCGGAGGTTGGGTGGTCTGCTCACGCTTCTCACGCGCCCACTGGCGGTCGTATTCATCCAGCTTCTCTTCCACGGTGGGCGTGACCGCCGATGATGGCTTGGGCACGCTCGGCAGCTGCGGTTGCGCGGGTTGCTTCGGCGCGGCCTGCCGCGGCAGGGCAATGGGCTCCGGCGTGGCGGGGAGCGACGAGAGGGAGGGGTTCTGCACGGCGAACTCCTTCACGCGTGCGTCCTGCTCCTCGATCATGCGGTTGAGCTTCTGCACCAGCTCCTCCGACATGGCGTCCAGCGCCTGGCGCTGGGCCTCTGTGGAGACTTCCGGGATGTCCGGTGTATCAGGCATGGCGGCGAGTGGGGTTGGGTGTTAGCGGAAACGCAGCTGCTCGCCCTGGGGGCGCGGCTCGCCTGCGGGCGCGGGCTTGCCGCCGGGGGGCTCCATGGCGTTGAGCACGGCGGTGATGACGCGCTGGCGGTCGCCGCGCGCGTTCCAGACGATGTAGAGAAAATCCGCGGGGTGGATGTTGCCGTGGGCGCGCAGGAACTCCAGGTCACGCACATCGCCGTAGCTCACATCCGGCACCAGGGTGCCGAAGAGCTTGGCCTCCGCCTTGCGGATGAGCCGCGGCAGGTAGGGGATTTCATGGTATTCCTCGGTCTCCGGCGGAAGGTCGTGCGCCATGACGGGCTTGGCGTTTCCGTTGATGCCGCGCTGGGTGGTGAGGAAGAAGGAGCGGCGCACGGAGGCAATGAGCATGAGCGTGCCCGGGGAGGGTTGGCCGTTGGCCGCGTAGTCCCGCACGTACGCGAAAAACTCCCCCGGCTGGTGGCCTATGGCCTTCAGGAACTTCACCTCGTTGGGCAGGAAGAAATGCCCCACGTCTGTACCGGGATTCGAGAGATAGCGGTTCACCGAATCCCGGAAAAGAGCCATGAACAGGTCGTTCCATTCCATGCATGCCAGTATAGGGTGAAAGGCGGAGCATGGCAAGAGAATTTACGATTTACAATTTACGATTTACGATTTGGGAAGCTAGGCGCGGCGTTCGCCGCGCGGGTATGGGCTGGACATGGCGTGCGGGGGGTGGTAGGATGGTGGAAGTATGAATCCACCAGCCATTGCCATCGACGGCCCGGCGGCTTCCGGGAAATCCACGGTTGCCAAGCTGATTGCCAAGGAACTGGGCTACACCTTCATCAACACCGGGGCCATGTACCGCGCGGTCACGTGGTACCTGCTGCGGCAGGGCGTGAACACCGTGGACACCGCGGCCGTGTGCGCCGCGCTGCCCGGCATCCCCCTCTCGTTCGGCAAGGACGGCAGCGTTTCGTGCGTGGTGTTCGAGGGGCGCGTGCTCACGGACGAGCTGCGCACGCCGGAGGTGAACGCGAACGTGTCCACCGTGGCGGCCATCCCGCAGGTGCGGGCGCTGCTGGTGGAGAAGCAGCGCGAGTACAACACGCGCGAGGCCGTGGTGATGGAGGGGCGCGATATCGGCACGGTGGTGTTCCCGCACACGCCGTTCAAGTATTTCGTGACGGCCTCCGAGGAGGTGCGCGCCGCACGCCGCGCCGCGGAGGGCATCACGGAATCCATCACTGAGCGCGACCGCAAGGACTCCCAGCGCAGCGTCTCCCCGCTCATCCAGGCGCCGGACGCCCTGCTGGTTGACACATCGGACATGAGCATCGACGAGGTGGTGGCGCTCGTGGTGGCGGACATCCGCAAGAAACTGGCATAACCCCCCCTTCCCCGCCATGGACTGCTCCTTCCTGTACATGTTCATCCACGGCCTGGCGCGCGGCGTGTTCCGCAGCGCGTTCGGTATCACGGTCATCAACCGCGAAAAGCTGATAGAGGAGGGCCCGGCGGTGCTGGTGTGCAACCACCAGAGCTTCCTGGACCCGCCGCTCATCGGCGCGCTCTACGCCAACCCCATCCACTTCCTCGCGCGCAAGAGCCTCACCAACTCCCCGCTCCTGCGCTGGCTCTTCCCCCACGCCAACGTCATCACCGTGGATCAACTGCGGCCGGACCCCGCCGCCGTCATCCGCTTCATCCGCGAGGTGCGCCAGGGCAAGCGCGTGCTCATCTTCCCGGAAGGCTCCCGAACACCGGACGGCGAAATCAAAGACGCCATGCCGGGCATCGGGCTCATCCTGGGGCGCCTGGGGCCTGACATCCCGGTGCAGCCGCTGCGCATCGAGGGCGCGTTCGAGTGCCTGCCCATCCACAGCAACAAGCTGCACCTGCGCCCCATCACCGTTTCCGTGGGAGACCCCATCCCGCTCACCGAGCAGGATTTCAACGCCAAGGGGCGCGAGGCCCAGCGCGCGCTGGCCGCCAAAATCATGGATGCCATCCGCGCCCTGCCCACCACCGTTTGACCCGCCGGCAAGCCATGCTCACGCGCCTGCGCCTCAGCCGCTTCCGCTGCTACGGCAGCCTGGATTGGGAGATACCCGCCGAGGGCGCGGTGCTGGTGGGCGGCAACGCGCAGGGCAAGACCAGCCTGCTGGAGGCCGTGTGCCTGGCACTCACCCTGCACTCCCCGCGAGCCTCGCGCCTGGACCGCCTGGCGCAGCACGGCGCGGACAGCTTCGGCATCTCCCTGGAGGGGGCGGACGCCACGCGCCGCCTGGTGTGGGAGCGCGGAAGGCGCGTCTCCCTGCGCCTCAACGGGGCCGACTGCGCGGACTACGGCGATTTCCTAGCGGACTCCCCGCCGGTGGCCTGGCTGGGCAACAGCGATATCATGCTGGTGCGCGGCGCGGCGGAGGAACGCCGCAAATACCTGAACTTTCTGGGCGCGCAGTGGCACCCCGGCTACCGCAGCGCCCTGCAGGCCTACAACAAGGCCCTCAAATCCCGCAACGCCCTGCTGCGCAACCCGCGCCGCAACGCCGCCGCCCTGCACAGCTACGCAGAGCTGCTGGCGCGGCACGGAACCGTGCTCATGCAGCTGCGGGAACGCCTGCTGAACCTCCTGCTGCCGCACATCAGCCACAACCACCGCAGAATCTCAGGCGGAAGCGAGCCCGTGGGCATCGCCTACCTACCCTCCGCGCACGCCGACCTCCTCAATGCCATTGAGGCGGCCGCAGAGGCCGACGAACGCGCCGGCTGCACCACCACCGGCCCCCACCGCGACGACTTCCTGCTGGAAATCGACGGCGCGGCGGCGGCAGACTACGCATCGGAGGGCCAGCAGCGCACCCTGGCCACCGCCATGCAGATGGCGCAGTCCGACCTCCTGCAAACGGAAACCGGGATCTCACCCATCCTGCTGATAGACGACATTTTCGGCGAACTGGACGCCGCGCGGCGCCAAGCCCTGCTGGTCCTGCTGCCGGAAAGCTCCCAGGTGTTCATCACCACCACCTCCGCAGACTGGGTGCAGGCCTGCGGCCTGCCCATACGAACGGTGGAGGGCGGAAAAATAGCCGGGGGTTAGAGCCGACCCCGAATCCGCCGACAGCCCCGTTCAGGGCGCGCCGCTTCATTCGTGGTGGTGGCCGCACCCGCAATCGCAGTGGTGGTGGCCGCCATCATCGTCCGGCTCATTGTCGGCGTCCTCGATTTCGGGCGGGAGGGGGGCGTCGTCCTCCTCGCTGTGGGGTGGCTCCAGCTTGGCGGCCAGTGCGGGGGTGGCGGCTACCTGGGCGGCGAAACGGCCCTGCGCGTTTCGCGTGCGCAGGTTTGCGCCGGCGGCCAGCAGGCGGTCGATGATTTCCTCATACCCGTAGAAGGCGGCGAGGTGGAGGGGCGGCTGGCCGTAGGCGTTGCGCGCGTTCACATCCGCGCCCGCGGAGAGCAGCAGCTCGATGAGCGGCATGTCCGGCTCCACGCCGTGCGCCGCCATGTCCGGCGGCAGGTCCACCTCGTCCTGCAGCAGCAGGGTGGCGGCCTTGCGCAGCTCGTCATCGGGCGTGTCGCCCATCAGGCCGTCCAGGAAGGCGCGCACGTCGTCGTCGTACTCGTCGGGGTCCAGGTCGCGCGCCATCTCGCGCAGGTCCTCCCTGCTCACGGTAGGCTTTTCATCTTCGTTCACGGGAACGCTGTTCCATTGGATATCGCTCATAGTTTTGAAAAGGGGGTGTTAGTCTTGCCAGAGGTCCACAAGCTCTTGGGGAAGGGCTACCAGGAAGCGTGAGGGGGCGCAGCGCATGGAGTCGTAGCTGCGGCCGTTGAAGCGGGGGAAGCTCATGTAGAGCTGGTCCTGCGCGCGGGTGACGGCCACGTAGAAGAGGCGCGTTTCCTCCTCCACGGCATCCTCGTCGCCGCTCTCCAGCACGCGGCTGTGCGGGAACATGCCGTCCGCCAGAAAGATGATGAATACCACCTTCCACTCAAGCCCCTTGGCCTGGTGGACGGTGCTGAGGGTTACGCAGTCGTCATCGTCCACGGGGGCGTCCTTGTCCACCTCGCTGAGCAGGGCGATTTGGGAGAGGAAGGCCTCCAGGTCCTCCTCCTCGCCGACGGTGCGTGCGAGCTGCGCGATGTCCTCCTCGCGCTCCTCGTAGTTCTCATAGGCGGCGTGCAGGTAGGGGGTGAGGTACTGGTGCACGGCATGCACCAGCTCCGGCGGCAGCAGGGTGTGGTCGTCCGGGTGCAGGGAGTCCATCAGCGTGAGGAAACCCTGCCAGAACGGGCGCACCTTGGGCGGCACGGCCGCCTTCTCCATCACCTTGGAATGAGGCTCTGAGATGCGCGCGGCACCGTCGTGCGCGGCCATCCACTGGTCCACGCAAGCGTGCCAGGCAGCCCACATCTTGCCGGCGGTGACATCTCCCACGCCGGGGAAGGTTGCCACGATGCGGCGGAAGGCGATTTCATCCCGTGGGTTGGAGAGGAGGCGCAGGAAGGCCACCACGTCTTTGACGTGTGCCTGCTCAAAGAATCTCAGGCCGCTGGTGATGCGGAAGGGGATGTGGGCGCGGGAGAGCTCCATCTGCACATCCAGCGAGTGGAAGTGGGCGCGGTAGAGCACGGCGATGTCCTTGCCGGGGATGCCGCCGCCCATCAGTTCGTCGATGCGGCGCGCCACGCTCTCGGCCTCGCGGTGGTTGTCCGGGGCCATGATGATGGCGGGCTTCATGGCTCCCGATGGCCGCGCGGCGCGCAGCTCCTTGGGAATCTGGTTCTCGTTGAGCGCAATGGCGGCGTTGGAGATGTCCAGGATGGCGGGCACGCTGCGGTAGTTGGTGGTGATGTGGTAGACCTCGGCATCCGGGTAGGTGTCCTGGAAGCGCAGGATGTGGCGCACATCCGCGCCGCGCCAGGAGTAGATGCTCTGCGCATCGTCTCCCACGGCCATGAGGGAGGCATCCGCGCCGCCGCTCAGCAGCGCCACTATCTGGTCCTGGATGGTGTTGGTGTCCTGGTACTCGTCCACCAGCACGTGCTGGAAGCGCCCCTGCAGGTCGTCGCGAACGTCCTCGCACTCCTGCAGCAGGCGCAGCAGGTTGGTGAGCAGGTCGTCGAAATCCATGGCGTTGAGCGACTGCTTGCGTTTGGCGTAGTCCTCGAAGATGGTGGCGAAGGTGTTCTCGAAACGGTCGTAGCCCTGGTAGCGGGTGTGGAGGACGTGGCGCCAGTCGTCCGCGGTGTTGACGGCCAGGCTGTAGAGGCCGAGCAGGATTTCCGCCTTGGGGAAGCGGTCGCTCTTCTTCATGCTCCCGGCGTGCTGCTTGACCAGGTTTTTCATGAGTGCCTTCTGGTCGTCGGAATCGAAGATGGTGAAGCCGGGCAGGTAGCCCAAGCGCTCTGCGTGGCGGCGCAGGATGCGGAAGGCGATGGAGTGGAAGGTGCCGCCCCAGAGGGAATGCGCGTCCGTGCCGGTGAGGTCAGCCACGCGCGTCAGCATCTCTCGCGCGGCCTTGTTGGTGAAGGTGAGCAGCATGATGCGCCACGGCGGCACACCTTGTTCCAGCAGGTACGCCACGCGGTAGGTGAGCGTGCGGGTCTTGCCGCTGCCCGCGCCGGCAATCACCAGGGCGCGGCGCGCGGCGGTGGTGACGGCGCGGAACTGCTCCTCGTTGAGCTCCGCGGCGTAGTCGTGGGCGGGTCCCTGTGGCGGGAATTGCATCGGCTACTCGAAATCGAGGTAGATTTCCGCGCGGCGGTTCTCGCCGCGGGCGGTGTCGATTTGCTCCTCGGAATCCTGTTCGGAGTAGATGCGGCGGGGCTGGCTCATGCCCATGCCGCGCGTGGTGATCTGCGCGGCGTCCACGCCGAAGGACACCAGGGCGTCACGCACGGCGGCGGCGCGCTTCTCGGAGAGCTTCTGGTTGTACTCCGCCGTGCCCACGTCGTCCGTGTGGCCGGAGATGTCCAGCTTGCGGCGGCTCTCCTTGAGCAGGCTGGCCACAATCTCCAGCTGGCGCAGGGAGCGCGGCGTGAGCGTGGCGTCATCGAACGCGAAGAACAGCGCCAGCGAGTCACCGCCCTTGGGGTTCTTCACCAGCGGGAAGTAGTGCCCGGCCTCCTCCGTGCCGCGGTCCTCGTAGCTGCTCAGCAGGGAATCCAGGGAGACGTGGGTGATGCGCCAGGCATCGTCCACCTTGGCAAGATCCACGCCGATGAGGCCGGGCTTGGCGGCGTTGCCCTGCTGCGGGGTGACGTAGACGAGGTAGCCGGAGTGGGCATCGTTCTCAAAGGTGTTGCGGATGGGGTTGGCGGCGCGCAGGGAGTACGCGCCGTCCTCGAACACCATGCACAGGCCCGCGATGGTGGCGTCCGTCACCTCCGCGCCGCCTATCATGCCGCCTACCATGCCGCGCGCGGCCGCGGTGTCGCCGCGCTGCACGGCCTCCACGAACGCCTGCACCACGGCTTGCGAGCCCGTCACTTCCGCGGCGGGCTGGGGTTCAGGCTCGGGCTGTGGCTGGGGTTCGGGTTGCGGTTCGGGTTCAACCTGGGGCTGAGGCTCCGGCGTGGCGGTGGGTTGGGTCTGTTCCACGGGTTGCGCAGGCTGCTCGGTGGCGGCCTGTTGTTGCTTGGCCTCCTCCTGCTTCTGGAGCAGGAGGTACACGCCGCCGCACACGGCTGCGGCAATGATGAAACTGACAATGAAAAGAATGAGGTTGCGTTTCATGACGGGTTACAGGAATTGGGTGGGATTGACGGGGGCCACGCCTTCGGGAAGGGGCTCTGCAGGAGCCGCGGCGGGCTCCGCCTGTCCGGCCTCGCGCTTGCGCAGCAGGCGAACCGCGCCGTACGGGTCCGGGAAATTCGGGGCGGGGTATTTCCGCATCAGCTCTTGCGGGTCGATGCGGTTCATGGTGCCCTGCGGGGCGTAGGCGGGCATGCCGGCCTCCACGCAGAGGGACGGGATGGCCTCGAAATGCAGGTGCGCCAGGTAGTTTCCATTCGCGGTGCCGATGCTGCCGATGGGCTCCCCGCGGCTCACGGTCTCGCCCAGCCGCGCGGAACGCTCCTTCAGGTGCGCATACAGGGTCTGCACGCGCGTGCCGTCCGGCAGGCGGTGCAGCAGCACCACCACGTTGCCCCACTCGTCCGCAGGCTGGCCGCTGTACACCACCAGGCCGCGCGCCGCGGCGTACACGGGCTCGCCCTCGTCGGTGTTGTTGCCGCCGATGCCGTTGAGGTCCTGCCCGGTGTGGTTGCCGCCGCGCATCTCGTTGGGCGTGCCGAAGGGCTGGGCGTCATACGCGAACGCGCCGTTGGGGGTGCAAATGGGGGATTGGAAGCCGTCGACCACGGGGGCCTTGGCCATCTGCTCCGCGGTGAGCAGGATGTAGCCGGGGTGCAGCACGGCGGGCATGCCCTCCGGCGCCACGTCCTTGCCGTAGATGGGGGTGCTGTCGGCCTTGCCGCCGTAGTCCTTGCGCGCCAGCTTGCCTATCACCCACATCACGGCGAAACCAACCGCCCCCACCAGCAGCAGCAGCAGGAACGCCTTTCGCATCGGGCTTATATGGAAACGGCTTGCCATACCACCGCATTATAGGGGTTCCATCCACCGCGTTCAAGCAAAATGGGTGTATGCAGGACGGGTGCCCGCTTGACGAGGCGGGTAGCCCGCGGGTATACTGGAAGGCGCAATGAACCACCGCCTGCCCCACATAGACGCGCTGAAGGGCGCAGCCATCCTGCTGGTGCTGCTGTACCACCTGGACCGGACGCACTTCAGCACGGGCTACCTGGGCGTGGAGGTGTTCTTTGCGGTCTCCGGCTATTTCCTGCTGAAGGACTATGCAATGTGCGACGACACCGCGGCGGAGGGATTGGGGGCGTTCCTGCGCAAAAAGTGCGCGCGGCTGTATGCGCCGCTCATCCCAATGCTGCTGGCGGCGCTGCCCCTGGCCGCCGGGTTGTGCTACTACGGGGACACGCTCATCACAGCGGAGACGGGCCTGTGCTCCCTGCTGGGCGTGGCGAACGTGTACCTGAACCACTGCGTTGGCGATTATTTCTCCATAGAGGCCATGCAGAACCCCCTGGTGCACCTGTGGTTCCTCTCTGTGCTCATGCAGGGGTTGCTGCTGTTCTGGGTGCTGATGCGGCTCACGCGCGGGCTGCTGCGCCGCGTGTGGATGCGCCGCGCGCTGCTGGCGGCGGTGGCCGTGGCATCGTTCCTGGCGGGGCATGTTGCCTGGGGTGATGGGGAGCCCGTGGGGTACTACTCCACGTTCCCGCGCCTGTGGGAATTCGCCGCGGGCGGGCTGGCTGCCGCCCTGCCCTGCATCCCCGGCCGCAAGGGCATGCTCGCCGCAGGCGCGGCGGGCGCGCTCCTTCTCCTTTCCCTGGTGCCGGATGCCCTCGGCGGCCTCTCCGACCTGGCGGCGGTGGCGGCCGCCTGCGTCCTCATCCGCACAGGCGCGGCGCTGCCGACCGTCGGCATTGTCTCCGGCGCGCTCAGCGGCCTGGGGCGGGCCTCCTACTCCATCTACCTGTGGCACCTGCCCCTGATTTACTTCTACAAGCACGTGGTGGAGAAACAGCCGTACTCCTGGGACCGCGCGCTGCTCATCCCGCTCAGCCTGCTGCTGGGATACGCCCTGTACCGCCTGGTGGAGCGGCGGCGCTGGAAAGGTGCGCTGCTGGCGCCGTGCTGGGCGCTCGCGCTCATCCTCTATTCCGCCGCCGTCTTCACCCGCGGCGGCGCAGATTTCCTGCACCGCCAGGCGTACCGGGAGGCCGTTCCCTCCGACACCTACTCACGGACGGCCTGCCGCGCCGCCAACCTGCTGCGCGATTTTCCCACAGCCGACCTCCACAACTGGCGGGAGGTGGGCTTTGCACACGATTCCCTGTGGAAGGCGCTCTCCGGCGGGGGAACGGCCGAAAGCGACCTGTACGCACTGGGAGACGCCGACGGCACGCCGGAATTCCTGCTGATGGGCGACAGCCATGCGGGGGCCCTCTCCTACGGGTTCGACAGCGTGGGACGTGATGCGGGCTGGTGCGGCGTGTACCTGAGCGCATACGTGGTGCCCATATGGGCGGATTGCGAGAGAGAGTACCGTCTGCGCCAGGCCGTTCCGTACGCGCAATCCAGGGAGAGCCTGCTGCGCTGGCTGAAAGCCCACCCGGAAATCCACACGGTCGTGGTGGCGCAAAACTGGAGTCTGCGCATGGAGTATGCGCCCGGCATGTTCCAAGCGCCGCCGGAAAAGCTCCCGCAATGCCTGCACGATGCCATCGTGGAATACTTCCGCCGCCTGAAGGAAACCGGCAAGCAAATCATCATCATGGACGATCTGCCGCAGTTCCACGGCTTCTCGCTCTCCGGCATCTACGGCAGCATCATTCTGGGCAGGCCCCTGCCGCCTGCCCAAATTGAAAGGGACATGGAGGAACACGCGCGGGGCACGGCTTATTTCGACAACCTCTTCCAAGAGCTTCAGCGCCTGGGGTACTGCGATGCCGTGCTGCACCAGGCCCCGGCTCTGGAGGACGGCGGCACATACAAGGCCATCATCAACCACCGGGTGCTCATGAAGGACAGCAACCACCTGAACGATGCCGGAGCCGACCGCGTGGTGCGCCGCGTGAAAGACACGGTGGACACCCTGCTGAAGGCGGGGCGGGAGCGCACGCCTGCCCGGTAGGGCGGGGCTACTGCAGGTCCTCCGGGATGCTGGGGAAGGTGCGGCGCGGGTTGCACCAGAAGAGAACCAGGACCAGGGCCAGGAAGCCCAGGCCGATGAGCGAGGACGTAAGCACATCCAGGTGGATGCCGCATTCCGGCGCGCAGAGAAGGTAGGCCACGCACACCACGGTCATGAACATGGCGGGAACGAGCGTGAGCCAGTAGGGGCGCTTGCGCTGGCGCAGCATGATGGTGAGCATCCAGAGCGACAGGCAGGCGAGCCCCTGGTTGGCCCAGCCGAAGTAGCGCCACAGGATGCTTATGTCGATATTGAAGAGGAGGATGACCACCGCGAATATCGGCACCGCGAGGAGCAGGCGGTTCTTGATGCCAGCCTGCTCCATGTGTAGGCTTTCCGCCATGATGAGGCGTCCCACGCGCAGTGCGGTGTCGCCGCTGGTGATGGCCAGCACCACCACGCCGAGCACGGCAATCATACCGCCGACCTGGCCGAGCATGAGCTCGCTGGCGGTGGAGATGGCGGCACCGGGCGCAAGCCCCGCCAGCTCGCTGCGCAGCGTGAGCCCCACGGTGGCCCAGATGAGCGCCACCAGGCCCTCCGTGACCATGGCGCCGTAGAACACCGGGCGCATCAGGCGGCGCTCCTGCAGGCAGCGCACCATCAGGGGGCTTTGCGTGCCGTGGAAGCCGGAGATGGCCCCGCAGGAGATGGTGACGAAAATCAAGGGCCACACGGGCAGCCCCTTGGGATGCATGTTGGTGAAGAAATCCAGGTTGGGCAGCACCTCATGCCCGCAGAACGGCAGCATCACCATCAGCGCAACCGCCATGAAGAGGAACAGCGCCGCAAAGAACGGGTACAGGCGCCCGATGAGCGTCTGAATGGGCAGGAGCGTGGCCAGGAAGTAGTACACCAGGATGATTACACAGAAGGTGGTGGCGCTCAGCGGGGTGATGTTCCCGAGCATCTCCGCGGGCGTGCGCGTGAAGATCACGCCAATCATCACCAGCATCACCACGCAGGTGATGCGCAGGGCGTGGCGCGCCACGGGCCCCATCCAGTGCCCGATGAGCTCCGGCAGGTTCTTGCCCCCGGAATACGCGCACAGCATGGCGGACAGGAAATCATGCACCGCCCCCGCAAAGATGCAGCCGATCACTATCCACAGCAGCGCCACGGGCCCGAACAGGCAGCCCGACACCGCTCCCAGCACCGGGCCCAGCCCCGCTATGTTCAGCAGCTGGATCATGAACACCTTCCACGTGGGCAGCGGCACAAAGTCCACGCCGTCCGCATGCCGCTTGCACGGCATCTCCAAATCCGCCTTCCCGTGGAACACGCGCTCCGCAATGCGCCCGTAGACGGCATAGCCGCCCACCAGCAACAGAACACACAGCAAAAAGAATAGCAACCCGTTCATGGTTTCCTGAATCAGCGCACCGTGTGTACCCCACCACCCAGAAATAGTCAAGGGAAATTTACGATTGACAATTTGAAAATTCGGCGCGGTATACGCCGCGCGGGAAAACACACCACGCGTGCGCCCCATTTCCAAATCGCAAATCGTCAATCAACCATCCTCGCCCTCGGTGAAGTCGGTGTCGGCGTCCGTCTCGGGTTCCGGTTCGGGAGCAGGAGTTTCCGTGGCGGGAGTTTCCGCGGAGGTGGGCGTGGGTTCGGGGTCCACGGTGGGGTCGGAATCGTCGAAGGTGGGCATCACGGTGTCGCCCAGGGCGGTGTGGCGCACCACGGTGCCGCCGGAGGGGCCGCCGAGGTTGCCCGTGCCGCCGTCGGCGGGCTTGGGCGGGCGCATGGGATCGTAGGCGTCGGCGGTGCTGATGTTGTCGGAAGCGCGGTCAATCTCCACGGGAGCGGTGACGGCGGCCACGGGCTTGGCCTCCTCGGTACCCCAGAGCTCGATGGCACCGTCCGCGTAGGCGCCGTAGGTGGATTTGGGGTCGATATTGCGCATCTCTGTGTAGAGGGCATGGAGGCGGGGCTTGGAGGCGCCGTTGCGGCGGAGGTGGCCTGCGAGGGCGGCGAGCATCATCTGGCGCTGCAGGCGGGAGTAGCAGCTGTGCACCATCTCGCTGCGGATGTATGCGTTGGCGGTCTCGAAGTCCATGGTCTGGAGCTTCTCCACCACGGCGAGGGGATCGAACTTGAGGCGGTTGGCGAAGCCGACCTTGTCGCGCTTGTTGTTCTGGAGCTGCTCCTTGTCGATTTCCGGCATGGTGACGTCAATCTCAGCGGCGCGGAAGAGGTACTTGGCCTTGCTGGAGCCGGATGAGCGGTTGGCCCTGGCGAGCAGCTTCTGCTGGTCGCGGAAATCATCCAGGATTCGCTTGAGGGCGGCGGTGGCGGTTTCCGCGTCCTTCATCTCCTCCGGTTTCTGGACGATGCCGCGGAGGTTGTTCTGTGAATCCAGCACGGCGAGGCAGGGATAGCTCCAGATGCCGGAGGGGAGCGATTTGTCGCCCATCATGCGCTTCATTTCCTCCTCCTGCTTCTTGTCCGGCAGCTGGTAGACGGGCATGGCGAGGAACACGCAGCGGGAGAGCGCGGGCAGGAGCTTGCGCTGCTCCACAAACTCCTCGTACTTCTTCTTGCTGAGCTTGTCGTAGTTGGCGCCGTAGACGAACACCACGACGGGGTTCTGGCCGGCCTTGTTGAGGGCTTCCGGCAGGGACTTGGCGTTGGCCGCGTATGCGGCGGGCTGCGCGGCGAGGAGCAGCGCGGCGGCGGCAAGGCTGGCAAGGGTTCCCTTCATGGCTGGCTTATGCGCGGTTCTTTTTGCCGAAGACGTAGAACCCGGAGATGGTGGGCTCGTACTTGTCGCCCTCGCGCAGCATGCGCACATACTTGGCGGTGGGCTTTTCGTGGCGCATGTCGAAGCGGATGTTGGTGCCCTCGATGACGCCGTTCTCCGCGGTGCGCTGCCAGTTCTGGCCGTCGTTGGAAATCTCGATGTAGAACGGGCGGTCCTTCTTTTCCTTCTCGATGGGTTTCTCGCAGACGCAGACGATGCCGTTGATGGTGGAGGGGCCCTCCAGCGTGCAGGTGAGCCCGGCGTCGCCCTCGAACTTGCCGGGCATCTTGCCGCCGGTGCGCTGCAGCACCGCCCAGTGCAGGCAGCATTCCTTCATCTGGCCGGGGTCGATGGTGGTGGCGGTGCGGATGGACCCATTCATAGAGACCACCCTGCCGGGGAAGCCGCGCAGCTTGGCGCGGTGGCGCGGGAACTTGGCGCGGCACTTGTGCGAGGCCAGCTTGCCGATGGCCTGGAAGACATGCACCTCGTCGTTCTCCGCGGCGGCGTAGATGGCCTCGCCCAGCGTGGCCCAGGTGTCGTCCAGCTCCTTCTTGGAGCGGGAGGTGCGCTGCATGGATTTCAGCAGCATGTCGGTGTAGTCCTCCTTGGCGCCCTCGTCGCCGTCCAGCTTGGCGATGTAGTTGAGCCCCCAGGTGAGCACGGCGCCGGCGTAGTCCTTCTTCTTCATCAGGATGCCCAGCACCTTGGACACGTACTTCTTACGCGCGTCGTCGTCCTTGAATGCGGCGGTCTGCGCCTCCAGCAGGGGAGTCACGTCCCAGCGGTTGCTGCCCCAGTCCTTGAACTGCGAGCACAGCCCGGCGAACAAATCCGTGAGGCTCTCCGGGTCCTTCTGCAGCGGCAGGAGGTCCGGGTACACATAGCGGCAGAGCATGGTGGCGGCGGCGTGGTAGTGCTCCGCGCCCAGGCCGTCCGCCACGTGCTTGTGGAGGCCGCTCCAGCGGGCGACGTTGCCGGGGTCCTGGCTCTTGAGGTATCCGCGGTAGCGGGTGATGGCGTTCCAGTTGAGGGGCTGGGCGGCCAGCGCCACGTCATACGTGCGGAAGGCGGAGGCCTTCTTCTTGCGCGCCGTCAGGTAGTCCGCCATGGCGGTCAGCTCGTCTGACACGAGCGTGGGATAGCGGTCCTGGTACAAATCCTGCATGAGGATGAGGAAATCCCAGCCGGGCTCGCCCCAGAATTTCTTCTGCAGGGAGTGCTGCCAGTAGATGGAGTTGCCGAGCTTCCACTCGTCGCCGATGCGGATGGCGTAGGCACAGTGTCCGGGCTCGCCCATGGTCATGGCGGGGATTCCGGCGGCCAGGGCGCTGAAGGCGGCGTAGTGGGAGAGCGCGCCGCACACGCCGCCGATTTCCCTATACGCCCAGGCGGTGATGTTGTCGGTGTACTTCAGGATGGGCGCCAGGTATTCGGACGAGAAGACGGAATCGCCCGCCACGTTGCGGAGGCGGTAGCAGATGTGGGACTCGCAGCCCAAGTAGCGCTCCACGGGCAGGCGCACGTTGTCGCACAGCCATGCCAGGTTGCGTGGGTCGCCCCACTGGCCCACCTTCTGGCCGGGCTCGCTGCAGCCGGTCACCAGGCGCGTGTCCCAGTAGGCCAGCTCATCGAAGATGGCGTTGAGCTTGTCGGCGTGCCAGGCGGTGTTGTAGAACTTGAAGCGTGCGAGCATGTCCTCCTTGCTCCAGCCCTCGCGTGCGAACTCCAGGGCGGTGGCGGTGGCGATGCGCCGCGTGACGGGCTCCTTGAGGCGGAAATCGTCCGCGGCGTAGATGGCGGCCAGGTAGTCCAGCGCGGTGCCCAGGTTCTCCGTGGGGCCGGAGTGCAGCAGGCCGTCCAGCCAGTTGAGGTCGTTGCCCAGCTTGGCCATCATCTCCGCGCCCAGGAAGGTGGAGGCCGCCTGCTGCACGGCCTGCGCCCCCGCCCTGCGCAGCATGGTGATGCGCGCCAGGTCCAGGCGGTTTTCAGGCGCGGCCATCAGGGAGAGCACGGTCTTCTCGTCCGCCGCGCCCAGCTTGGCGTCCATCCGCTCCGCGAGCGTCTTGTACAGGGCGTCCGCCTGCTTCCAGTCGGCGGGTTTCAGGTCATCCTGCGTGTACTCCTGCTTCTCGGTCTTCTCAAAGGTTGTCTGCAGCTGGCGCACCTGGCTCATGGCGGCGGTCATCTGCGCGGCGGGGCGCAGCTTGGGCACGGTGTCCTGCTGCGGGTCCACGGGCACGTCGTCCTCTAGGTAGACCTCCGCCTCCGCAGGCTCCAGGGCGGCGGTGGGGGAATCCGCCCCGCCGGGAACGGTCGCGCCGCTGTCATCCTCCGATGCCAGAAGCGACTGCGTCTCGTCGCTGATCCACGCATCGTTGTCGGCCTCAGTGTCGCTGTCCTCGTTCTCGTCCCACGAGCTTTCGTCCACGGCCACGCCCTGCTGCCCGCCGCCCTGCGCGGTGGCGGTGCCGCCGCCCTCCGCGGAGGATTGGTCCGCGGTGGTGGCCACGGCTTGGGATTCATCCGCACCGCGGTCCAGCAGCACCGGGCACAGCGCCAGGCCGAGCGCAAAGCTCAGCCCCGTGCCCACCAACAGTTTTGCAAGGCTCGGTTTCACTACTGCGCGCGCTTCTTGAGCGCATCAAGGGTTGTTCTGGCAGCGTAGCGGATCATGGAGTCGGAGTGCGACTGGAACTTCTCCACCACGGGGATGGCCTCGCGCGTGCCGCGAGACTGCAGGTAGCGCATGATGGCGTTGATGGTGCCGATGCTCGGCGTGCCGCTCTGCAGCAGGTCCAGGATGCGCGCCTGCACGCCGTCGTGGGCGCGGGCGTCCAGCGCCTCCAGCACGCTGCTCCATTCCACGGGGTCCTTGCTCCAGTACTCCACGATGGGGTCCACCATGTCGTGCGGGCGCTCCGTGAGCAGGAAATCGGTTATCTTCTCGGAAACCTCGCGGTGCTGCTGGAAACGCATGTGGAAATACTGCCAGCAGTGGTCCACGATGGCAGTGCGCGCAGATGCATCGTCTCCTATGGAGGAGCCGCTTCCCGCATACTTCACCGCAGCCTCCACCAGCGCGGAGTACGTCTCCGGGTCGTCTTCCCACGGCTCGTCCAGAACCTCCGCCAGTGCATCACGGATGTCCCCGCGAGAGTAGCTCACGTCCGCTCCGTTGAGCGTGCGCGCCGCCATGCGGACGCGCATGGGATCCAGGCAGTGCAGCTCGCTGATGTTGGAGGTGACGAAATGCGGGCTCTGCGGGGAGCTCAGCACCTCTGCGGAGGGGCCGGAGCCCATGTCCGCCTTCTCCGCGTCGTACAGCACCTCGTAGATACCCTTGTCAACGTCCGCGTATGTCACGCGCCCCAGGCGGGAGAGCAAATCGGAGATGTCCTTGCGGTCTGCGTGGATGTTGGCCACCAGGAAGAGCGCGCCGTTGGAGCGCGTGTAGGCCTTCGTGTACTCCGCGCGAAGCAGGCGGGTGAACGCATCGCGGATGATGCCGCGGGCACGTGCGTCCTGCACATCGATGTAGATGCCGTAGTGCGCCAGGTGGCGCGTCTTCTTGGCATGCTGCGTGTACACCTCCAGGTCGCCGTCGGAGAGCACGCGCCGGTTCTCCGTCGGGTCGGCCACGGTGTCCTCGGGGTTCGTCTTCTCATCAACCACCACGGCGGCGGGCTTCACCACGGTGGAGATGGCGGACCAGACGTTGGGCATGAACCAGCCGACCGCGAGGAAGAGGGCCACGATGGGGTACACCACCTTGGGGCGCCGGCGGGTGGAGAAGTACACGAACCCGGCCGCCACCCAGCAGAACACAATGGAGAACACGCGCTGCTCGGAGGCGTCCAGCTCCGTGACGGGCGTGGCGGAGGGGTTGCTCTCGCCGATGAGGAAAATGAACAGGCAGACGATGAAGAGGAAGATGCCGATGGCGAAACGGATCTTGCCGGCGGTGCTGAAGGCCTCCCCGGTGAGATAGCCCGCGTTCATGCGCTCGGCGCGCGCCATCTGGCGCTGGTTGGCCACCGTGTACTCGTCCCGCAGCGCCTTCAGCTCAGCCACGCTGAGCTTGGAGGCCGAGGTGAACTCCTTCTTGAGACACTCCGGGCAGATGGTCATTTCCTCCTGGTTCGTCAAAAACTTGCGACCGCACTTGGAACACTCTACTTCCATACGCGCGAACAATAACAGGCACCCCGCACATTGTCAACACCATAATGCGTCTTGCCCACACAAAAAATCCCCCCGCACACCAATCCCCCAAAATTCGTAAATCCCCGCGCGGCGAACGCCGCGCCGAATTTCCCAAATCGTCAATTGTAAATCCCCCTGCCCCCCACACCGCTCCGCCTTCCACCCCGCGCCCCGCACACCAATCCACGCCAATTCGTAAATCCCCCGCGCGGCGAACGCCGCGCCGAACTTCCCAAATTGTAAATCGTAAATCGTCAA
>JAKSOU010000031.1 GCA_024405435.1 Akkermansia sp. | reverse complement strand
AACGCTGCATGCCGCTGATCATCCTCGGGGTGGCGGCGGCATGCCTGCTTTTCCCCGCCTGCGGGCTGTGGGTGGATCCGTCGGCGGTGGGTCCGCTGCTGGCGGTTATCATGTTCTGCATGGGGCTGCACCTGCGGGTGGCGGATTTCAAGATGCTGGCGCTGCACCCGCGGGACATTCTGCTGGGCTGCGCGGCGCAGTTCACCATCATGCCCGCGCTGGCGTTCGCGCTGGGGAAGCTGCTGGGGGTGGAGCCGGCGCTCATGGCCGGGCTCGTGCTGGTGGGAACATGCCCCGGCGGCACCGCCAGCAACGTCATCACCTTCCTCGCACGCGGCGATGTGGCGCTCTCCGTGGGCATGACCACGGTGAACACCCTGCTGGCGCCTGTGCTCACCCCGCTCGTCACGTGGCTGCTGCTGCGCACCACGGTGGAGGTGGAGCCGTGGGAGATGATGCTCTCCATCGCGCTGATGGTGATTGTCCCTATCGGGCTGGGCATGATGTGCAGCCGCTATGCGGCGCGGCATCCGGGCGCGACCGCCCTCACGCCCTCGCTGGCGGTGCTGGCCATCTGCGCCATCATTGCATGCGTGGTGTCGCACCAGGCGGGGCAGATTCTCCACAGCGGCTGGATTATCCTGCTGGCGGTGATCCTGCACAACGTGTGCGGGTTCGGCTGCGGTTTCCTGCTTTCGCGCCTGCTGCGCCTCGCTCCCGCCAAGGCAAAGGCCATCACCATCGAAATCGGCATGCAGAACAGCGGGCTCGCCACCGCCCTCGCTCAAACCAATATGCCCCAGCTCGCCATGGCCACCGTTCCCGGCGCACTTTTCTCCGTTTGGCACAACCTCTCCGGCGGCCTGCTCGCCGCCATCTTCCGCCGCTGGGAGGGGAAGGTTTGATTGCCTGTCTTGGTGTTTGGTTTCGGCTTCATATTTCCACGGGATGGCAATGATGGCAAAAAGATTGTTGATGGAACACCCCGGAATGCGCTCTTATCCCTACCGCTCACTGCATGCCTGACGAATCACAGGGTATGGATACGCTCACGGCCGCGTGGTTGGAGAACCGCGCGCGCCTGGTGCGCCTTGTCAACCTCCAGATGTCCGACGAGCTGCGCCGCCGCATGACCGCCGACGACATGCTGCAGGAGGCCTACCTGCACTGCTGCCGCAATGCGGGGTATTTCGCCAAGCACACGGAGGTGCCCGTGTACGCCAAGCTCCGCATCATGACCATGCAGGCTATTGCCACCGCAGGGCGCCGCCTTGTCCTCGCCGCCCGCCGCGATGTGCGCCAGGAGGTCTCCCCGGAGGCCAACATCGACGCCTGGGCCAACTTTGCCGACACCCTCACCAGTCCGCTCTCCCACCTCATCCGCCAGGAGCGCCGCGCCATCGTCCGCCGCGTCCTAGCCCAGCTCTCCCCATCCGACCGCGACATCATCACCATGCGCCATTTCGAGGAGCTCGGCAACAACGAGTGCGCCGCTATCCTCCAAATCTCCCCCGCCGCCGCCAGCGTCCGCTACGTCCGCGCCATCAAACGCATGACCTCCCTCCTCGGCGATTCCACGCTCGGATAGGGATGTACAATGTACAATGTACAATGTACAATGTACATTGTACAATGTACAATGTACAATGTACAATGTACAAAGTGGAGAATTCTCGCGTCTATTGGCGCGTTGCATGAATGTTCCGGCGTGAGCATGCGCAAAATATTTCTGCGCTCGGAAAAATCATTACCAAAAAATGCGAACACGCAAAACCAATGCCATACAAAAACGAAATTTGCAAAACGGGAGCGCCACTCCCGATTTTCAGTAGTGACGCTTCAGAAAAACAGGAATGCAATTCCACTTTTTCGGGAGTATTATTCCCAAATTGCAAATTTTTGCTTGACATGTTCGCGCGACACTGGCACCATGCGTGTGAAAGGACGCGCGCACGGCGCGCACCATCACCATGGCAAAATCCCTACCATACCTGAAACGCAGCATGGCGAGCTCCATCAGGAGACTCTCGTCGCTTTTCCCGTGCATCCTGCTGACGGGGGCGCGTCAAGTGGGCAAGTCCACGCTGCTGCGCGAGATCATGCCCAAGGGGATGCGCTTTGTGAGTCTGGACGACGTGGAGCTGGCGCACGAGGCGCAGACGAGGCCGCTCAGGTTTCTGGAGCGCATGGGTACGCCGCTGCTTATCGACGAGGTGCAGTATGCGCCGACGCTGTTCCGCGCCATCAAGAAGGTGGTGGACGAGAACCGCCACCCCGGCATGTACTGGATGACCGGCTCGCAGCGCTTCCAACTGATGAAGGGCGTTTCCGAGGGCCTGCCGGGGCGTCTCGGCATTGTGGAGCTGGACACCATGTCGCAATGGGAGATTGCGGGCAAGGGCGGGCGCGTGGTGCCGTTCAACCCGGCGGCACCCAGCGTGAAGGGCGCGCCGTTGGCCGACCGCCGTGAGCTGTTCAAGCGCATCCTGCGCGGCGGCTACCCGGAGCTGGTCATGCGACCGCGCCTCACGGCGGAAGACTTCTTCCACGGCTATCTGCTCAGCTATGTGGAGAGGGATGTGCAGGCCCTTTCCCAAGTGGGCAACAAGAGCGCCTTCGTCAAGCTGATGCGCTCCGCCGCATCGCGCACCGGGCAGCAGCTGGTGTTCTCCAACCTGGCGAGGGATGCCGACGTGACCCCCAAAACAGCCAAGGCCTGGGTTTCCATCCTGGAGGCCTCCGGCATCGTGTCGCTTGTGGAGCCGTATTACGTCAGCACCTCCAAGCGTCTGGTCAAGGCCCCCAAGCTGTACTTCATGGACACCGGCCTCGCATCCTGGCTCAACAACATCCACACCGTGGACAGTCTGGAGGACAGCCTGATACTGGGTGCCCTGGTGGAAACGTACGCCTACGGCCAACTGGTGCGCAACTACCGCAACCGCGGCAGGGTGCCGGAAATCACCTATTACCGCGATTCCTCCGGCGCTGAGGTGGACTTCCTCCTGCAGGAGGGCAACACCCTCTACCCCCTGGAGGTCAAGGCCAGCGAGTACCCCCACATCACCGACCTTAAGCACGTCAAGGCCATCCCCCCCGGCCGCTGCAAGCTCGCCCCCGGCATGGTCCTCTGCACCGCTCCCAAGCCCCAGGACCTCACCCACGGCACCACCGCCTTCCCCATCAGCGCTCTCTAGTCGCGCCTGTGCGGGTGGCGTGAATCGTGGACATCAACAAAAAAGCCAGAGGGGCCCTTCATCTCGATCTCACGCTCCAATTACGCCTATCAGCTGAGGATGAAGTTATCTCTCTGGATGGCTTGAATGTACCTGACGGTGGTACGGCCGTCAACACAAAAACAATGCCGCTTGTGGTGAAGTGCAAAAAAATCCAAATGTGGCATCGCTCACTTCGCTTGGGCGAGGAGGGCTAGGGCGCGGCTGGCGACCAGGTTTCGGAAGGCGGTGCGGGAGAGGTTGGGTTGGAAGATGGTTTCCGTGTGGGTGGGTTGGCCTTTGCGGGCGAGGGCGATGCAGACGGTTCCGACCTCGGGTTCGTTGGGGGCGCCCTTGGTGGGGCCGGCGTTGCCGGAGACGGCCACGGCGAGGTCGGCCCCGGCGAGTTGGCGTGCGTTTTCCGCCATGGCCCGGACCACGGGCTCGCTCACGGCGCTGTGCCGCTCCAGCACATCGTGGGGGACGTGGAGCTGGCGCTCCTTGGCCTCGTTGCAGTAGGTGACCCAGCCGTAGCGGAACGCCTGGGATGCTCCGGGCACGCCGGTGAGCAGGGCGGCGATGAGCCCGCCGGTGCAGCTCTCCGCGGTGGCGGCGGTGAGCCCGGCGGCCTTCAGGTTCTGCACGGCGGCGTAGGCCGCGAGTTCAAGCCCGGCGTCCATGGCGTGTCAAAATTCATCCGGCAGGGCAACGGACACGGTGGCGAAGGCTGCGATGCCCTCTCCGCGGCCGATGGCGCCGAGCTTCTCGTTGGTGGTGGCCTTCACACCCACGCGGCGGGGCGACACATCCAGCACGGCGGCCAGCGTGGCCTTCATGCTGGGCACGAAGCGCATGATCTTGGGGGCCTCCGCAATGAGCGCGCAGTCCGCGTTCACCACGCGGCCGCCCTGGCCCTGCAGCAGCTCCACGGCCTTCTGCACGATGAGCAGTGAGCTGATGTTCTCGCACGCGGGGTCGGTGGGCGGGAACCAGTGGCCGATGTCCGGCTCGCCGATGGCGCCGAGGATGGCGTCCGCGAGCGCGTGGCAGAGCACGTCGGCGTCGCTGTGGCCGTCGAGCCCCTGTGTCTCGTGCACCTTGATGCCGCCGAGCATGAGCGGGCGCGGCGTGGGGGAGAATCGGTGGATGTCGTATCCGAGTCCTACAAGTGTAATCATAATCGTGGTTGGGTTTGGGTGAAGATTTTTTTTAATGGGCGTCCAGCCAGTTGGGGGCGGCGTTGGCCTCCACCTCCAGCGGCACGCCGTTGGGCAGGGGGAGCGCGTTGCGCATGGTGTCCTTTATCTGCTCGATGAGTTCGTGCTCGTCCTCGTGGAGGTCGATGAGCAGTTCATCGTGAATCTGCATGATCATGCGGCTCTTGCGGCCTTGCAGCAGCTGCGCCACGCGCACCATGGCAATCTTGATCATGTCGGCTGCGGAACCCTGGATTGGCGTGTTGATGGCGGTTCGTTCCGCGGCGCTGCGCAGGTTGGCGTTGGCGCTGCGGAGGTCCGGCAGGTTACGGCGGCGCCCGCAGAGCGTCTCCGCGTAGCCTTTCTCCGTGGCGTCGCTCACCAGCTTGTCCATGTACGCCTTCACGCCGGGGAACTGCGCGAAGTAGCTCTCAATCAGCGCCGCGGCCTCGCCGCGCGGGCAGTTGAGGCGCTGCGAGAGCCCGAACGCGGAGATGCCGTAGATGATGCCGAAGTTCACGGTCTTGGCGGCGCGGCGCATGTCGGACGTCACGTCCGCGTGGTCGATTCCGTAGATGCGCGCGGCGGTCTCCGCATGGATGTCGCGCCCGCTCTGGAAGGCGGCCACCATGGCGGGGTCTGCGGAGAGGGCGGCCATGAGGCGCAGCTCCACCTGCGAGTAGTCTGCGGAGAGGATGGAGTGGTGCGCATCGCGCGCCACGAAGGCGCGGCGGATGAGCTTTCCGGCGTCCGACCGCACGGGTATGTTCTGCAGGTTGGGGTTCTGGGAGGCCAGGCGCCCGGTGGCGGTGACCATCTGCAGCAGGGTGGAGTGGATGCGCCCGTCCTTTGGCGAGATGAAGCGGGGCAGGGCGTCCAGGTACGTGCCTTTGAGTTTCGATAGCTCGCGGTACTCCAGGATGTCGGTCACCAGCGGGGATTTGCCCTCCAGCTTGCGGAGCGTCTCCTCGTCCGTGACGTATTGCCCGGTGCGGGTCTTCTTGGGCTTCTCCAGCAGCTTCATCTTGCCGAACAGCAGCTCGCCGAGCTGGCGCGGGGAGTTCAGGTTGATGGGCTCGCCCACGATGGCATCGATGCGTGCGCGGATTTCCTCAATCTTCTCCCCCAGCTCCGCGGATGCCTTTTCCAGCTGGGCGGGTTCCACGCGCATGCCCTCCTCCTCGATGGCGGCGAGCACGGGCGTGAGCGGGAACTCGATGTCGCGCATGAGCGCATCCTGCCCGGCCTCCCTGAGCTTGGGCGCGAGGGCGTTCGCCAGGCGCAGCGTCACGTCGGCGTCCTCCGCGGCGTAGTCGGCCATGGTTTCCACGGGCACGGCGGCGGTGTCCAGCTCCTTGCCCTTGGCGGGTGCGATGTCCGCCAGCTTAACGGTGCGGTACGCCAGCAGGGCCTCCGCCATGTCGTCCATATTGTGGCGCAGCTCCGGGAAGAGGGCGGTGTGCGCCAGCATGGCGTCGAAGTACGGCCCGGCCGTTTCCAGTCCGGCGGTGTGCAGCACCTGCAAATCGAACTTGAGGTTGAGCCCCACCTTTTCCGCGCCGCCCGCAAAGGCCGCGCGGAAGGGCTCCAGGGCCTCCGGCGTGTCCACGGGAACGTAGTACGCCTCGTGCTCGTCTATGCAGAACGACATGCCGAGGATGCGGTCCTGCAGCGGGTCCAGCCCGGTGGTTTCCGTGTCGAACGCCCAGCGCGGCGCGGCCTCCAGGCGGGCGGCCAGCTCGCGGCGCGCGGCGTCGTCCGCCACCAGGTGGTACGTGTGCGGCGTGTTGGAGATGTCGCTGAGCTGCGGGGCGGAGAAGAGGTCCATCTGCACGGGGCCGTTCGCGGCGGGGGCCTCCTCCTTCTTGGGAGCGGCGGCGGCAAAGAGCTCGCCCATGTCGGCATCCGCCTGCTGCACCCCGCCGCAGAGCTTCTTGGCGAGCTCGCGGAACTCCAGCCTGGTGAGGATATCTTTCAATGCGGCGGTGTCGAACTCCTGGCGCTTGCAGTCGTTCAGCCGGATGTTGAGCGGCACATCGCGGCGGATGGTGGCCAGCTCATAGGAAAGGCGGGCGCTCTCCGCGTTCTCCTCGATTTTCTGGCGCAGCTTGCCCTTGATGTCGGCGGTGTGGGCCAGCATGTTCTCGATGCTGCCGAACTGGGCGATGAGCTTCTTGGCGGTCACCTCTCCCACGCCGGGCACGCCGGGGATGTTGTCGGAGGCGTCGCCCATGAGCGCCAGGATGTCGATGATCTGCCGCGGCTCGCCGATGCCCCATTCCTCCAGGAAGGCCTCCATGGTCACCGTCTCGAAATCGCTCCCCTTCTTGCCGGGGCGCCGGAACGTACACGTGGGGGAGAGCAGCTGCCCCAGGTCCTTGTCCTTGGACACCATGTAGCTCTCCATGCCGCCGTCCTCGTCCGCCATCCGCGTGAGCGTGCCGATGAGGTCGTCCGCCTCGAACCCCGGCTGGCGCAGCGTGGTGATGCGCATGGCGGCCAGGATTTCCGCAATCCAGGGGATGGAGTCGCGCAGCTCCTGCGGCATGGCCTGGCGGTTGGCCTTGTACTCCGGGAAACGCTCGTGGCGGAACGTGGGGCCGCTCGGGTCCAGGCACGCCACAATGTGCGTGGGCTGCTCCCTCTCTATCAGGTGCACCACCGTGTTCACAAAGCCGAACATGGCCGATGTGTTCAACCCTTGCGAGTTGCGCATCGGCGAGTTGATGAACGCATAGAACGCCCGGTAGATGAGCGCCATCCCGTCCAGTATGCAGAACGTTCCCATGGGAACCCCATCCTACCACACGAGAGAGGAATTTACAATCTACAATTTACAATTGACAAATTGAAAAATCGGCACTGCGCCGGATTTTATGATTCAGCGTAGGCAAGGGGTGGTTGGTGTGCGGGGTGACTGGCGGTAGAGGATGGGGTGGCTACTCGTAGGAGGAGAAGGCGAATTCCCCCAGGCCGGTGGGGATTTGGTTGCGCGCGGGCTTGAGGTGCACCATGGAGTTGGTGGCGATGAGGGCGGCCTTGTTGCTGATGGCGGGATCCTGGTCCAGCATGCAGTCGAAGATGTCGCAGAGCAGGGTCATCTCGTTGCGGAACTGCTGGCTCTGGATGAGGAAGTGGCGGATGCCGCGGTTATAGAGGGCGCGGATTTCGTTGTGGGTGAGGTTGCAGCTGGCCAGCTGGCGGCGGGCAGCGGGGTCCGGCTTCTGGCACTCCGCGCGGGCGATGAGGTTGGCGCGCCGCTCCATGAGCCGCACATCGTACGTGTTCCGCCGCATCTCCGCCAGCACGCGCAGGTGGTCCTTCCTCACGGGGCAGGTGCGCAGGCAGGGGTCGTTCACCACCGCGTCCATGCGCTGCGGCGCCGCCAGACCGTCCAGCAGCGCGGGCTTGGCGGCGTCCGCCGGGTGCAGGCACGCGCGTACATAGCCGGACTGGAGCAGGCGGTTGTACAGCTGCGCGCTGCGGCGCCCCTGTTCCGCCACCAGGCGGTTCACATGGCACAGCACGGGGCACTTGGGCCACAGGGAGTGGATTTTGTCGCGCAGCTTGTCGCTGGCCACGGTGATGGCGTTGCGGCGGTTGGCGTTGTTGTCCACCAGTGCCTGCACGAGGGAAAGGCCGTAGGGGTCCTCCACGTCCGCATCGGTGAGGAACGGGTTGTCGAACACCAGGTGCACGCCCACGTTCAGCCTGCCGTATTCCTGCAGGCGGGCGGTGATGCGCTCCACCGGCAGCGGCCGCCGCTGCACGAACCAGTCCAGCGACCACAGGCAGGGCGGCGCGCCCATCACGTTGGTGATTTGGCGCACCTTCAGGAACGCGCCCAGGTACTTGGCCAGCGCAATCAGCTCGCGGTCGTAGCGGAACGCGCCGCCCACCGTCCACACGGCGTCCGGCACGTAGTTCTCCGTGAGGTACGCCAGCCGCCCCACCGCGCCCGGCAGGTCGATGTCGTCTGGATCTTGCGGGGTGTCGTTCATGGCTCGGCGTGGGGCAGGATGGATTCCCAGAACATCTGGCTGTTGCGGTGCATGGCGTTCTCGTCGTCCGTGTCGCGGCCCAGGACGAGACGCAGCAGGTCCAGGGAGATGGGCCCGGCGTTGGGCGCGCCGCGCCCCTGCACCTTGAAGTGGCGGAAGCCCATGGCGTACAGGCGCTCTATTTCCGGCGTGCTCAGCGCCAGCACCCCCTTGTCCTTGCTGGCCAGCAGGGTGAGCAGGTTCATGCAGCCGTTGGTGCTGCGCCGCCTCTCGAACTCCGTGTCGTCGTACCCGGTGTAGTTGAGCGACATCTGCGACATCGTCTGCGAGTGGAACGCGCGGATCGGGCAGTTGCGGATGCAGTACTCGTTGATGAGCACAATGTACCGGTCCTTCTCCTCCAGCTTCTCCAGCATGTCGAAGTTGAACGCGTCGTCCGGGTGCAGCATCACCTCGTCGTACTCCTCCGCCAGCGCGCGGTAGGCGTCCGCATCCCCCTTGCGCCCCATCTTGGTGATTTTCAGGATGGAGGAGATGAGGCGCAGCTGTGGGAACTCCCGCCGCAGGTGGTCCCGCAGCACATCGCTGGCCAGGATGACCGTGTTGCGCCCGGTGGGGTTGTTGCGGGTGAAGAAGGTGCAGATGGCGTTGCACAGCGGGTCCTTCAAATGCTCCTCCCGCAGCTCCTGGTTGGAGAACGTGAGGAACACGGCTATCTTGCGTGCCTCGTACGCCAGCCCCGCCGCACGTATCTCCTCCGCGCTGCGCAGCAGGTGCTGCATCACCCGCCCGCTGTTCCACAGGCACAGCGGCGCCCCGTGAACAATGTGGAACGGCTCGAACCCAAGCAGCAAACGGCAGTAGTCGAAAAACGACAGCAGCTCGCGGTCGTACGCGAACGCGCCGGACACGTCCCATACCGCATCCGGCCACCGCTCGTTCAGGTACGGTGAGCGCGTTTCCATACGCCCCCATTCTACCACCCCCCGCCGCCCCCGCGCAACCCTTTTCACCGCACCCCCATATCCGCCCAATTCCGGAGAGGGCCGCCCTCACATCCCACGCCTACAGTATTCGGAATACTTATACAAGTATTTTTGAAAAAAACCTATTTCATCGATTCCCACCACATTCCGCTTGAAAATGGCGCGGGGATGTGTATACTCACACGCGCTTGCGGCGCGTGTGGCCGCAAAACGCTAGAAAGAAACGCATGATGAAGAACCCGAGAGTCGCAATAGTGGGCGCCACCGGAGCGGTGGGCGTGGAGATTCTGTCCTGTCTTGAAAGCCGGAACTTCCCGCTGGCTTCCCTGAAGCTGCTGGCATCCCACCGTTCCGCCGGAAAGCAGGTGGCCTTCCGCGGTGAGATGCTCACCGTGGAGGAGCTGACCCCCGAATCCTTCCACGATGTGGACCTGGCGCTCTTCTCCGCCGGGGGCGACATCTCGCGCGAGTACGCGACCATAGCCGCCGCGGCGGGAACCGTGGTGGTGGACAACTCGTCCGCGTTCCGTCAGGAGGCTGACGTGCCGCTGGTGGTGCCGGAAATCAATGGCGAGGCCGCCTTCAACCACCCGCGCAACATCATCGCCAACCCCAATTGCACCACCATCGTCACCCTCATGGCCCTGTACCCGCTGCACGTGCGCTACGGGCTGAAAACCATCATCGCCAGCAGCTACCAGGCGGTTTCCGGCAGCGGCCAGCACGGCATCGCGGAGCTGGAGAACCAGGTGCGCGCCATCGTGAACGGATGCCCCGTGGAAACCTCCACCTACCCGCGCCAGATCGCCTTCAACGTGCTGCCGCAGATCGACAAGTTCGCGGACAACGGCTACACCAAGGAGGAGCTCAAGATGCTCAACGAGGGCCGCAAGATCCTTTCCCTGCCGGAGCTGAAGGTCTCCTGCACCTGCGTTCGCGTGCCGGTGTACCGCAGCCACTCCATCTCCTGCGTGGCGCAGTTCGAGAAACCCGTGGACGTGGCGGGCGCGCAGGCCTGCTACGCCGGCCGCCCCGGCGTGCGCCTGGTGGACGACCCCGCCGCCAACCTCTGGCCCACCCCGCTGGATTCCACCAACGGCGACGACTGCCTGGTGGGCCGCATTCGCCTGGACAGCGCCATCGACAACGCCCTGAGCCTCTGGGTGGTGGGCGACCAGGTGCGCAAGGGCGCGGCCCTGAACGCCGTGCAGATTGCAGAACTTCTCGTGAAAGGAAACTGACATGAACGCGATAGCCGACCTCATCAAGGAAACCGCCGCGCGCGTGGAAGCGCGGCTCAACGAGCTGCTGCCCGCGGAGGACGTGCAGCCCGCCACGCTCCACAAGGCCATGCGCTACAGCATTTTCGCCGGTGGCAAGCGCATCCGCCCGCTCCTGTGCCTGGAATCCGCCAAGGCTTGCGGCGGTGATGAGGACGATGCCCTGAACGCCGCCTGCGCCCTGGAAACCCTGCACACCTACACGCTCATCCACGATGACCTGCCGTGCATGGACAACGACGACATGCGCCGCGGCCGCCCCACCAACCACAAGGTGTTCGGCGAGGGAATCGCCGTGCTGGCGGGTGACGCGCTGCTCACGGAGGCCTTCGCCATCCTGTCGCGCGTGCCGTCCAATGAGCGCTACACCGTGGGGGACTACGTGGCGGAGTTCGCGTACCGCACGGGCAGCCTCAACCTCGTGGGCGGCCAGGTGTTGGACCTGGAGGGCGAGGGCCGCGCGCTTTCCGTGGACGAGCTGCGCGCCATCCACAACGGCAAGACCTCCGCGCTCATCATGGCCTCCACCCGCCTCGGCGGCATGGTCGCAGGCTGCACACAGGAGCAGCTGGACGCCCTCACCGCATACGGCCGCGATTTGGGGCTTGCCTTCCAGATTATCGACGACATTTTGGACATCACCTCCTCCCCGGAGGTGCTGGGCAAGAGCATCGGCAAGGACGCCGCGGAGCACAAGGCCACCTATCCCGCCCTGGTGGGCATGGAGCAGGCACGGCGCGAGGCGCGCGACCTGACGGCATCCGCCCGCGCCGCGCTGGAGGTGTTCTCCCCGAAGCGGCGCGAGGTGCTGCTGGCCATCAACGACTACCTGCTCAACCGCGACTATTGATATGAGCGAGGAAATGACGCGCAAGCCCGCGTGGCTGAAGGTGAAGATGCCCAAGGGGCGCGCCTTCACGGAGGTTTCCCACCTCATCAAGGACAACGAGCTGGTGACCGTGTGCCAGGAGGCCATGTGCCCCAACCGCGGCGAATGCTGGAGCCACGGCACCGCCACCTTCATGCTCTGCGGCGAGGTCTGCACCCGCGCCTGCGGATTCTGCGCCACACGAACCGCCAAGCCCAAGCCCCTGGACCCCGACGAGCCCCGCAAGGTGGCCGAGGCCGTGGCCCACATGAAGCTCAACCACACCGTCGTCACCATGGTCACGCGCGACGACCTCCCGGACGGCGCCGCCGCGCACATCGCCGCCGCCATCCGCGCCATCCGCAAGGCCAGTCCCGCCACGGTGATCGAGGTGCTCACCTCCGACTTCAACGGCAATGAGGACGCCCTCGCCGCCGTGATGGACGCCCGCCCGCACATCTTCAACCACAATTTGGAAACCGTGGAGCGCCTGTCGCCCATCGTGCGTTTCCGCGCCAAATACCGTCAATCCCTCCACGTGCTGCAGTGCGCCGCTGAGATGGCACCCGGCATGGTGGTCACCAAGAGCGGCATCATGCTCGGCCTCGGCGAAACGCGCGAGGAAATCGCCCGCACCATGGACGACCTCCGCGAACACGGCGTCACCGTGCTCACCATGGGCCAGTACCTGCGGCCCTCCCCGCGCCACCTGCCGGTGATGGAGTACATCCGCCCGGAGGTGTTCGATGAGCTGCGGGAGCTCGCCCTCTCCAAGGGCTTCCTCCACGTGGCCAGCGGCCCGCTCATCCGCTCCTCCCACCATGATGCCAACTTCCGCCCGGAGCAGGACATCATGGAGGCCATCAACGCTGACCTCCGCGCCCGCGGGGAACTGGCGTGATTCCAATTTCGGATTGGGGATTTCAGATTTGGGATTTTGGATTTGCGGAATCGCGCAGCCTTGCGCGTACTGACAAATACGCCGCCACTTTGGGCTTGCCATCGGCTTTCCCTTGCCGTACTATCTGCGCGGGGATGTAGCTCAGTGGTTAGAGCAGGGGACTCATAATCCCTTGGTCGTGGGTTCGAGCCCCACCGTCCCTATTAACAGGAAACAGCGGGTGGTCGCAAGACTGCCCGCTGTTTCCTGTTTTATGGTGCGTGGGAGCGAGGAGCGTCCGCCAGGCGGGTTTGAAAGCTGCCGACGGCCCCGCGCAGCGGGCGCGCGGCGCAGCCGTGCGGTAAGGCAGCTTGGCCAAACCGGCGCAGCCGGTTTGCCCCGCAGGGGTGAGGGCCCGAGAGGCGGGGCCGAAGCAACCCCACCGTCCCTATTAACAGGAAACAGCGGGTGGTCGCAAGACTGCCCGCTGTTTCTTGTTTTACACCCCCGCGCATGACCCGCTGCGGGCTTGATTGGTGGCGGGGCAGGGTGGTACAAGGGTGGCATGTCAGACGAACTTGAGACGAAGAAGGTGATGTCGTACCTGATCGGGTACCGCATCGGCGGTCAGATGCTGGGGCAGATGCTGCCGGGCATCCAGGCGGAGGACCTGGTGGGCGGCGAGCTCGGGCGCGGCCTGCTGGAGGGCCTGGCGGGCACGCCGGACCCCGCCGCGCTGGCGCAGGCGCAGGAGTGCCAGCGGCGCTTCCTTGCCATGCTGCAGGAGCGCGCGGACGCCCGCGGCAAGGCCAACCGAGAGGCCGGCGTGAAGTACATGGAGGAGAACGCCCGCAAGGAGGGCGTGGTGACCACCAATTCCGGCCTGCAGTACGAGGTGCTGGAGGCGGGCGGCGGCGAGACCTACGATGCCGCCAAGCACGGCGAGGCGCCGACGGCGGAGGTGCGCTACAAGGGCACGCTGGTGGACGGCACGGTGTTCGATCAATCTAGCGACACGGTGAAGTTCAACATCCGCCAGGTGATACCGGGATTCACGGAGGCGCTCACCCTGATGCCTGTGGGGGCCAAGTGGCGCGTGACCATTCCGTCCCACCTGGCGTACGGCGCCAACGGCCCCGGCAAGATCGGCCCGCACTCCACGCTGGTGTTCGAGATGGAGCTTGTGGCCCTGATGCGCTGAGGCCTTTTCCCCATTCCACGTTTCCCCACCGCGCCCGGCTTTCCGCCGGGCGCTTTTTTTCCGCCCCGCACGGCGTGCCCGCCACCTTTTTTCCATGCCCCAAATCTGGGGCGGCAACCTGCCGCAGCCGGGGGCTCCATAACCCGTTCCACACCCCGCGGAATCCCTAGGTTTCATGCATTTTTAAACCTGTTGTATAGAACGGTTCCAAAAAGGCGAAATGAACGGCAAATCACAACATATTGTGTGCGATTCTGAAATCATCCCCCATATTTCGTGTAAAAAAATTTAGGAAAAATGAATTTTTTTCTTGCAAGGGGTGATTGCGGATGGTACGTTGGGTGTGTTCTCGCCGCACGGCGCGCCACCCCCGGGCGGCAGCCGCCAAGAGACCGGGCGCAAGGCCGGTTGGCGGTGTTCGGGAACAGACCGCCCCGCTGGTGAGGGGGCTGTGATGGAGCGCCAACACGTGCGCGCCGCGCAGCATCTTCAGCAGCGGGGTGGCGAGTCCAAAACAAAAAATCCAACCTTCGAGAAACGACAAGACCATGCCGGAAATCATCAAACGAAACGGAAAGCGCGAGCGCTTCGAGGCCTACAAGGTGCAGCAGGCCATCGAGAAGGCGTTCCATGCATCCCAGGAAGACTACAACCCGCTGGTGTACGCCAGCGTGCTGGACACCCTCAAGGCGGAGGACTACATCCCCGTGGAGAAGGTGCAGGACATCATCGAGAAGGAGCTCATGAAGGCCGGCGCGTACGAGACCGCGCGCAACTTCATCCGCTACCGCTTCCTCCACAAGATGCAGCGCGAGCAGATCGGCGGCATGTACCAGGGCAACACCTGGGTGGATTGCAAGCAGACCATCGAGGAGTACATCGGCAACACAGACTGGCGAATCAAGGCCAACTCCAACACCACCTACTCCAACGCAGGCCTGGTGAACAACACCGCCGGTAAGGTCATCGCCAACTACTGGCTGGACCAGGTGTACTCCCCGGAGGAGGGCGCCGCCCACCGCAACGGCGACTACCATATCCACGACCTGGACTGCCTCACCGGCTACTGCGCGGGCTGGAGCCTGCGAAACCTCCTCAACGAGGGCTTCAACGGCGTGCGCAGCCGCGTGAACAGCCGCCCCCCCAAGCATTTCCGCGAGGCCCTCGGCCAGATGGCAAACTTCCTCGGCATCCTGCAGAGCGAGTGGGCCGGCGCACAGGCCTTCAGCTCCTTCGATACCTACCTCTCCCCCTATCTCTTCAAGGACCAGCTCCCCTACGACGAGGTGAAGAAGGCACTCCGCAGCTTCGTCTACAACCTTAACGTTCCCTCGCGCTGGGGCCAGAGCCCCTTCACCAACGTCACCATCGACTGGACCGTGCCGCGCGACCTGCGCGAGCAGCCGCCCTTCTCCGGCGGCCAGCACATCTTTGCCGAACTGCACAACGAGAAGCTGGAGGCCCTGGCCCAGGAACGCGGCGCATCCTCCCTGGACAACATGACCTACAAGCATTTCCAGCCGGAGATGAAGGTCATCCAGAAGGCGTTCTACGAGGTGCTCACCGAGGGCGACAGCACCGGCCAGCCCTTCACCTTCCCCATCCCCACCGTCAACATCACGGAGGATTTCGACTGGGACGACGAGAACGTGCCGCTGCTCTTCGCGAACGCCGCCAAGATCGGCTCCTCCTACTTCCAGAACTTCATCGGCTCCCAGTACAAGATCAACGAGAAGGGCGAGCGCGTGATTGACGAGGAGGCGTACAAGCCGGATGCCGTGCGCTCCATGTGCTGCCGCCTGCAGCTGGACCTGCGCGAGCTGCTCAAGCGCGGCGGCGGCCTCTTCGGCTCCGCGGAAATGACCGGCTCCATCGGCGTGGTCACCATCAACATGGCACGCCTGGGCTACCTGTACAAGGGCAACAAGAACCTGCTGCTCTCCAAGCTGGATGAGCTGATGGACTTGGCCAAGAGCACGCTGGAGAAGAAGCGCGTGTTCATCAACGAGCTCTACGAGCGCGGCCTCTACCCCTACACCAAGCGCTACCTCCCCCACCTCCGCAACCACTTCTCCACCATCGGCCTCAACGGCGTCAACGAGATGCTCCGCAACTTCTCCGGCGACACCATGAACACCGCCACCCCGGAGGGTATCGCCTTCGCGGAGGAGCTACTCCACCACATGCGCGAGCGCATCCGCTCCTACCAGGCCGAAACCGGCAACCTCTACAACCTGGAGGCCACCCCCGCAGAGGGCACCACACACCGCTTCGCACGCGAGGACGCCAAGCGCTACCCGGACATCATTCAGTCCGGCTCCCCGGGCCACCGATACTACACCAACAGCTCGCAGCTCCCCGCCAGCTACACGCAGGACCTTTTCAAGGCCCTCAAGATGCAGGACAAGCTGCAGTGCTGCTACACTGGCGGCACCGTGTTCCACATGTACATGAACGAGGCCATCTCCACCCCGGAGGCCTGCCGAGATATCGTCCGCAAGGTCCTGGAGAACTTCAAGATGCCTTACATCACCGTCACGCCGCTCTTCTCCGTCTGTGAGAAGCACGGCTACCTCAAGGGCCGCCATGACTACTGCCCCAAGTGCGATGCCGAGGTTCTCGCCAAGGCCCGCATGGAGGAGCAGCCGGAGCTCCCACTCCCCGGCGTCAACCAATCACCGATAAACAAATAAAATAATACAACCATGGAAGAAAAAGAAATCAAAGGGGTCGTCAAGACCGATGAGCAGCTCCTTCAGGAGCACGCAGAGGAACGCACCAAGTGCACCGTCTACACCCGCGTGATGGGCTACCACCGCCCCGTGGAAACCTTCAACGCAGGCAAGCAGGGCGAATTCGAGGAGCGCGAGCACTTCGTGGAACCCTGCGGCTGCTGCAGTCAGGACGCCATCCTCAAGTAAGCGAAAAACACGCGGGGTGCCTGTATCCCCAGGCACCCCGCGTTTTTTTTGCCAAATCGTCAATCGCCCGCGCCGCTAGGCGCCATTATTCCCAAATCGTAAATTGTAAATCGTAAATTGTAAATCCCCTTGCGTCACCCCGCAGACATCTCCCCGCTCACCTTTCTGGACTACCCGAAGAAGGCTGCCTGCATCTTCTGGTACACCGGGTGCAACCTGCGCTGCCCGTACTGCTACAACCCGGAGCTGGTGCTGAGCAGCGGCGGCGGGGTGGATGAGATGGCCTTCCTGCGAGAGCGCGCCGGATTCCTGGACGCCGTCGTCCTCTCCGGCGGCGAATGCACCCTCAACCCGGATATCGCGGAGCTCTGCCGCCAAATCAAGCAGCTCGGCTACCTCGTCAAGATAGACACCAACGGCAGCAACCCGGATGTGGTGCGCTCCCTGCTGGAAGAGAAGCTCGTGGACTACGTGGCGCTGGACAACAAGATGCCCTCCACCCGCAGCTGGCGCCTGCCCGGCGGCGCCCTCCTCTTCGACCGCTTCAAGGAAACCCTCAAGCTCCTCCAAACCTACAAGGTGCCCCATGAGGTCCGCACCACCGTGCACCCAGACCTGCTGGACGAGGCCGACATCCTCCAAATGATCCGCGAGGCCCATCACCTGGGCTACAACCAAACCTACTACCTGCAACTCTTCTTCAACGAGGGCAAGGTCAAGACCCTCGGCAACATGAAGCCCCCCTCCCGCCGGTACGACCGCCGGCTCCTGGATGAAATGTCCCCCCTCCCCATCGGCTACCGCAACTTCCCAGAGGACCGCTGGTAGTCCATGGCGGCACGGGTATAAAAAGCGGCTGCACGAGTAGAGAATCGTGCAGCCTAGGAGATCAGGACATGAATTGTTGCTAGTACTTTCGTCCGGATGAGGTGAAGATATACAAAAGCCGACATGGAGTCAAGTATTTTGAAGTAGCGCCAGGCGTTGGGCGGCGGGGCGGTTGGGTTTGGCGGTGGGGGTTAGGGGCAGGGCGGGGAGGTGGAGGATTCGGCGGGGGATGGTGTACGGGGGCAGGCAGAGGCGGCAGATGCGCTGGGCCTCTGCGGGGTCTGCGGTGGTGAGGAGGACGGTGGATTCGCCGAATTTGGGGTCGGGTACGGAGGTGAGCAGGACGTCCGCCAGGCCGTGGCGGCGGAGAGTTTCCTCCACTTGCTCGGGTTGGATTTTGATGCCTCCGGAGTTGATGGTGTTGTCGCTGCGTCCGAGGATTCGGAAACGGCCGCGGGAGTCCATCTCGGCGATGTCGTGGGTGGCGAGGTTATGGCAACCGATGTGCGGGGCGGTGACGACGAGGCAGCCGTGTTCGTTGAGGGCGAGCTGCACGCCGTGGAAGGGTGTGTACCAGGCATCGGCGAGCGGGCCGGAGAGGCGGCGCAGGGCGATGTGGGAGAGGGTTTCGGTCATGCCGTAGGTGGACCACACGGCGTTGGGAAAATTTTTCAATTGCGCGGCGAGGTCGTCGTCCACGGGGCCTCCGCCGATGATGAGGTTCTTTATCCCGCGCAGCATCTCGGCCTCCTGCGGCACTTGGAGTGAGTTGAAGACCTGGAGCGGCACCATGGCGGCGAAGTCCGGCGGCTCCGCGAGCCCGCGCAGCGGGTGCCCGCAGGGCTCGCACGGGATGAGCCGCAGCCCTGCCACCAGGGAGCGCACCACCATCATCTTTCCGGCAATGAAGCGCAGCGGCAGGCAGAGCAGCGCGGAATCGCCCTCCCGCAGCCCGAGGAAGCGGCAGGTCATGCGCGCGCTGGCCTCCATGAATTCCTTGCGGGCCTGCATGGGCTTGGGTTCGCCGGTGGAGCCGGAGGTGTGCACGGTGATGCATTCGCCGGGGCCGTTCCATTCGTCCAGGAAGGCGTTCAACCCCGTGCACGGCGCGGCGGCTGCGGGGTCGAACCACAGTTGCTCGCCGCGGATGGAGAGGGGGAAGGGTGCGACGTTGTTGGTGTAGATCTGCCCGGTGCCGAGGCCCTGCGGCATATCGTGCCGGCGTGCGGCGCACCATTGGGCGATGGCGTTCAGCCCGATGTTGGATTCCAGCGCGGAGGTGACCCAGTGCCCGATGCCGCGCGCATCCGCCAGGCGCATCCATTCCTCCGCGCCGCGGAACCCGCCGTGCAGCGAGGGTTTCAGGATGATGTAGCGCGGGCGGACGGCATCCAGCAGCTCCACCTTGCGCGCGGGGTCGTTCACGCCGATGAGCTCCTCGTCCAGCGCGATTGGCACGGGCGATTCCCTGCACAGGCGCGCCATGTCGCTCCATTGCCCGGCGCGGATGGGCTGCTCGATGGAGTGGATGGCGAACGCGGCCAGCTGCTCCAGGCGCGCGGGGGCGTCCTGCGGGGAGAACGCGCCGTTGGCGTCCACGCGCAGCTCCACCTGTTGCGGGGAGTAGCGCTCGCGGATGCGGCGCAGGAGGTCCAGCTCCCGCTGCCAGTCAATGGCGCCAATCTTGACCTTGATGCAGCGGAAACCCGCCTGCAGCTTGCGTTCCAGGCGCTCCAGCATGGTGGGGAAGTCTCCCATCCACACGAGCCCGTTGATGCGGATGCCCTCCTCGCCGCGGCTGAACGGCGTGTCCCACAGGCGCCAGCTACCCGCGCGCAAGTGCTGCACGGCGGTCTCCAGCCCCATGAGGATGGATGGGTAGTTCCGCAGCTTCTCCGCGGGGATTTCCCCGGTGCGCGCCAGCTCGGCGCACGCCTCATCCAGCCTGGCGCGGTACTCGCGCGGCGGCAGGGCGTCGCAGCTCAAATCCGGCAGCGGCGCGCACTCGCCGACGCCCACGCGCCCATCGTCGCCCTGCACCTCCACGCACCAGACGCGGCGCGTGGTGTAGACTCCGCGTGAGGTCCCGGCGGGGAAGGCGAACTCCAGCAGATGCTCTGAAAGGCGGCAGCGCATGGCGCTCATTTGGTCCCTTTGGCTTCCTTGGCGTAGATGACCGTGGGGTTGATGCGCGGGATGACGTTGATGCTGACGGGGCGCTTGCCCTCGGCGGCGGCGTGCTCGGTAATCATGGCCAGGCGCTCCATCTGCCCCTTGATGTCGTACACCTGCATGAGCACCTCCGCGCCGTTCTCCAGCGTGAGGATGATTTTCCACTCCTTGGGGCGGAAGATTTCACGGATGGAGGGAATCTCCTCCAGCGTGTAGTGGTTGGCGGCGGCCACCAGCTCCACGATGGGGAGGTACGCCTTTTCCGACACCTCCGCGCCGGGCTTGAACTCCGCCAGGTCCGCCGCCTGCAGGTACCACACCGGCGAATTCGCAAACTTCGCGTGAAGCTCCGGCACCACCGGGAACAGGTGCCCGTTTTGGTCCATGTACAGCTTGCTGCGGGTTCCGGTGCCGGCCGCGCTCTCCATCTCCACGAACACCACGGGGATGCGCTCCTCTATCTCGATGTGCAGGGTGTCCGGCAGCTCCGCGTGGATGTGCGCGGCGGCGATGCACGGATGCTCCGCCAGCTTGCGCTCCCAGTCTCCGGTGTTCAGCTCGGTGAGGTTGATGCTGTCGTGGAGGCCCAGCATGTCCAGCACCTGCCCGCGGCTGATGATCTTGTGCGCGGACTCGTAGGTGATGTTGTCGATCTCCATGCGGTAGGCCTTGATGACGGCGTAGCGGATGCCGAAGAAGAGCAGCAGGACAACCGGAACGATGACGATGGCGTATCGTGTGGCCTTCTTGGTGCTCCTCCAGAAGTTGCGGATGAACGCAACGTTGAGGTACTTTTCGCGGAAGGTCAGGCTGCCCTTCACGGCGCGCACGTTGTCGCCGGCCTTGGGAGCTTTGCGGAACTTGTTGCGGTTGTCGAACACGACTCGTGAAATCAGGCGCGGGGCTGGTTGAGGGATATTTGCGCGATGCGGCGGCAGAGCTCGCCGAAGCCGATGCCCACGGCCTTGGCGGCCTTCGGGAACAGGGAGGCCCCCGTCATGCCGGGGATGGTGTTGATCTCCAGCACGTACGGCCTGCCGTCGTCCGTGAGCAGCACATCCACGCGCCCGTACACCTCCACGTGCAGCGCGCGGTAGGCGGCCAGCGCGGCCTCCTGCACCGCCTTGGTCTCCGCCTCCGTGAGGTCGGCGGGGCAGATGTAGTCCGACCCCACGGCGCCGGTCATGGAGGGGTACTTGTTGCGGTAGTCGTAGAATCCCTGGCGGGGGCAGATGTGTACGACGGGCAGGGCGGTGCCGTCCAGGATGGCGACGGTGAGCTCTTTACCCTTGATGTATTCCTCCACCAGGAGGGCGCCGGGGAAGCGTGCGTCGCGCTCCAGCGCGGCATCCATCTGCGCCTGCTCATGCACAATCTCCACGCCCACGGAGGAACCCTCGCAGGGCGGCTTGAGCACGCAGGGGCAGGGCAGGGTGGGGCGCTGGCCGTGCGGCACCACCTCGCTCTTGGGGGTGGGCACGCCCGCCGCCACGAACGCCTGCTTGGTGAGCAGCTTGTCGAAGCAGTTGCGGCTGGTCTCCGAACCCGCGCCGGTGTAGGGGATTCCCAGCTCCTCCAGGTAGGCCTGCAGGCCGCCGTCCTCTCCGTAGGTGCCGTGGATGATGTTGAAGCAGAGCTCCGTTCCCTCCGGGATGGGCGGGCGTTCGCCGTCCACCACCACGGGGGTGACGTGGGTGAAGCCCTCCTCCTGCAGCGCGGCCAGCACGGCCTTGCCGGAGACGAGGGAAACCTCCCGCTCCGAGCCCGGGCCGCCCATCAGCAGCGCTATCTTGGTGTCGTTCGTTAAGGTTTTCATGGTGGGGAAGTTTTTTAGAATTCGGGTTCGCGGTCGCCGATGACGTGGACCTCCGTGCGCAGGGTGATGCCGCGCTCGGCCTTGGCCTTCTCGCGGATGTAGTCGATGAGCCTGGTGACGTCCGTGGCGCTGGCGTTTCCGGTGTTGACGATGAAGTTGGCGTGCTTCTCGGAAACCTTGGCGCCGCCGATGGCGTATCCCTTGAGGCCGAGCTCCTCGATGAGCTTGCCGGCGGGGATTTCATCCGGGTTGACGAAGGTGCATCCGGCGCTGGGCTCCTTGGGCTGGGAGTTCCTGCGGCGCGCGCGGAACTCGTCTGTGGCGGCGCCGATGGACTGCGCGTCCGCGGGAGTTCCGGCGAACACGGCCTGCATGACCATGTTGTAGTCGAACTCGGGAATCAGGCGGTACTGAGCGCCCTTCATGTGCTCCTTCTCGAACTCCACGAGCTCGCCGTCCTCGTTGAGCGCGGTGGCGGAGCGGAACACGCCCCACATGTCGCCTCCCATGCATCCGGCGTTCATGCGCAGGCTGCCGCCCACGCAGCCGGGAATGCCGTCCATCCACTCGAACCCGCTGATGCCGTGGCGCGCGGCGAACGCGGCCAGCTTCTTGAGTTTCACTCCGGCGCCGGCCACAATGCGGTTGCCCTGCAGCTCCAGCTTCTCGAAGATACCGGCGGCGGGGTGGATGACGGCGCCGCGGATGCCGCCGTTGCGGACGACGAGGTTGGAGCCGCGGCCCACGATGTGGACGGGGATGTTGCGGTCCTTGAAGAAGTTGACCACGGCCTGCATGGCGGCGAAGGTGCGGGGCTCCACCCAGTACTGGGCCTCGCCGCCCACGCCCAGCGTGGTGTGCCGGCTCATCGGCTCGTACAGTCGGAAGTCCGCGTCCTTGCCGCATTCCGCCATCATGGCCTCCATCAGGCACAGGTCCTTGGCGATGCGCCTGCCCGCCTCGTGCACGTTGCCCGCGCCCAGCGTCAGGAACAGGTCGCCGGGGCGCAGCTCGTTGCCCACCACGTGGTGGGCCAGCGCCAGGTTCGGCAGGAACTGCGCCTCCACGGGGCCGTTCTCCTCCACGGCATCCACGATGGTTTGCCCGCTGATGCCGGGGATGGGCGGCTCGCTGGCGGGGTACACATCCGCCACGTACAGCTTGTCCACCGCCTGCAGCACCTTGCCGAAATCATCCCGCAGCAGCTGGGTGCGCGTGTAGCGGTGCGGCTGGAACAGCACCACCAGACGCCCGGGTTTCAGGCTCTGCGCGGTCTGCAGCGTGGCGGCTATCTCCGTGGGGTGGTGGCCGTAGTCGTCCACCACGCGGTAGCCCTTGGAAAGGTACTTGGTCTCGAAGCGGCGGCGCGCCCCGGCGAAGGATGCCAGGCCGCGGGTGATGCTGGTGAAATCGCAGCCCATCTCCAGGGCGGCGGCGGTGGCGGCCAGCGAGTTGAGCACGTTGTGGCGGCCGGGGATTCCCAGCTCCACGCGCCCCAGCGGCTCGCCCTTGTGGTTGATGGTGTAGATGGTGCGGCCGCGCTTCACGCTCATGTCGGATGCGGTGTAGTCCGCATCCTGCCAGCCATAGGAGACGCTGTTGGGGTACTGGGAGCAGACATCGCACGCGCCGGGGTCGCTCTTGCAGTAGAAGATTTTGCCGCGGGTCTGTTTGCAGAGGGTGTGGAAGACTTCTTTAATGTGGTCGAGGTCGCGGTAGAAGTCCAGGTGCTCGGCCTCGATGTTGAGGATGATGCTGTGCTCCGGCAGGTAGTTCACCAGGGTGCCGTCGCTCTCATCGCCCTCCGCCACCAGGTACTCGCTGTCCTCGTTCCAGTGCGCGTTGGCGCCCAGCACGGGGATTTCCGCGCCCACGTAGTGGCACGGGCGCAGGCGCCCCTCCCGCAGCAGGTGCGCCGTGAGGGATGAGGTGGTGGTCTTGCCGTGCGTTCCGGCCACCACCACGCCCTTCTTGCCGTTCAGGATGGCGGCCAGGCATTCCGCGCGCCGCAGGCAGGGGATGCCGTGCTCCTTGGCCGCGGCCAGCGCCACGTTGTCCGGCCGGATGGCGCTGGAGTAGATGACCACCTCCGCGTCCTTCACCGCATCCGGGTTGTGCGGGCAGGAGAACGCCAGGCCCGCCTGCTGCAGGCGCTCCGTCTCCTCGCTCGTCACGCGGTCGCACCCGCTCACGCGGTGCCCCATCTCCAGTAGCATGCGCGCCAGGCCGCTCATGCCGGCCCCGGCCACGCCAATCAGGTGGATGCGTTCCGGGTGCTCCCGGTCCAATAGTCTCTTGCGCAGCTGCTCTATCATCTTTGCGCGTGGATTATATATCTCCACCACACCCCTTTTCAAGCAGAATATGTAAGAAATCCGAAATAAATTTCCCGGAAGTTTCCCGCGGGGTCAGGGGGCTGGGGGGCCGATGAGGCCGTCCGGTGCCATGGCGAGCCCCGCCCAGAGCCCGAGCCCGCAGAAAAGGGCGCAGAGGGCGGCGGCGGCGATGGAGCGCGGCCAGGGGAATTTGCGGTTGAAGTGGACCTCGTTCATGGTGCCGAGGACGAGGACTCCGGCGCCGATGCTGCCGAGTGCGGCGGCGGGCAGGTTCATCTGCGAGAGGAAGAAGCCCGCGCCCATGACGAGCATGGTGAGCTTGATGGCCGTGGTGAACGCCGGCTTCCACAGGCGGAAGGGGTCCACGCACCACACCGCCGCCGCGCAGCCCAGCACGGGCAGCAGCATGAAATAGAGCAGCAGGAGTGCTTGGCCCGCCGGCATGCGCTTAGGCCTTACGCCAGGTTGGTGCGGTCCGCCTTGTGGAGCATCTCCGCCTCCCGCTTCACGCGCACCTGCAGGTCCGCCAGGGCGTTCATGTAGTAGATGTACGCATCATACGGGGAGGGGTAGGGGGTGAAGCCGTTGGTCTTCTCCATGTAGTGGAAGTGGTCCGCGCTCTGCAGCTTGCGCCACACGTGGATCATGTCGCGGTCCTCGCTGGCCTTCACGGCGGATTCCAGGTCGTAGATTTTCTTGATGGCCTCCTGCTGCATGACGTTTCCGTTCCACTGCGTGGTGGTGCCGAAGGTGGTGCAGGAGACGGGGTTGGGGCAGTCCAGCGTGCCGGTGGAGCGGAAGCGCTTCACTGCCTTGCCCGGGGTGGTGAACGTGTTGCCGTTGAACAGCGCGGCCATGATCATGGTGCGCCAGAACTCGAACACGCCCGTGGAATCGGTCTGCCGCTCGCCCAGCGTCTCATAGTCCATGGAGAGGTTGACCACCTGCCCCTCCTGCTCGGAGAGCCAGTTGGCGAAGGTGTACGGGGAGAGCGGGTACTCGCTCCAGCCGGGGTCCACGCGGCGGTGCGCCAGGTCGTTGGAGAGGTGGCGGTTGCGGATGAGGGTCTTGGTCTTGGCGATGAGCGGGGCGCACTGCAGGTCGTTGATGTGGCGGTTGCTCATCATGCGGCTGTTGCCGTCCGCCATGATGCCCTTGAACCCCATGTCGTACGCCTGTGCGGCGATGGCGTTGGAGTAGAGCATGCTGGTGTTCCAGAGCACGGTGGGCTTCTGGCCGAAGAGCTCCTGCATGAGGTCCATGTGCTCGGCCACCTGCTGCGCGAACTCGTCCGTGGAGTACAGGGAGGCCAGCGAGGCGTAGTACGGCATGGCCAGGAACTCCACGCAGCCGGTTTCCGCCAGCTCCTGGAAGGAGGTGATGAGGTCCGGGCGGTGGTACTTGGCCTGCTCCAGGATAACGCCGGAGAGGGCGAGGGAGAACTTGAACTTGCCGTCGGAGAGCTCGATGAGCTGCTTCATGAGGCGGTTTGCGGGCAGGTAGCAGCGCTCGGCCACGGCGGAGAGCACGCGTGCGTTCAGGTTGTCGTCCTCGTAGAACGCATGTTCGCCGATTTTGAAGAAATCGTACGGGATCAGGCGGTTGGGCTGATGCGCGTGAAAGGTGAGGGTGATGTTCATGGCTTGATACTGGGTTGTTGTAGGTTTACCATCCGAGCACGTGGTGATAGACGCGGATCATCTTGTCCGCCGCCGTTTCCCAGCTGGAGTTCATGATATCCTGCGCGCTTTCCGCGGCCACCTTCTTGTACAGCTCCTCGTCCGTGGTGAGGTCGATGATGTGCTTGGCCATCATGTTCACGTCCCAGAAGTCGGCCTTGAGGGCGCCCTTCATCACCTCCGCCACGCCGCTCTGCTTGGAGATGACGGCGGGGATGTTGAACTGGGCGGCCTCCAGCGCGGAGAGCCCGAACGGCTCGGAGACGGACGGCATGCAGTACACATCCGTCATGGAGAGCAGCTCGTTCACCTTCTGCTTGTTCAGGAATCCGGTGAAGTGGAACTTGTCGCCCACGCCGTGGAAGGCGCCGGTCTCGATGAGCTGGCGCAGCTTCTCGCCCGTGCCGGCCATCACGAAACGCACGCCGTCCGTCTGCTCCAGCACCTTGGCCGCAATCTGCAGGAAGAACTCCGGGCCCTTCTGCGCCGTGAGGCGGCCCAGGAAGAGCACCAGCTTCTCCGGGAACTTCTTCTTGCTGTGGAAGACCTTCACGGGGTCTGCGCCGTTGTGCACGGGGAAAATCTTGTCCGGGTTGATGCCGTAGTGCCCTGCGGCCACCGTTCCGGTGTACTTGGAGACGGGGATCACCGCATCCGCCTGCTCCATGCCGTACTTCTCGATATCGTAGATCCAGCCGCGGGCGTCCGCCCCGGCGCGGTCGAACTGGGATGCGTGCAGGTGCACCACCAGCGGCTTGCCCGTGGCCTTCTTCACCTCCACGCCGGCCAGGTAGGTCATCCAGTCGTGCGCGTGCACCACGTCGAAGTCGTACTGCTTGGACAGCACGGCGCAAATCTTGGAGAACTCGATGACCTTGCGCGCCAGGTCCCCGGCGTACAGGTCCTCACGCCCGGTGAAGAGCTCCAGATCCGCCCGGCTCACGTGGGAGAAGAGCATCTTGCCCTCCTTGGTGAACACCACGGTGCCCGGCGCGCCCTCCACATGGGCGTACGGGTCCAGGTTCACGGGGGCCTTGCTCACCAGGGAGAAGCTGTTGTAGGAATAGCCGTGGGAGACGGATTCCACCTCTGCGTATCCCAGCGTGTTGATGCCGGTGAGGCTGAAGCCCTCGTACACGGCGGAGGGGTCCGCCTTCGGCACGATGACCGAGAGGTCCACCTTCTTGGCAAGGGCCTTGGAGATGCCCATGCAGGCTACGCCGAGCCCGCCGTTGATGAGCGGCGGGAACTCCCAACCTAATTCCAGTACTTTGATTCTCCTCATGGTAATGTTGCGGTGATGTGGATTGCCTGCCGCAGCGCATCCCTGCGCGTGCGCGGCACGGCCGCGCTATTTTATCCAGCCGCAGCCGCCTTGTCGAGATTTATTTGTGTCACACCTCCCCAAACGGGTAAATTCCCCATCCGACGGGGCCTGCCGCCCCGCCGAATCCACTCCCCACTGTGCCGCCCGCCTACGGCAGCTCCGCGTTTTTCTGGCGGATATCCTCCAGCGCCGCAATAAAGTCATCAAGGATTTCTGCGGGTACCATGATGCGGTCGCGGTTGGAGCTCACCTTCTCTGTAATGCGCACCACGCGGCCCCGCGCGTTGCTCTTCAAATCCAGGAAGAACGTTTTGCGGTCCGCGATTATTTTCTCGGTGCAGATGATGTCATCGTCCACGGTTAAATCGGAGCCCGGTTGTTTAGGGCCCCTGTAACCTTCATTCTACCACATTCCGCCGCCGGGTCAACCTGTAATTTTTCCAAATTGCCGAATTCGCGTGAATTCCGCCGGAAACCAGTGTGACGCCAATCCTATTTGAGCGTGGGCGCGTCGAACTGCGGCATGTCGCGCAGGGTGGGCGGGGTGTCGCCCGTGGGCTGCGGCATGGGCTCCAGGTTGGGGGCCTGCACAGGCTGCGCGGGTTGCGCGGGCGCGGGGGCTGCGGGCTTGGGAGCCGGGTTTTCCTCCACAATGACGCGCGGGCGCTCCGCCGGCTTGGTTTCCTGCTCCTTCAGGCAGGCGTCTATCTTGGTTTGGAGCTGCAGGTTGGGCTCGCCGATGTAGAGGATGTTGCAGCCGGCGCTCACCAGCACCACGGTGGGCAGGTCCGCAATGCGGTAGGCGCGCGCGGCGCTGCCGTTCTCGTCGTCGAAACACGTGTAGGAAACGCCGTCCTGCTGCATCTGCTGGATGGTGTCCGGCGTGGCGAAATAGGTGACGGGCACAATCTCCAGCCCGGGGTGGGCGGTGCGCATCTTGTCGATGCCGCGCACCATGTCCGCGCCCGCCTCGCTCTCCGGCGCCCAGAAGAGCAGGAGGTGGGGCTTGCCCTGCTGCGGCACCTTTACGGTGGCGCCGCCCATGTCCTTCACGGTGATTTGCGGGGGCACGCATCCGGGCATCAGGTGGCGCAGGCGGTAGGCCTGCTCGGAAGCCACCTCGGAGAGCTTGGCGTTGCCGAACATGGTGGAATCCGCGGTGAGGGTGAGCGACTGCTTGAGGTAGTAGATGCGCTTCGCGCGCACCTCGGCCTCGCTGCCGCCGATGCTGGCGATGAGCGGGTTGGTGAGCATGATGCTCATGCCTAGGGCGGCGCAGCCGCGCGCGTCCTTGTCTTGGTTGCGGCTGTACACCCTCTCCAGGATTTCGTACTCGCGGGCCGTGGTGCCCTGCGCCAGCGTGGCGCAGACCTCGCGCATGCCCGGGTTCGCGTAGTGCACGCGCTGCAGGGAATCCAGCAGCTGGTCCGCGTAGTAGGCGGCCTCCTTCTGCGGGTTCTTCTTTTTGGACAGCGCCTGCGCCAGCCCCGCGGGGTGCTGTACAAACCAGATCACCGCCGGGGCCGCCCACGCCTCGTCGAACTCGTAGGATACCCTGGTGGCACCCTTCTTGCCGGTGGCGCGCTCCCCGGTCTTGGCGCAGATGCTCTTCCAGAGCTCCTCCGCTATCTCCGTGCCGTCCGGCTCGCTGATTTGCGCGCGTGCCTCCGGCGAATCCGCAAACTGCAGCGCGGCCTTGTACTCACCGTACTGCTGCTTCCAGACGTTGAGCACGCGGTTCATCTCACTCTCCGTGGCGTGCGCGGCGAGCGCGCACGCCAGCGCGGCGGCAATCATGGCGGCTGTCTTTCTCATGCCTCCATTCTACCACCCACCCCCGCCACGTGCAAGCAGGGAACGCACGGTATGGCACACCACGCGCAACACATCCGCCCTGCGCGATGATGCGGCGGGTAGTTGACACGCGCGCGCGGCCGCGCTATACTGTGGGGCGCATGTTGGAGAATATCCTGTACATTGTGGCGGGCTACCTGATAGGGGCGATACCGTTCGGCTATCTGGCCGGGCGGGTGAACGGCATCGATTTGCGGGAGCACGGCTCTCACAACATCGGGGCCACGAACGCCATCCGCGTGCTGGGGAAGAGGTGGGGCATCCCGGTGTTCCTGCTGGATTTCCTGAAGGGCTACGTGCCGCTGCTGCTCATGAAGCTGCACCTGGGCGGGGACGCCACGCAGTTCGGCGTGGCGGAGATGGGCTGGTTCATGGCCATGATGCTGGCGCTGGTGCTGGGGCACACGTACACGTGCTATCTGGGCTTCAAGGGAGGCAAGGGCGTGGCCACCACGGCCGGCTGCGTGATGGCCCTCTCGCCGTCGCTCTGCGGCATAGCGCTGGGCGTGTGGGTGCTGATGATGGCGCTCACGCGCTACGTGTCTCTCTCCAGCATGGTGGCGGCGGTGGCGATGGTTCTGCTGGGCATGTACGAGTTCTGGTGGGCGGACGGCGTGCTGGGCGTGCCGGATATGATGCTCATCGGCCTGCTCCTGCTCATCTGCATCCTTGTCATTGTGAAGCACCGCTCCAACATCGTGCGCCTGTGCAACGGAACGGAGCCCAAAGCCTTTTCCCAAAATTCCAATCAACAATCCTGACGTTTATGGAACGCAATTTCCGCAAGACAGCCGTGGTCGGCGCCGGTGCCTGGGGCACCGCGCTGGCCTTCACCGCCGCCCAGCAGGGCGGGGACGTCGTCCTTTGGACCAACCGTGAGGTGGAGGCCGCCATCATCCGCGAGACCCGCATGGGCCTGCGGCCGGTGGAGGGCGCGCGCCCGCTGCCGCCCAACGTGCTGGTGAGCAGCGACTGGGCGGACGTGACGGGTGCGGACCTGGTTCTGGTGGTGGTGCCGAGCGTGGTGATGCGTTCCGTGGCGGAGAGCCTGGGCAAGGTTCGCCTGGGCGAGAACGCCGTGGTGGTGAGCTGCAGCAAGGGTATTGAGAAGGACACCAACATGCTCATGACCGAAATCCTGCAGGAGCAGCTTTCCT
>JAKSOU010000030.1 GCA_024405435.1 Akkermansia sp. | reverse complement strand
GATGACGAAGGCGAACTTGGGGCGGTGGATGAAGAATTCGGAAAACATAGCCGTAAATGGGGGAAGGGGGTTACTGTGCGTTGGCGGGGGACACGGCGCAGCCGTCCTCCAGGTCCGCCAGGTTGGTGGTGACAACGGTCATGCCGGGCTCCAGGCCGTGGGTGACGGCGGTGAGCCCGTCGTCCGTGGTGCCGCCGATGATGACGTTCACGCGCTTGGCGTGGCCGTTCTCCAGGGCGTACACGTACTTGCCGCGCGTGTCCGTGAGGATGGCCTGCGCGGGCACGGCCGCCACCTTGAACTGCGGGTTGCGGCGAATCTTGAGCGTGACCACGCCGCCGGGAATGAGCTTGCCGTCCGCATTGGGAAACTCCGCCCAGATGTTCTGCGTGTCGGTCTTCTCCTGCAGGTGGTTGTCGCAGAATGCAATCTTGCCGGCTTCCTTGTAGGCCTGGCCGGTGGCGGTCACCAGCGTGATGTCCGCCTCCTTCATCAGCCGCCCGGCGTTGCCGAAGGCGCTCATGAGCGCGGTCTCGCTGAGCGGGAAGCGCACGTACACGGGGTTGGTCTGCACCACGATGGCCAGCGGCGTGCGCGAGGCGATGTAGGAGCCCTCCGAAATCTTCGCGCGGCCGATGATGCCGTCCATGGGCGCGCAGATGGTGCAGCGCGCCAGGTCGTCCTCCGCCACGCGGAGAGAAGCCTCTGCGGCGGCCTTGAGGGCCTGGGCCTCCGCCAGTGTGGCGCGGGCGTTCTCCAGCTCGTCCTTGCTGGAGGCGCTGCTCTTCACCAGGAACTTCTGGCGGTCGTACTTCAGCTGGGCGTCGTGGATGCTCACGTCAAGCTGCGCGATGGCGGCCTTGCGCACATCCACCGCTGCCTGGTAGTGCGTGGGGTCGATGCGGAAGAGCACATCCCCCTTGTGGACCATCTGGCCCTCCTTGAAGGGCATTTCCTGCAGCAGACCCTGCACCTGCGCGGTGATGAGCACCTTGTTGATGGCCTCCACCTGGGCGCCGGATACGGTCAGCTCGGTGGGGTCCTCCATGGGCTTCACCTCCGCGGTCTCCGCCTCCACGGGCTTGTCCGCCTCCTGGCCGGACTGCGTGGTGGTGCGCTCCACCTTCTGCTCCGGGAAGACGGGGATGACCGTGCCGCCGATACGCGTCTTGTGGGAGCCGTCCGCAATCACGGTCTCGCCCTCGCTGATGCCGTCGTAGATGGCCTGGTAGCGGCCCTGCACGGTTCCGGCGATCACCTCCTTGCGGGAGACGGTGTTCTTGTCGTCCACGGTGTAGATGTAGGAGCCCTTGGAGTCGTGGTGCACGGCGGTGAGCGGCACCATCACCACCTCCGCGGTCTCGCGCAGCTTCACGTACACGGAGCTGATGCCGGCGGGCACCAGCTCCTGCTCCGCGTTGGGGAACTCCGCCCACAGCGTGTAGGTGTCAGACCCGCCGGAGAGCAGGTTGTCCACAATCTTCACCCGGCCCGCGCCGCCGTACTGAAGCCCGGCGGCGGTCAGGATGCGCACGTCCGCCAGCCTGCCGATTTCATTCGGGCCGCGGAAGATGGCGTTCACATCGTATTGGCTGAGCGGGAAGCGCACGTAGATGGGGTCCACCTGGTTGATGACGGCCAGCTCCTCCGCCGGGGTGATGTAGTTGCCGGGGGAGACGAGCAGGCGGCCGATGCGCCCGGTGACCTCCGCGCGGATGGTGCAGTCTGCCAGGTTTTTCCTGGCGCGCACCAGCTCGGCCTCCGCGGCCACCTTCTTGGCCTTGCAGGTGGCCAGCGCCGCCAGGGCGGTCTCGTATGCCTCCTGGCTGGCCGCGCGGTTGCCGGCCAGCGAGGAAAGGCGCTTCACGCGGTTCTGCGCGTACACCATGCGGGCATCCAGCTCCGCTATGGCGGCCTCCGCCTGCTGCACCGCTGCCTCGTAGCGCAGCGGGTCGATGCGCATCAGCACATCCCCCTTGTGCACCACGCGCCCCTCTTGGAAATTCACTTCCACCAGGTACCCTTCCACCGCGCAGTGGATGGCCACGGAATCTATCGCCTCTGTGGCGCCCACGCTCTTGCGGATGATGCGGTCCTGACCCTTCACGGCCTTCTCCACCTGCACGCGCGGTGTCGCCGCGCCGGGCATCTGCCCCAGCGCCACCCCGCCCAGCAGCACCGCCGCCGCCATTGCTTTCATGGTTTTCATAGCCTTCGAAAATTGTTTCTTTTGTTTAATAGTTTTAGTTTTGCAACTAAAATGACGCGGCGCATGTTATCACACGCGCACGTGAAAGGCAAGCCCGCTGCCACATTTTTTTAAGGCTGGGGCAATTGGGCGGTCAATCAGTTGGAAGCGGCAGCGTCCCCCACCTTCTTGCGTTTGGGGAATTCCCCCAGGAATGCGGCGGAGAGGAACGGGGAAAGGTTGATGACAGCCTTGAGACCCACGCATGCGTAGCAAATGACAAGGGCCAGCAGAAGGTTGCCGCAGAACACGGCTAGCTGGGGAACGGAGGCATCAGGGAAAAGCGGCTTTCCCGGAATCAACAGATAGGAGAGCACGTATATGGCCATGCTGCTTTTGCCGAAGCGTTTGAACTGCCTTAGCACCATGCCCCCTATATTGGCTGCCTGCGTCTGCACGCAACTGATGCCGTTGAACAGGCGCAGCATTATCACGCATCCTGCCAAACCCGTCAGCATCCTGCCGTATGGCACATGGAAATGCGCATAGTCGCGGCACAGCAGGGCAAACAGCACTATCGCCAATAGCGGTACCACGCGGCCATGGACCACTAGGCGCTTCATGGCGGGGAATTCAAACAAGGCAACTCCCAGTGCGAAAGCCGGGAACATGCGGTAGGTGTTCAATACGTAATGAATCTTGAAATCCGGATTCGAAAAAAGGTGTCCGGCATAATGGTTGACGGAGAACTCGCAGGCTAGGAGAATGATAAATCCGGCAACCGCCCCATACACCCCGGGCACGGCGCGTCTGAGCAGCTGGTACGCCGCGAACATGAGCTGCAGGATAAACAGGCAGGGCAGGAACCACCACTGACCCCATCCGCTCAGGAGGCTCAGGCACGCGCCGTGGAGGTTGTAGTGGGAAATCTGACCCGTGGTGACGTATATGCACGGCAGGGCAAGCATCCAGCAGATGTAGGGCACCATCACGCTCAAAAAGCGTCGTCCCACAAATTTCTGTAGGTTCCCATTGCGGGAAAAGGATAGCGCGGCCGTATACCCCGCCAGCATGAAGAACAGCGGCATGTGGAAGCTGTATATCAGCATCCTGCCCGGGTTCGATGTCCCTTCCGCATATTCCATGTGACCCACCACCACCAGCAGAATGGCCAGCCCTTTCAAGATGTCCACCCATTCGATTCGGGGTGCCGCAGGGGTGTTTTGCGTGCCATGTCGTGGTGATGTTTCCATGTTGCGAAGCCCAGTATACAGGAAACGGGGCGGGTTGCAAGCCTTATCGGGAGGATTCGGGGGAAGCGGGGAGAGATTTGTACTTAGGGGATTCACCCCATTGGTTGGGTTCCTTGCGGGAGTCCAGCATGCAATCGAAGACGATGACGGCGGGGACGATGAGGGAGGCCCAGCGGATGTCGAATTTATCGGGCGAGGGCTCGTTGCAGAAGCAGATGAGGGCCACGGCGAAGGCGGCGGCGATGAGCAGGCCGCTGCGCCCCGTATCGTGCAGGCGGCGGCTCACCGTGCCCATGCCCGGCAGCACCAGGAGGAACACGCACAGGCCCTCCAGCACGTAGAACTGCACGTCCACATTGTCTGTGAGGCTGCGACACCACTCGAAGCCGCCGTAGACGACGGCTGCGGAAATGATACCCAAAATGCCGCCTCCGATCCAGAATTCGCGGCGTGTGGCGCGGCCCTTCCAGTTGGACCAGGCGGCCGTGAAGGCATGCGCCACCAGGGAGGGCACGCTAGCGGTGTTGGGATTGTAGGGAGCCATGGACTACTTTTTGCGCGGCTTCCTGGGTTCCTTGGCGGGGGCCTTCTTTGCCTTGGGGGCGGGTTTGCGCTTTGGCTTGGCGGGCGGCACCTCCTGGAACTCGATGGCATCCGTCTTCTTGTTGCGGACGGCCACGGAGTTGTGCCCCGGCGCCAGATCGCCGCGCAGGATGGCCTCCGCGATGGGGTCCTCCAGCAGGCGCTCGATGGCGCGGCGCATGGGGCGCGCGCCGTATTCCGGGTTGTAGCCCTTTTCCACCAGCAGGGCCACCACCTCCGGCGCCAGGCTCAGGCCGATTTTCTTCTCCGCCAGGCGGTTGATGAGCTTCTGGGCCTCCAGTTTCACGATGTCCGCCAGGTCCTTGCGGTCCAGCACGCGGAAGACGATGAGCTCATCGAAGCGGTTGATGAATTCCGGGCGGAATTCCTTCTTGGCGGCCTCGGTGATTTTCTCCTTGAGGGCCTCGTAGTCGGCTTCGGCGTTGTCGCCGGAGGCGAACCCCATGCGGCCGTGGGAGCTGCCCAGGCTGGCGCCCACGTTGGAGGTGAGGATGATGATGGTGTTGCTGAAGCTCACCTTGCGGCCCAGCGAATCTGTCATGGCGCCTTCCTCCAGCACCTGCAGCAGCAGGTTCATCACGTCCGGGTGCGCTTTCTCCACCTCGTCGAACAAGATAACCGCGTACGGGCGGCGGCGCACCTTCTCGGTGAGCTGCCCGCCCTCGTCGTGCCCCACGTAGCCGGGTGGCGAGCCGATGAGGCGGCTGGTGCTGTACTTCTCCATGTACTCGCTCATGTCCACCTGGATGAGCGCGTCCGCCGTGCCGAACATGATTTCCGCCAGGTTGCGCGCCAGGTAGGTCTTGCCCACGCCCGTGGGTCCCATGAACAGGAAGGAGCCGATGGGGCGCCGCGGGTCCTTCACGTCCGCCCTGCTGCGCCGCAGCGCGCGGGAGATGGCGGAGCAGGCGATATCCTGGCCGATAACCTTGCTCTTCAGCTCGTTCTCCATCTGCAGCAGGCGCTCCGTTTCCTTCTGCTCCATGCGGGCCAGCGGGATTCCGGTCCACTTGGAGACCACGGCCATGATGTCGTCCTCCGTCACGTCGGCCACGGCGGTGTCCATGTTTTTCTTCCAGGTCTCGATGCCGGAGCTGAGCTTTTGGCGCAGGTGCTTCTCCATGTCGCGCAGCTTGGCGGCGCGCTCGAAATCCTGGCTCTTGGCGGCGGCCTTCTTGTCCTCCTCCAGCTTGGCGCACTCCTGCTCGATGCTCTTGAGCTCTCCGGGGCGGGTCATGTGCATCACGCGCAGGCGGGAGCCCGCCTCGTCCATGATGTCGATGGCCTTGTCCGGCAGGAAGCGCCCGGTGATGTAGCGCTTGGAGAGGTTGGCGGCGGCCTCCAGGGCCTTGTCGGTGTAGTGCACGTGGTGGTGCGCCTCGTAGCGGGGGGCTATGCCGTGGAGGATGGCGATGGTGTCCGGCAGGGAGGGTTCGCCCACCTGCACCTGCTGGAAGCGGCGCTCGAAGGCGGCGTCCTTCTCCACGTGGTTGCGGAATTCGTTGAGGGTGGTGGCGCCGATGGCCTGCATCTCACCGCGGGAGAGGGCGGGCTTGATGATGTTGGAGGCGTCCATGGTGCCTTCCGCGGAACCGGCGCCCATCAGGGTGTGGATCTCGTCGATGAAGAGGATGATGTTCTTCTCCTTGCGGATTTCGTCCATCACGGCCTTGAGGCGTTCCTCGAACTGGCCGCGGTATTTGGTGCCGGCCACCATGAGCGCCAGGTCCAGGCTGATGATGCGCTTGCCCAGCAGGAACTCCGGCACATCGCCGCTCACGATCATCTGCGCCAGCCCCTCCACGATGGCGGTCTTGCCCACGCCCGCCTCGCCCAGCAGCACGGGGTTGTTCTTCGTGCGCCGGCACAGGATTTGAATTACGCGCTCTATCTCGTTGCGGCGGCCTACCACCGGGTCCATCTCGCCCTTGGCGGCGCGCTCCGTCATGTCTCGCCCGAAAGCGTCCAGCGCCGGGGTGCGGGAGCGCTCGCCGCGCGCGCGCTGTCCCTCCGCGCCGTTGCCGCTGCGGGAGGTTGCGTGCAGGAAGGCGTTCGGGTCGTCCTCCTCATCGTCTCCGGGGCCTTCCGGCCCGCGGTTGCCGGGCAGGGGGTCGGGCGGCGGCGGGGGGTCGTCGTCCGTTGTGTCGAACCCGGTGCCGATTTCGTCCATCACGCCCTTGCGCGCGTTCTCGTAGGTGAGCCCGGAGGAGTGCAGGGCCTGCCAGGCCAGGCCGTCCTCATCGCGCAGGATGGCGAGCAGCAGGTGTTCCGTGCCGATATAGGTGTGGGACATGTTGCGGGCCTCCGCGCCAGCCAGGGCGAGCAGTTTCCGCACGCGGGGTGTGCAGGGCAGCTCGCCATCCGTGCCGGAGGCGTTGCCGGGCACCATGGACTGCTCGATTTGCCGCGCGAGGGTGGCGATGTTGATGCCTGCGTTCTCCATCACGCTCACGGCCACGCCCTGGCCGAGCTTGAGCAGGCCGAGCAGCACGTGTTCCGCGCCGATGTAGTTGTGGTGGAAGCGGTCCGCCTCCCTGCGTGCCAGGTTCATGACCTGCTGCACTCTTGGTGTGAAGTCTTGCATGGTGGATCAGTGGTTGGGGGTGTTGAAGGTGTGGGGTGTGGATTGCAGGAAGGCGCGGCAGCCGTCTGCCAGGGCGCGTGGCGCGGCCTCCTCATCCTCCGCGGTGGCGGACGCCGCCGCGAGCTCCAGCCCCAGGCGGTTGAGCGTGCGGATGAACGCCTCCGCGCCGCATTCCCACTCGATGACGCCCAGCACGGTGGCCAGCCGCAGCATGGAGAACGCATCCCGCATCTCCTTCACGCTCAGGCGCCGCGCGTGCAGCAGCATGCCGTACGTGCGCCCTATGCGGTCGTGGATGCGCTGGCCCGGCTCCCGGAGCAGGCGCTGCCGCACGCCCAGCTCGCGCTCCGCCAGCCGCCGCACCACCCCGCTGAAGTGGGCCGCCATCTCCCCGGGCATCTCGTCCGGCCCGGGCACGGTGTAGAGCATGAAGCGGTTGCCCGTGTCGTCGTGCCCGTCCGCGTAGTAGGGTGAGATGTTGAGGTGGAGCTGCTCCACGGCCTTGGTGACCTGGCCCGTCATGTTGGCGAAATTGAGGGCGGGCAGGTGGAGCAGGGCAAAGAGCTGCACGCCGCTGCCGCACTCTGCGGGCAGGCTGGTGAGGAAGCGGTTGCCCGTGGCGTCCCACGCGTAGGTGGTCAGGATGTCGATGTGCTTGCAGAGCTCGTCCACGGCCTTGGGGAGGTCGGGCAGGCGGCCGTCGGCACCGTGCTTTCCGGCCTTGCGGAGGAAGTGGTGAACCACCAGGTGCTCCTCCTCGTTCACCATGGCCAGGGTGTCGCGCTTGCGGGAGATGAGCAGGTGGCAACCCTCCTGCCGCGCCGAGAGGCACGGGGATATCAGGTTGAGCAGCAGTAGGCGCTGGCGGTCGTTGAAGCCCAGCTCCGGCATCTCCGCCTGGAACGCGCCCTGCGCAAACTCCGGCATTTCCGGCAGCAGCGGCAGAAGCCTCTCCGCCACGCTCCGGCGGCTTTCCGCCGTGCTCCAGCCGGGGAAGGGCGCGCCCGGTAGGTTGCGCACCACGCGGATGAGGATGCCCTGCAGGGTGTCCTGGAAGTCGCCGGGCTCCAGCATGTGTTCCGGCGCCTGTTTCAGCACTGTGGAGAGCCTGGTCATGCCTGGTGGTTGCCTTCGGTCGGGTTTTGATTGTTCTCGAACGCCTTGATCTGGTCGCGCAGATGTGCCGCGAGCTCGTAGTCCTCGCGCTCCACGGCGCGCTGCAGCTCATCGCTCAGGTTCGCCACGGTGGGGCGCTGCGCCTTTGGCGCGGAATTTTCCTGTGCGGTTTCCTGTTCGGCATCGTCCTCCTCCTGCGCGCCGCTGCACGAGTCCAGCTCCGCGGCCAGGAAGGTGTAGCAGTCAGGGCAGCCCAGGCGCCCCGTGCGGCGGTAGTCCTCCAGCGTGAACCGGCACACCGGGCAGGCGGTGATGACATCGCTCCCCTCCACGGCTGCGGGCTGCCGCCTTTCGGGCTCGGACCCGCCGCCGGAGAGCTGCTGCACAATGCGGTCCATCTGCCGCTTGAGCTCCTCCGGGAAAAACTTCTCTGAAAACGTGAGCGACTGCGGGTCGAACAGCCCGCGAGCCTTCGCGCACTCCTCGCACAGGGCCATCTCCGACATCTTGCCGTTGACAATCTGCGTTAGAAACATCGTAGCCCTCCGGCCGCATATCTGGCACTTCTTCACATCCCCCAGACTACACTTATCCTGCCCCTATTTCCAGCATGCGCCGTGTCTTTCTGTGTCAGCGCAGCGCCCGCGCACGGCGGGGAATCCCGCGGCGCGGGCAAGCCAACTTTTGGTTTGTTCAAAGTGCAAGTGGCATGCAACGCCCGCATCAGGCGTTTTGCAGCGCCTGCAGCAGCTCATCCCTTCCGGCGGGGAGGCGGCGGAAATGCCGCAGCAGCGCGGTGTGGGCGGGAATCTCCGGGCTGTACACGCCGTGCAGCCGGGCCAGGCGCTTTTCAAAGTGGGTGAGGATGGCCGCGCGCGGCGGGTTCTGCGCCGTGTAGTCCAGCGCGCCGGCAATCAGGCGGTGCCATTCCGCATCATGCTCCCCGCCCTCCACCGTGCACATCATCAGCTGTGCCATGTAGCCCGCCAGCCGCAGCTTGGTGAGGTCTTGCCGCAGCGGCAGCCGTGCATCCAGCAGCGCCGCGTTCTTCAGCGGGTGCAAATCCCCCGTGGCGGACAAATCGAAAAGCAGCTCGCACTCATGGAACAAATCCAGCCGCCCGGCCAGCTCGCTGCCGGGCTTGCGCGCGGAACGCGCCGCCGTGCGCACGATACCGTGCCCCTCCGTGCACCAGCATACAATCAGCCCGTTCTCGCCGAGCGGCAGTTGGCGGAGTACCGTGCCGGTGTCCTTCTCCATTTACTTCTTCTCCGCCTCCTGCTTGGGCTTGTTCACCTCCGGCAGGTACTTGTCGATTAGCCCGCATGCGGTGATGCCGCGCTGGTAGGGGATGGTCTTCTGGGTCTTGGCGAAGATGTTGTTGGCGGAGTTCACGTCCATCATGGCATCCTGGCGCTTGCCGTAGTAGATGTTGATGGCGGCCTTGCCGTAGTAGTACAGCGGCGTGTCGTCCAGCGGGGAGAGATCCTTGATGATATCCTCCGCCAGGTCCTCCTCGCCGAGCATGAGGTGGCAGAGCATGATGCGGAAGTTCATGATGTTGATGAGCTCCTCGTCCGTGTCGTAGGGCATGCTCTTGATGATGTTGGTGAGATCCGTGATGCACTCCCGGAACTCCTGCCGCACCATGTGCAGGTTGGCTATGTTCAGGAGGGTCACGGGATCCTTGGGCAGCTCCTCCTTCACCTTGGCCAGGTACTCGTCCGCATGCTCCAGCTGCTTGAGCTCGATCATGCAGCTGAGACGCAGGTTCCAGGAGTTCGGGTTCTCGTTGAAAATGATTTCGCAGTTGGTGATTTCCAGGATGCAGCCGTTCCAGTCGCCCTTCTGGAAGGCCTCCTTGGCGCGGGCGAAGCCCTGCAGGTACTTCTGGCGGTCGGCCTTCGGCAGGTTGGAGAACGAAACGAGCCAGGCGGGCAGTTTCTCTGCGTTCATTTCTTTCGGGGCATCCCCGCGGGGGATGACGGCGCCGGGGCGTTCCGGCGTCTCCTGGCCCTGGCCGAAAGCGGGCATGAGGGCAAGGATGGAGCAAAGAGCGGTGAGGTGGTATTTGTTCATGGCGTTATCTGGGGTGGTTAAGGATTTTTGCCGCCACGGCGTGTGGCGTGAGTTCATATTTCTCCCGGAGCAGCTGCTGGGAACCGTGTTCAACGAAGGCGTGCGGCCAGCCGATGCACAGCACCGGCGTGGAGGTGCGGCGGCTGTTGAGGAGCTCCAGTACGGCGGAGCCGAACCCGCCCGTGACCACGTGGTCCTCCAAGGTGACAACCAGGCGGTGCCTTTCCGCCATCTGCAGGATGCACTCCTCATCCAGCGGGCAGATGAAGCGCGCGTTCACGCGGGTGCAGGAGATGCCGCTGCCTTTCAGAATCTCCGCCGTTTCCGCGGCAAGCCTGTTCATGTTGCCCAGGGCCAGTAGGCAGATGTCCGCACCCTCCTCCAGCACCCGGGCCTTGCCGATGGGCAGGGGCTGCGGGTCCGCGGGAACCTCCACGCCCTCCCCGCAGCCGCGCGGGTAGCGTATGGCGCTCGGGCGGTCGATGATGCCGTTCATCGTTGCCAGCATCTGCGCCAGCTCCGCCTCGTCCGCAGGCTGCATGAACACCAGGTCCGGGATGCAGCGCAGCATTGCTATGTCGAACAGCCCGTGGTGCGTCGGCCCGTCGTCCGGCGACAGCCCCGCGCGATCCATGCAGAACCGCACCGGCAGCTTTTGCAGCGCGGCATCGTGCATGATCATGTCCACGCAGCGCTGCATGAAGGTGGAATACACGGCCAGATAGGGCTTGAGCCCCTGGCTGGCCTGCCCGCAGGCGAAGAGCGCGGCGTGCTCCTCCGCTATCCCGGTGTCGAAGAATCGCTTGGGGAAGCGCTCGCGGAAGATGTCCAGCCTGGTGCCGCTGGGCATGGCGGCGGTGATGGCCGTGATGGCGGGGTCGCCCTCCGCCAGACGCGTGAGCGTGCGCCCGAACACCTCGGAATACGTGGCGGCGGCCGCCTTGCCGGTGCTGCCGTCCTCCACGTTGTACTTGCCCACGCCGTGGAACTTGCAGGGGTTGGTGGTGGCGGGGGCGTAGCCGCGCCCCTTTTCTGTGATGACGTGGAGGATGACCGGGGTGTCCTGCCGCGCGATGATGCGCAGGATTTTCTCCAGCTTGCGCACATCGTGCCCGTCGATGGGCCCGTAGTAGGTGAGCCCCAGCTCCTGGAAGAAGCTCAGCGGGGTGATGAACCCGTGGGCGGCGTGCACCAGCCTGGCCACCTGCTTCTGCGTGTCGCTTCCGGCCAACCTTTCAATGATGGTCTTGGCGCGGCTGCGCAGCCATTCGTAGGTGTCCGTCTGCTGCAGGTTGCTGAAGTACTGGGAGAGGGCGCCCACGTTGCGGTCGATGCTCCAGTCGTTGTCGTTCAGGATGAGGATGAACCTGCGTGTGGTGGTGGAGATGTTGTTGAGCCCCTCCAGCGTGGTGCCGCAGCCGAACGAGCCGTCGCCCACCACGGAGACCACATGGTAGTCCTCCCCCGCCAAATCTCTGGCTGCGGCCATGCCCAGCCCGGCGGAGAGCGCGGTACCCGCGTGGCCCGCGCCGTAGGCGTCGTGCTCGGATTCGCTCCGCTTCATGAACCCGCACAGCCCGCCGAACTGCCGGATGGTGTGGAACTCCCCCGCGCGCCCCGTGAGCAGCTTGTGCACGTAGCTCTGGTGGGAGACATCATACAGAATCTTGTCACGCGGCGTGCTGAACACGCGGTGCAGGGCTATGCTCAGCTCCACCACGCCCAGGTTGGGCGCCAGGTGCCCCCCCGTGTGGGAGAGTGTCTCTATCAGCGTGGCGCGTATTTCCTCCGCAAGCTGCGGCAGCGCGTCCGCCGGCAGGTTTTTCACATCCTGCGGAGATTGGATGGATGCCAGCAGGGGCGGCAGGCTAGAGCAGGGAGAAGTCATCACTCGCTTCCTCCAGTCCGGCGGCGGGCCCCGGTTCCGCGCTTGCTGGCTCCGGGGCCTCCAGCTTGCGGATTTTGAGCTCCGCCTCCGCCAGCATCTTCTTGCTGCTGCGCAGGAGCGTGAGCCCCTCTTCCGCCAAGGCTATCATATCCTCCATGCCGGTGGACGGGTTGTCCATCAGTGCGACGATTTCCTCCAGCCGCGCGGCGGCCTGCTCGAAGCTGGGGGCCTTTGTGTTGCCTTTGGTAGCCATGTGCAAGCGGGTTATCGCTTGTTGTAGGGGGTGCGGCTGTAGTAGATGATATCTGCACCCAGCAGGAAGTTGCGGTACGGGTACTGGCCCTTGGAGGAGACCAGGCTGCTGAGCGTGCGCGTGGCCGTCTGCTCGTTGGCATGCCGGTCGAACTGGTCGGCAAAGGCAATGTTGTGCAGTGGTGCCAGCTGCAGTATCTTGCCCTCCATGGCCAGCGGAGCGAAATCACCGGAATCCATGATGATGCCGGCTATGCCGCCGCTCGGCATGGCGTGCGAGGTGGGCGTGATCAGGAAGCCCTGGATGCCCTGGTTGCCGCGCCCGAATATCGGCTCCAGCACCGTGGTGAACTCATCGATGCTGCGCGGCAGCCACAGCGCCTTGCGGTCCGCGTACCACGCCACGGCCCACGGCTGGTCCGTCACGATGATGTCCTCCTGGTTCGTCATGTCGTGCAGGTCGCCGTTGAGCTTGGGCGGGTAGTACGGGGGATAGTGCGGCAGGCCGCGGGCGCTGGTCCAGAGCCCCAAGTAGAGCTGCTTGGGCAGCTGGAACAGGAACAGCCCGGAGGAAATGATGATCATGCAGAAGATGATGAGGGCGCGCAGGGCCTTGAGGTCCTTGCCCAGGTTCAGGCGGGCCAGCAGGTTGAACACCATGGCCAGGCCGTACGCCGCAAAGATCGGCGCAAACAGGATGGTGATCTGGGAGGCGCCCATCGGCGCGGTCTCGCCGAACAGGGCCAGTCCCAGACAGGAGAACAGCCACATGTAGAACGTGCACCACTTCACGCCCTCCACCGCCGTGCTCTTGAAGCGGTTGAACAGCGCCAGCAGGAAGAATGGCGTCACCACGATGGAGCCCATGTTCGTGTAGAGCGTGTTGAACTGGGCGAAGGTGTAGCCGAAGAGGCGCAGGAAGAAGTTCGAGTTGTTGAAGTTCACGCTGGCTTCTGCCGTGCTGCGCATCAGCTGGTTGCCGGATTCCCCGCCAAAGCCAAAGTACACCGCGTGCAGAAACTTGTCCGTCACGCCGCCGGTGGGGGCGCAGACGGACAGGGCCGGCAGGAGCACCAGGAAGCACAGGATGATCACGCCGTACGCGGCATGCAGCCCCTTGGGCTTGAAGGTGATGCCGGCGTATAGCACCAGCCCCAGGGCAATCCAGATGCCCATCCAGTTGCACAGGCAGAGGAGCGCCACCAGCAGGAAGGAGAGGCAGCTCCACAGTGCGCACTTGGTCTGCTGGTGCTCCTCGTTGTGGCGGATGGCGCAGGTTAGGCAGAGCATGGCCCCCAGCAGCAGGGTCATCATCAGTGGCTGCGCCAGGCCGCTCACGGCGTATTGCAGCATCAGCTCGCTCAGGCCCATGAACGCCACCACCGTGCAGGCTATCATTTCATCGAACAGTTTGCCGCACAGGAAATACGCCAGCAGGATGGAGGTCAGGAAGAACAGCGTGCTCACCGATGCCACCACGCGGTCCCCGCCGTACACGTTGGAGAGCTCCGCATCCATGCGGTTGCTTTCAAAGTTGTCGTACCCGGTCACCTTGATGGCCGTGGACAGCACGCGCGGGTAGAGCGGGGCGTAGTTGGTGTCGGCAAAGGCGTTGAAGTTGAGCGCCTGCTTCTTTTTGACCGTGTCCATGCCCTTCACGTCGATGGGGCGGAGCATCTTGGAGGTTGCGCCCTCGCCGCGGGCGATCTGGCGGGCTATCTGCGCCTGGTCCATGGCGGCGGGCTGGTCCAGCCCGCGGAAGGTGACGAAGAGCTGGAAGAAGGCCAGGCCAACGATGATGACACCCAGGAGGACCCTGATGCCGGAGAAGAAACGGTGCTGGTGTTCGCGTACGGCTAAATGTTGCATATTTGGGATGTGATGTTAATGTGGCGATGATGAGAAGAGGGCCATCTTGCGCTGGAGCGTCCGCCGGTCGATGCCCAGCAGCTTGGCGGCTTCCGTGCGGTTGCCGCCCACAGCCAGGAGCGCCCGGCGGATGGTCTCCCTCTCCACTGATTTTAGGTTAAAACCGGGGTGGTTTTCAAGCACAAATTGAGAAATGCGCGCATTTGTGGCTGCTTTTTCCGCTTTTCCGGTGGAATTTTGCAGGTAATCCGGCAAATCGGCGGGGGTGACCTCCTGCCCGGTGGCCATGACCACGCCGTGCTCGATGGCGGTGCGCAGCTGGCGCACGTTGCCCGGCCAGTCGAACGCGGAAAGGGCATCCAGCGCTGGGCGGGAGAGGTGCAGTCCCTCCTTGCGGTTCTCTGCGCCCAGCTCCCGCAGGAATGCGTTGGCCAGCAGCACCACATCGCCCCCGCGCCCGCGGAGGGGGGGCAGGGTGATGGAGATGACGTTGATGCGCTGGTAGAGGTCCAGGCGGAAGGTTCCGTCGGCCACCATGGCCTCCAGGTCGCGGTTGGTGGCGGCGAGCACGCGCACATCCACAGGTATGCTCTTGTTGCTGCCCACGCGCTCGATGGATTTCTCCGCCAGCACGCGCAGCAGCTTCACCTGGGTGGGGATGTCGATCTCGCCGATTTCATCCAGGAAGATGGTGCCGCCGTCCGCCTCCTCGAAGCGCCCGATGCGGCGCTGGTTGGCCCCGGTGAAGGAGCCTTTCTCATGCCCGAACAGCTCGCTCTCCATCAGCTGGGGGGAGAGCGCGGCGCAGTTCACCGGCACGAACTTGGCGTTGCCGCGCGGGGAGAGGTTGTGGATGGCGCGTGCCACCAGCTCCTTGCCGGTACCGGTCTCTCCCTGGATGAGCACGGTGGCGTTGGTGGGCGCCACGCGGCGGATGCGGTTGAAGATGTCCTGCATCTGCGGGCTGTCCCCCAGCAGGCGGTCCAGCCCGGAGGTGGGGTCCAGGCGCGTGGCGAGCTCGCGGTTGGCCTCCTCCAGCTCCCGCGTGTGGGATGCCCGCTTGAGCAGCAGCTCCACCTCGTCCAGGTTCAGGGGCTTGTTCAGGAAATAGTACGCGCCGTGGCGCTTGGCCTCCGCCGCGGTGTCCGGGCTGCCGTAGGCGGTCATCATGATGCACTGCGGCGGCCGCGGCAGCGCCCGCGCGTGGTCGATGAGGTCCATACCGCTCTCCCCGCCCAGGCGAAGGTCCGTGAGCATCAGGTCCACCGGCTCGCTGTCCAGGATGGCGCGCGCACCTTTGGCGTTGGCCGCGGGAAACACCTCGTAGCTGTCCTCCAGCGCCGCAGCCAGCGTCTGGCGCGTGCCTTTCTCGTCGTCTACGATGAGGAGGACCGGTTTCATGGAAATGCTGTTTAGATGAGCCAGAGACCCTCGGTCTCGTCGAACCCGAACATGATGTTGAAGGCGTGCACGCCCTGGCCGCCCGCGCCCTTGATCACGTTGTCCTCCGCGCTCATGAGCACGGCGCGGTGCGTGCGCGCGTCCACCGCCCAGCCGATGTCCACAAAGTTCGTGCGCGTCACGTTCTTGGTGTCGGCCGGCTTGTTGCCCATCAGGCGCACGAACGGGCTGTGCGCGTACGCGGCCTCGTAGCACGCGGTGATATGCTCCTGCGTGACGCCGGGCGCCAGCTTGGCCACCGTGGTGGTGAGGATGCCGGTGTTCACGGGCATGAGGTGGGGTGTGAAAGTGATGGTGAGCTTGCGCCCCGCGGCGGCGGAGAGCTCCTGCTCAATCTCGGAGAGGTGGCGGTGGCGCGGCACGCTGTAGGCGCGCATGCTCTCGTTGCACTCGCAGAAATGGTACTGCACGTCCGCCTTGCGCCCGGCGCCGGAAACGCCGCTGCCGCTGTTCACCACAATGTCGTCCGGCAGCACCAGCCCCGCCTTCAGCAGCGGCACCAGCGGCAGGATGATGCTGGTGGGGTAGCAGCCGGGCGAACCCACGATGCGCGCCTTCTCTATCTCTGCGCGGTGCCATTCCGGCATGCCGTACACCGCCTCCTGCATCAGCTCCACGTCAGGGTGCGGCTTGCCGTAGAACTCCTCGTACACCGCAGGGTCGTTCAGGCGGAAATCCGCTGAAAGGTCAATCACGCGGATGCCCGCCTCCACCAGCCCCCGCCCGTAGGATGCGGAAACCCCGTGCGGCAGCGCCAGAAACGCCGCCTCCGCTCCCGTGGCCGCTATCGCCGCCACATCGGAATCCGTGAAGCACAGCTCCGCTCCCGGCACGTGCCGGAACCGCGGGAAAAGATCGCTCACCTTTTGCCCCGCGTACTGGCGGGACGTCGCGCACACCAGCTCCACGCCCTCGTGGCGCAGCAGGATGCGCAGCAGTTCCTGCCCCGTGTATCCGCTTGCACCAACCACCGCTGTTTTTACCTTTTTCATGCCGTGGGGAGTGTATCATGAAAAAAATGTGTTGACAACTTCAAAATCCATGCGTATACTCAGCCCCGCCGACACCCGAGAGGGGAACGGCGACAATACATTCGGGCAGTAGCGCAGTCTGGTAGCGCACTTGCATGGGGTGCAAGGGGTCGTGGGTTCGAATCCCGCTTGCCCGACGAAAACAGGGGCGGTCCAGCCGTAAGGTTGGGCCGCCCCTGTTTCGTTTCCGCCCGGATTCGAACACACGACCCCGCAGGGGGAGTGGGCGTGGCGTGCCGGTGGCACGCCGCGACCCCAAGCTGCGGACACCCCTGTCCGCAGGAACCCGCCGCTCTGCGGCGGGCTTGGGGGGCGGGTAGAATCCCGCTTGCCCGACGAAACAGGGGCGGTTCAGCCGTAAGGTTGGGCCGCCCCTGTTTTGTTTCCGCCCGGATTCGAACACACGACCCCGTAGGGGGAGTGGGCGCGAGTTTTGTTCTTTCCACGCGCGGCCGGGCGTGGTATGGTGGTGGCATAGCCGTGGGAGACGATGCCGAACAGAGAATCCGCCTGATGGATGACGTGCTGGCCAGCCAGGTGGCGGCCGGCGAGGTGGTGGAGCGCCCCGCCTCCGTGGTGAAGGAGCTGGTGGAGAACAGCATTGATGCCGGGGCGCGCTGCATCCGCGTGGAAATCAGCCGCGGCGGCATCTCGCGCCTCAAGGTGGCGGACGACGGCTGCGGCATGAGCCGCGCGGATGCGGAGATGTGCCTGCTGCGCCACGCCACCAGCAAGCTGCTGGATGCGGCGGGCCTGTTCGATATCCGGCACCTGGGCTTCCGCGGGGAGGCCCTGCCCAGCATCGCCTCCGTGGCGCACATCGATATCACCACCCGCCGCGCGGAGGACCTGGAGGGCACCCGCATCACCTGCGACGGCGGCGAGGCCGAGCCCCCCATGAGCGCCGGCTGCGCCCCAGGCACGGAAATCTGCGTCACCAACCTCTTCTTCAACACCCCCGTGCGCCGCAAATTCCTGAAGAGCGACGACACGGAGGCCGGGCACGTGGAGCACCAGGTGAAGCTGCACGCCCTCGCATTCCCCAACATCCGTTTCGTCTTCTCCAAGGAGGGGCAGGGGGTGTTCGACGTCCCCGCCACGCACGACCTGCGCCGCCGCATTGCCGATTTCATCGGCCGCGAGCAGGCCGCGCGCCTGATGCGCATGCGCCCCACGGAGGCCCCCGGCGTGCGCGTGAGCGGTTACCTCATGCCCCTGGCCGCCGCCAACCGCAACCGCCGCATGCAGTTCATCTTCCTCAACGGCAGGCCCATCGACGACCCCATCGTGATGCGCGCGGTGAAGGATGGCTTCGGCGGCTTCCCCACGGGGCTGCATCCCGGCCTGTTCCTGTACCTGGAGGTGGATCCCGCGCTGGTGGATGTGAACGTGCACCCCGCCAAGCGCGAGGTGCGCTTCCGCCGCCCCTCCGAAATCACCCTCGCGGTCACGGATGCCGTGGCCGCCACCCTGGCCGCCCACGCACGCGGGGAGAGCGACACCGAGGCCCCCGCCCCCCCGCCGCAGGAGCAGACACCGCCCGCCGGGACCCCGCGCACGCCCTTCACGCTGCGCCCCGTGCTGGAGCCCAGCCAGGAGGAGCTGCCCCTGCCGCCCGCACCCAAGCCACAGGAGCAGCCCGCGGATTCCCCCGCACCCCCCGCCCCCGCGCCGCAGGAGGAACCGGAGCTGCCCAACTTCCGCCACATCGGCACCCTGCACAACACCTACCCTGTCTTTGAGAACACGGAGGGCCTGGTGCTGCTCGCCCCGCGCGCCGCGCGCGAGCGCATCATCTTCGAGCGCCTGCTGGCCGGCAACAAGCACCCTCTGGCCTCCCAGCGCCTCCTGGTGCCGGAAATCCTGGAGATGGACGCGCGCGACATGGGGATTGCGCTGGAGGTGAAGACCCAGATGGAGCAGGCGGGATTCCTCATTTCCCTGTTCGGGCGCAACACCCTGCGCGTGGAGGCCGTGCCCGCCTTCCTGCCGCTGCGCCGTGTGGCCGCCTTCGTGCAGGAGCTGCTGCAGCTCTTCACACGCGGCGAGGTCCGCCTCAACCGCTCCCGCACCCCCTTTGAGCCCTTCGCCATGCAGTTGGCCCGCCAATACGCGCGGCAGGAGGACATCACCGCGCTCCTGCAGCGCCCGCTGCCCCTGCTGGCGGAGCTGCTGCGCTGCGAAATCCCCTACTGCACCCCCACCGGCAAGCCCACCATGCTCCCCTTCGCACTCAGTGAAATCAACCGCAAATTCCAAGCCCAGTAACAACCCATGAAAGAAGTCGTCTACACCGGGAAATTCCTCAACATGGCAAAGGAGGGCAGGTGGGAATTCTGCGAGCGCGTCAACGATACCCGCGCCGCCATGATTTTCGCCTGCACGCCCGACAACAAGGTGCTGCTGGTGGAGGAATTCCGTCCGCCCGTCGGCGCGCGCTGCCTCTGCTTCCCCGCAGGCCTGGTGGGGGATGTGGCGCCGGAATCCGCCGCCGCCGCCGCCACACGCGAGCTGGAGGAGGAAACCGGGTACACCGCCGCCTCCATGCAGCTCCTCTTTGCAGGTCCCAGCTCCCCCGGCCTCACCTCGGAAATGCTCTCCTTCTTCCTCGCCACAGGCCTCTCCCGCGTCTCCCAGGGCGGCGGCGTGGATGGCGAGAACATCACCGTCCACGAGGTCCCCATGGACCAAATCGATTCCTGGCTCGAACAAAAACGGGCGCACGGCGTGCTGGTGGACCCCAGAATCTACACCGGCCTGTACTTCCTGCGCCAATTGTGAAATTTTCCCGCACTTTGTGCTTGACTTTTCCGAAATGTGGCGTACCTTGGGGGTCCGCCCTTGTCTCGCTGGCTTGGGCGTGCTATCCCGGCGGGTGGGACTTTAGCCGCTCACCGACGTCGGATGAACTCCATACAAACCATCATTTCAAACAGATAGAAAACATAGAAAAATGACTAAGCATACCCTCAAGGTTAGCAAGCGCGAGGCTGTCGGCACCGGCAAGCTGAACGCCCTCCGCGCCCAGGGCCTCATCCCCGGCGTGATCTACGGCAACGGTGAGAACATCAACGTCCAGGCCACCGCCGCCGATGTCCGCGTCCTCCTCAACGAGGCCGACACCGACAGCATCCTCGTGAACCTGGACCTGGACGGCAAGTCCGTGCTCGCCCTGGTGAAGGACATCCAGCGCAACTGGCTCAAGGACGGCGTGACCCACCTGGACTTCCAGGCCGTCACCCCGGACACCGTGGTCAAGGCCAAGGTGCTGGTGAAGCTCGTGGGCACCCCCGCGGGCGTGGCCACCGGCGGCCAGGTCAACCAGATTATCCACGATCTCCCCGTGAAGTGCGCCGTGAAGGACATCCCCTGCTGCGTGAAGGCAGATATCTCCGCCCTGCAGCTGGACGAGTCCCTGCGCATGGCCCAGGTGGAGCTGCCCGCCAACGTGAGCACGCCGTTCAACGGCACCGTGGTGCTCGCCTCCGTGGTGAAGCCCTAAGTTCATTTGTTTCCATATCCCCGCGCGGGTGCGCGGGAATTGCAGGGGCCGCGCGGCATAAAGCCGGGCGGCCCCTCCTCTTTGTCCAAGCGTCGGCGCGCGCTCTTGCACCCGCAAGCCGCGGGCGGGACGGTGTACCCCCTACCTGTAAACCTCCACTGGGCCGGTGACGGGGGATTGTGCGGCTTGGAGGGTTCGGAGGGCTTGGAGGAAAATGTGCGCGCCCCGCTCCACCTCCTCTGCCGTGGTGAAGCGTGAGAGGGAGATGCGCAGGGATTCGCGGGCCTGGGCATCCGTGAGGCCCATGGCCAGCAGCACGTGGCTGGGCTCCGGGTGGGAGCTGGTGCAGGCGGAGCCCGCGGAGCACAGCAGCCCCGCGGGTTCCAGCAGGTGGAGCAGGTGCTCCGCCGGCACGCCCGGCACGCGCATGTTCAGCACGTGCGGCAGGCGCGGGGCCGCGGCGCCGTTGACTGCCACCTCCGCGCCGCCGGCGCGCAGGAGCTCCACAAACCTGTCGCGCAGGGTGGCGAGGGCGGCGTAGGATTCCGCGGCGGCGAGGGCGAGTTCCGCGGCCTTGCCGAATCCGATGATGCCGGGCACGTTCTCCGTTCCGGCGCGGCGGAGGTCCTCCTGGTCGCCGCCGGTGAGGAAAGGCTTTTCAAAGGGCGTACCGCGGCGGATGTAGAGGGCGCCCACGCCCTTGGGGCCGTGCAGCTTGTGGGCGGAGAGGGATGCGAAGTCTATTTCATGCCCATGCAGCTGCACGGGCACCTTGCCGGCCGCCTGCACCAGGTCCGCATGCACGCGCAGCCCCGCGCCGTGCGCGCTCTGCGCCAGGCTGTGCACGGGCTGGATCACGCCGGTCTCATGGTTGGCCCAGGCGAAACTGGCGCCATCGTGCCCGGGCAGCAGCTCCTTCCACGTGGGAAGGTCTGCCAGGCCGTTGGTGAGCACGGGGCAGGCGTCCCCCGCGGCGGTGTTGAGGGTGGCGGGGTGTTCCGTGGCCAGGGTGAGCGTGCTGGTGAAGCAGGCCAGAGCGGTGTTGGTGGCCTCCGTGCCGCCGGAGGTGAAGACGATTTCATCCGCATGCGCGCCCACGAGTGCGGCCACCTGTTCCCGCGCGTTCCCGATGGCGCGGCGCACGGCGGCGGCGGGGCCGTAGGCGGCGGAGGGGTTGTAGAAGCACTCCCGCAGGTAGGGGAGCATGGCCTCCAGCACTTCCGGGGCCGTGGCGGTGGTGGCGTTGTTGTCCCAGTACAGCATGGGGAGACGTCAGTGGAGTTTGGCGCGGATGGCCTCGTACGCGCAGGGGGGCACGCACGCCTCCAGCCAGCGCTCCCAGCCCGGCACGCCCACAAACCCGCGAACCAGCGAGGAGGAGAGCTCCTCCAGCTCGCTCGGCGGCATCAGGAACACCGTCTGGATGCCGCCATCCATGCGCGCGTTCATGCGTGCCATGGGCTTCTCGTACTCGAAATCCACCGTGTTGCGGATGCCGCGCAGCAGGAAGGCCGCGCCCGCCTTGCGCGCAAAGTCCACCAGGAACCCGTGCTCCACCGTGGCCAGCCGAACCTTCCCCGGCACCTCCGCCACCAGCTTCTCCAGTATCCCCTGCCGCTCCGCTATGCTCAGCAGGCTCTTCTTCTCAGGGTTGCTCGCCAGCACCACCACCAGCTCGTCGAACAGCTCCGCCCCGCGGCGGATCATCCACAGGTGCCCGTTGGTGGGCGGGTCGAAACTGCCCGCATAGATGCCTGTCCTTTTCATGGTTTCCAATGTATACGCCTTCACGCGCGATTGCAACCCCAAATCACTTCGCTGGGTCCGCCGGCGGCGCAAAGGGGTTGTCCGCCCCGGGCGCGGGCTTGATGTAGAGGTCCTGCTGCGGGAAGGGAATCTCGATATGGTTTTCGTTGAATGCCTTGTAGATGGCCTCGCGCACGCGGGAGAGCACCAGGACCTTGCTCTTCACCGCAACCCACACCCCCACGTTGAGCACCACCGCGCTGTCGCCGAATTCGCTCAGGGTGACCACGCAGGGGCGCTGTTCCGCCAGCCCCGGCAGGTGGCGCAGCGACTGCAGGATGAGCCTGCGCGCCACGGCCACATCCGTGCCGTAGGTGACGCCGATTTCCACGCTGGCATACTCATACTGGTGGTTGCGGGTGAGGTTCTTGAAGTTCTGGTTGAAGAGCTGCGAGTTCTGGAAGCACACCACGGAGCCGTTGAGCGTTTCAAGCGTGGTGGTGCGGTAGCCTATGTTCACCACCCTGCCGCGCGTCCCCTCGCACTCCACCATGTCCCCCACGCGCAGGCGCCCCAGCATCAGCGACACGCTGCACGCCAGGTTCTCTATCGTGTCCTTCAAGCCGATGCCCACGCCCACGGACATGCCGCCCATCACCACCAGCATGGAGTTGTAGTCCGCCTCCATCAGGTCCAGCGCAAAGATGATGAACCCGCCCCACACCACCAGCGCAAACAGCGTGGTGAGCGTCTGGTTGCGCCCGGCGTCCGCGTTCTCCGCGTACAGCATGGAGATGGTTTGGCGCAGCACCTGGATGAAGCAGTTGATGGAGATGCCCACGGTGATGATGAGCATGATGTTGTTTCCGGAGACGGTGCGGATGAATCCGTCCCAGTGGTGGGGCACGCTCATCCAGGATTGCAGGAAGTGCGCCAGGTCGAAACACTCGGCGGACCACCGCAGGCCGTACCATATCAGCGTCAGGAAAATCAGCGGCTTGACCATGTTGGAGACGATGAGGCGCAGCCAGGCGTTGATATAGGTGTGGTAGTGCTTCAGGTGCCTGCTGGCTGCCACGCGGCGGCATGCCAGCATGGTGATCTTGCCGATGGCCGTCATCAGCATGAAGTTGGCTATCAGCACGTACCAGGAGAGCTCAACCAGGATGAAGAGGTAAAAGTAGCCTTTGTAGCACAGCACCACGCCCACGGCCATGATGATGATGCTCAGCACCGCGTACACGCGCGCGGAGACGCGCATGTTCTCCAGGCGGTTCAGGAAGCGCACCAGCATCCACACCGCGCCCAGCGCGAACACCAGGTACGCGGTCATGGACAGCATGAAGTTGCTGCACATCAACACGCAGTACAGGATGCAGATGAAATTCACCACAAAGAGCGGCTCGAAGATGCGGATGCCCATCAGCACCCGCTGCGAGCTCAGATGCACCACGATGGAACCGAACAGCATGGCGGAGATGAGCATGAATTCCCCCATGTCGCCCAAGTGGCTGCCCAGGTAGGACGGGCGGGCAAACTGGCCGTACACCAGAAGGCCCACGCCAACGATAACGCACGCCAGCGGCAGCATGGCGGCGCGCAGACGCTTGTGGCTGATCCTCTGGACGTGGCGGCGCTTGCAGTACCGCCAGGCCAGGCGGCAGAGAATGAAGGCCAGCGCCAGCAGCCCCAGGAAGAACAGCCCCGCACGCCCCATGGCGCGGGCCGCCGTGGCATCGTATGGGTCAATGTACGTTTGGTAGATGGCTTGGAACAGGTAAACCCAGTAGTCGACGATACTGAGGGAGGTGTCGGAGCCCTCATACAGGCTGGAGGTGAACCAGAGGCACATGCCGATGCGCGCGGCCAGGCGGCCTTCCACCTGCTGCTCGCTTTCCAGTGAGAGCTCGTCGTTCACGTCGATATCCGTGCCGTATGCCTTGGCTTCCTCCATGGCCCGTTGCATGAAGGCGGCGCGGCGCTTGTCGGTGGCGGCATCCTCCTCGCTGAGTTGCTTGGCTCTTTCCAGGGTGGTGGTGGTGTCTGCCTTGTCGGCTGCATCCTTGGCTGGCTTGGTGTCATTAGAGCCCTTGTCTGCCTTCTCCTGCTCAGCGCTCTTCTGCCTTTCGCGGTAATCCACCACCTTCTTGAGATCGACGAGCCTGTGGTTGGCGGAGAGCCGTGCGTAGTGGCCCATCTCAGAGCCGTTGGCATAGATATCCAGCTGGCGGATTTTTTGGGAGAGCTCGTTGAAGCGCTCCTCGTCCTTGGTCATGACCACGTAGAGCTTCTTGTAGTCGCGCTCCATGTTGGAGCAGTCGTTCAAGGCCTGTTTGAGCTGGGTCTTCTCCTCGGTTGTGAGTTTTGCGGTGTTGATTTCGCGCATGGACTGGGCGAGGAAAGCGTATCGCTGGATAGTGAGGCCGATGCGCACGCGGGTGCGGGTGGTGGGAAAGTTGTCGCTGATGCTGCGGGTGTGGAGCTCTGCAATCTCGCGGCAGTTGTGTGCGAGGTGGAAGAAGTTGGTGAAGTCCTGGAAGAATATGGCCAGGCGCAGCTCCTCGTATTTGCGCTCCAGCTCGTCCAGGCTGGCGGCCGCCTTGGCGCGCTGCGCTTCCAGCAGGGGCACCAGTTTGGGGTGGATTTCCCGCTCCTGCTGCATGGAGCGGCGGATGGTTTCCAGCGTGAGGTCGGTTGTGTAGTCGATTTCATCGTCGTCTTGCGCGCGGGCGCTGCCCAGCATGCAGGCGAGGGCGAGAAGGAAACCGATGAAGAGTGGAAACAGCTTGCGGTTCATGGTGTTGTTCTCCCGTGGTTGAAGGATGCGGCTAGTTGTCTTTGCGTTTCAGGAAGCTCCAGTTGGCCAGGCCGGGCATGTCCGGTATGGAGGGCATCTCCACGGTGCCGAAGCGCGCGCGCAGCAGGAACCAGAGCTTGCGGAAGTTGCCCACGCTGTACCGCCGCTCGAACACGCGGTACTCGTCCGCCTGCATCTTTTCCAGGATGGTGTGGTAGATGAGGCTCATGGCCTGGGCGGGTATGAGCGCGTTCTTGTCCTCCACGGGCAGTGCCTGGTAGAGCTCCTCCGCCTCGCCGAAATAGCGTTCCGCGAGCGCGGCCTCGTAGGCCAGAAGCTGCCGCACGCGGTAGTTGTACCGCTGGTTCGCTATGTCGTCCCGCGTCACGCCGAAAAGCTCCATGTCGTCCTGCGGCAGGTAGAAGCGGCCGTACTTGGCGCAGTCCTCCGCCACATCCCGCAGGATGTTCACCAGCTGGAGCGCGTACCCCAGCGCCACGGCGTAGTCCTGCGCGGCATCGCTCGCGCCCATCACGGTGGCGCTGGTGAGCCCCACGCAGGCCGCCACCTTGTAGGAGTACGCCAGCAGCTCCCGCCGAGTGGCCGGCTGCTCGGGCTCAATGTCGCTCCGGCACCCGGCTATCAGCTCCAGCATGGGCGCGGTGTCCAGCTGCAAGTCGTCGATGAGCGTGCGCACCTCCCGCTCGATTCCGGGTTCCGGCTCCACGGCGGCGGTGACCACGGCCACCCAGCGGTCCAGCGCGGCGTGGCGCTCCTGCGGGGTCATGCCCGGCTCGTCCACAATGTCGTCCACAATGCGGCAGAACGCGTAGAACTGTGACATGTGGATGCGCTCCTCCTCCGGCAGGTTGGCCAAGGTGAACGCCAGGTTGGACTTGGCGTTGCGCGTGATGGTGTCTGATTCCGTCTCGGGCATGGCGGTGCAGGGGGGAGAAAGGTTAGTCTATGCCGCCCCAGTGTTCCGTGAACGGCCACAGAGTGAACCACGCCGGACCCAGCACGTTGAACTGGCGAACCGGGCCCCAGAACCGGGAATCCAGCGATTTGACCGTGTTGTCGCCCAGCGCCAGGTACTCGCGCAGGTTGGCGTCCACCGGGTTTTGCAGCACCTTGTGCCCCTCGTTTGTGAGGTAGGCCATGGGGTTGCGGCTTTTCTCCAGGGCCTGGTATCCCACGGGGTTGTAGGGGGCCTGGCGGTCCATCACACGCTGCATGCCGGGCTCCGTGGCGGGGGTGCCGTTGACGAAGAGGGTGGGGGTGTCTATGTACACCTGGTCGCCGGGCAGGCCGCAGAGGCGCTTGATGAAGTGAGTGCCGGCCATCTGGTCCTCAATCTGGCCCATGGCGGGGCTCTGCATGCTGGTGTTGATGCCGCGGGTGTCGAACACGAAGGGCTCCCCGCGCTCCGGCTTGCGGAAGTGGTACGCCATGCGGTTCACTATCACCATGTCGCCCGCGTCCACCCGCGCGCGGATGATGGTCTCACCCTGGCGGAAGCGGCCCAGCTTCATCACGCCGGAGGGCGTGGTGCGGATCTTGCCCTGCTGCTGCAGGTACTCCATCACCGCACCCTTGGCGGACGGCAGCAAGACCTTGGAGCCGTCGTCGAAGCTCAACACCGTCTCCGTGAACAGGATCCACTTGGGGTGGTCCTCAATGTCCACCAGCTGCTTGTTGCCGTCGCTCACCGCCTCCACGTAGGAGCTGCCCAGCGTGAGCATGTCCCATATCCGTTTGGGGGCGCCGGGGATTTCCTCCACCGGGTGCACGATGATGCCGTTGAGCGTGGGCTGCATGGACCCCGTGGGTATGCGGAAGGGCTGCGCGTAGTACGTGCGGATGCCCAGGAACACCACCATGATGACGAAGAAGGATTCCACCACCTCCAGCACGGGGTTGCGCTTGAATCCGGGCATGGACTCGCAGTGCACGTTCACCTGCTTGGTGATGCGGTCGGTCTCCGCGGCGTTCCAGCGGTGCAGGGCGGCGCGCAGCCTGCGCAGCATGCCGGTGCACTCGTCCAGCTCCGCGGGCGGCAGCTTGTGGCGGTACGTGTTGATGTACCGGGAGAGCGCCAGCGCCGCCTCGCACCCCTGCTTGCGCCACTTGGGCATGAACCAGGAGATGAACGTTTTGTCTATGCAGCCGTTGCAGATGGATTTGAGGATGTCCATGATTGCGTGCGCCCCATTATACCCCAGCCTGCGCCCCAGGGAAAGACTTATTTCCGCGCCCGCGCGCGCCGCGGGAGGTCAATCCCTCCGGTACACCTTGGGCTGGCCGTCTTCCGCGTACTTCTTGCGGATGAACTCCACCAGGCGCTCCTCAGCCACGTGCACGGCGGCGTTGTCCTGCAGGGCGGTCTCGCGGGCCTGCATCCTGGCCTCGTGCTCCACCTTCGCGCGCTCTTCATCGGTGATTTTGTTCCAGAGGCCGTTGTCGGAGTCAATGGTGGCCTCGCCGATGGGCTCGATGCTGGTGACGATGATTTTGTAGCGGATGTTCAGGATGCCGCCGATGGTCACCTTTTCCAGGTCCGCGCCGTACTTGGCCTTGTAGCTCTGGGTGTACGTGATTTTCTTGGTGCTCCAGAGCTTGGTGTTCTTGAACACCCGTGTGCTGACCACCGTTTTCTCGTACGTGGAGAGCTCCAGCACCTCCTTGCCGCCCTCCGTGTGGACGATTACCACATCCTTCGTGTGGTTGATGATGCCGCCCATGCCGTCCAGGCCTTTCCAGACGACGGCGGCGACGGCCGCAATCAGGACCATGAGGGTGATGCAGCCCCACTTCCAGAACTGGTGTTCCTGCGCCATGGGTAGTTTGGGGGTTCGATATGGGGAAGGGGGCCTATTCCTGCACCTCCGCGGCCTGCGGCTCCTCCGCGGGCTTGGTGTCGGCCTTCACCTCCAGGCCGTTGAGGATGAGCAGGAGCATCACCGCGGCGGCGGCCAGGCGGTACCAGCCGAAGATGGCCAGGCTGTGCTTGTTCAGGTAGCCCACCATCCATTTCACGGCCACCCAGGCGCTCGCCCAGGCCATCACCGTGCCCGCTATCATGGGGCTCCAGCCGATGTCCTCCACCATGTGGGAGCCGTATTTCACCGCATCATGGCAGGTGGCCGCCCCCAGCGTGATGAGGCCCAAAATGAAGCTGAATTCCACCGCCGCCGCCACGCTCAGGCCCACGCACAGGCCGCCCAGCATGGTCATCAGGCTGCGGCTCACGCCCGGGCACATGGCAATGCACTGCATGAACCCCACGCCCAGCGCGCCCTTCCACGTCAATTGCTCCAGCGGCGCGCCGCCGAACCCCTTGCCGGACTTGTTGCGCGCCTGCACGTACAGCAGGATCACAATACCGCCCACCGCCCAGGATATCATCACCGTGGGCGCGTTGAACAGGTAGTCTTTTATGTAGTCGTTGCACAGCAGGCCGATGACCGCGGCGGGCAGGAACGCCACCACCGTGTTCACCAGCATGCGGAAACCCGCCGCATCCTTGCCCAGCACGCCGCGCACCATGGCCGCCACGCGCTGGAAATACAGTCCCAGAACCGCCAGGATGGCTCCGCCCTGGATGCAGATTTCAAAGGCTTTCATGGCATCGGAATCCTCCATGCCCAGCAGGTACTGCGTGATGATCAAATGCCCCGTGGAGCTTACGGGAAGGTACTCCGTCAGGCCCTCCACCAAACCCATTATCAGTGATTCAAGGATGCTCATGCCGCGCCGTATACCCCATTTCACCCGTTTCGTCAATGCTAAAATCTTCATCTCCCGCCCCGCACACCTGCAAAAAATGTTTGCCCCCGCTGGGAAAACGTGGTATCTTGTCATCAGCCGAATTCCAGTCCGGCACTCTTAGGTTATGAAACGTTTCAGCAGGAGACTCCCCGGCGGTTTCACCATGATCGAGCTCATGGTCGTTATCGCCATCATCAGCCTCATGATGGTTATGGCGGCCAGCGTGCTGCGAGACCCCGGCAAGGGCCGCAGCATGGACAGCGCGGTGGATATGATTGAATCCCTGGTGCGGGAGGCGCGCGCCACCGCTCAGGGCAACGACACCTACACCCGCATCATCATCGCGGACGACGAGAAGACCGCCACGGAGCGCGATTCCCGCCACCTGCGCTTCATGACGGTGCAGATGTTCAAGAAGAGCGACGCCAAGGGGGCGGGCTCCGACGGCACGGACGTGGTGCACAAGGGCAAGTGGGTGTCCACCTCTGCGGGTGTGATGCTGCCCAGCGGCGTGTATTTCAGCCCGCACTACAGCCGCCCCGTGGAGTGGATGGACGGTGAGGACGGCCTGGGGCAGGACTCCGCCCGCCTCTCCAACAAGGGTTCCACCAAGGTGTACTACATCGAGTTCGACGAGAAGGGCCGCTTCGCCGCGCCCGGCGCCTCCCCCAGCAACCCCACCCGCGCGCAGCGCATGGTCTTCATCTACGGCCACCCCGGCAGCGGCCGTACCGCCAAGAACGGCATCATCCCCGCCTCCACTGACAACATGAAGCGCCCCGCCGGTGCCAAGGGCATCGTGGTTTGGCCCAACGGCAACACCACACGCCTGCGCACCATCGACCAGGCCATCCAACAATAATCGCTGAACCCCCTTTGATATGAAGAAAACCAACCTGAGCACCCGGCGCGGCGGCTTCACCCTGGTGGAGACCCTGCTGGCCATCGGCCTTGTGGGCGTGCTGCTTTCCCTGTTCCTGGTGGTGTTCGTGCCGGCGCGCGGCATGATCCGCCAGGCCCTGGCCCGCCAGGAGGCGGAGCGCATCACCACCGTCCTGCGCACCGAAATGAACATGCTGCGCGGCAACCAGCAGGCCTCACAAACCGCGCAGACCTCCACCCCCACCAGCTTCATCACCCCCTTCGACAAGGCGTTCTACTGGATGCAGCGCAGCGACAAGCCCAGCAGCGCCATCGTCATCTTCTCCTACCGCGCCGACACGCGCGAGGGCCTGCGCCCGGACGGCACCTACCCCGCGCTTCCCGCCGGCAAGAACCAGCCCAACGGCTACACCCAGCTCATCACCATCGCCTGCCCCATGGACGACCCCGTGCACGGCAAGGAAATCAAGGATGCGGTGGGCAACGTGTTCGTGGTGCGCATGACCGAGCTGGAGCCCCAGACCAACGGCTCCTTCAAGCCCGCCTCCAAGCCCGGTACCATCAAGGGCGCCCAGTCACCGGAGCGATTCATCATCGAGGAGAACAACACCGTACGCGGCGCCATCGTCTACTACCGCGCGGATTTCTACATCATGTCGCCCCCCAACCCCGCGCGCTACAAGAACAAGCCCTGGAAGCGCCTCGGCCGCCCCGCATTCTCCGCCAACCTCTCATTCCGCCGATAAGCCATGAAGAATTTCACTAAGACGATACGCCGCGGCTTCACGCTCATCGAGCTGATGACCGCCATGGCCATCACCGCCATCCTGGTGCTCGTGATCATGCAGATGACCACCAAGGGCATCGATATCTGGCGCCTCGTGCAGGAGGATATCAGCACAGGCTCCCGCGCCAGGATCGCCATGGATTGCATCAGCCACGACTTCGAGTCCATGCAGATGCGCATCGGCGACAACCGATACGAGTGGCTCTTCGGCCGCGCCGCCAAGGAGGTGCAGGGCCTGGACAAGGACATGAAGATTCCGCGCTCCGCACAGTGCGTCTTCTTCACCAGCACCGTGGACCGCAACCCCACCGTCAGCAGCAGTCCCTCCCTCCGCCGCTCCTACCGCGACACCCGCGCCCACACCAGCGAGACCCAGGGCGATGTGCTGTGCGTGGGCTACCGCCTGCTCTACCGCGACCAGGTGCTCAACCTGCCCGCCACCAAGGAGAGCAGGGGGGAGCAGATGTTCCCGCGCTTCTCCCTGTACCGCCACCTGGTGCCCCCGCGCACCACGTTCGAGCGCCTGCTGGGCACCCTCAACCTCAAGACCGCCTACGCTCCCTACGAGGCCGAGGACGAGAAGCATTTCCTCTGCGAGGATATCGTGGAGTTCAACGTCACCTTCACCATCCGCCACTCCATGGGCAAGGGCGACCCCGAGCGCGGCTACCCCAACTACGAGACCACCTCCGTGCCCGTGATTTCCTCCACCGGCAAGGAGAAGGAGATTGAGGTGTTCGGCGACCGCATCGAGGTGGACGGCCAAATCCTCTACAACCCCGTCATAGACAGCGTGAACATCTCCATGACCGTGCTCACGGAGGAAGGCGCCAACATCATCG